>NZ_QBJC02000009.1:0-164365 GCF_003057695.2 Pseudocitrobacter sp. RIT415 | reverse complement strand
AATCGAACCAAGGACACGGGGATTTTCAATCCCCTGCTCTACCGACTGAGCTATCCGGGCAACGGGGCGCATTAAACCGTAAAGGGCCGTTGGCGTCAACGGGTTTCAGCAAAATAAGTGACAAAAACGCGTTAACTGCATGCTTTTCGTGCAAAGCGCCCGAAAAGAGTACACTCAGGTCAATGCACCGCCCTGACGACACTGCGCAAAGCGCAGAATGTCTTCAGCCAGACGATGCGCCGTATCGACATCTACCTGGCTACGATTAACCAGCATTCGGCTCAGGCAGCCTTCCAGTACCAGTTCCATCTGTTTTGCCACCATTGCCGGGTCATCGACTTCCAGTTGAGTGAGCAGGTCGTGGCTAAACGTGTAGGCCGCTTGTTTCTGTTGATCCGCCAGTTGATGGATTGGATGGTCCGGGTCTGGATAAAAGGTACAGGCAGCGATAAACAGGCAGCCAGGATAACGCTGATTGCTGACGCAGTCCGTCAGCGCATTATAGCGCGCCAGCAGCTTTTGCTCAGCAGTCAATTCATCATTGAGCATCAGCTGACGACGCCAGATATCCACTTGCTGGCTAAGATAACGTAGCGCGTCATAAAGCAGAGCTTCACTATCCGGCCAATAACGCCTTAGCTCATCCAGTGGACGATCGACACGTTCGGCAACCATCTCAAGCGTAGTGCTGGCTATCCCTCTGATCTCTAGTAAGTGGAGGGCTTCTCCCAGGACATCTTCACGTTGCACGGTGTTCTCCTTCGTTCCCAACGGTTTTTCCCGTCTAAAGTGTTGTCTACGGTTGGCGATCGCGCAAATGCGCGTTGAATGCCGCAGCATCCATAAATCCGGTTACCCGTTGTGTCGGCTGTTCCTGCCCCTCTTTATTGAAAAAGAGAATAGTAGGCAGGCCCAGTACGTTTAAATGCTTCAGTAGCGCGGCGTTCTGCGCGTTGTTAGCCGTCACATCCGCCTGCAACAGTACGGTATTGCTTAACGCCTGTTGAACCTGTGAATCGCTAAAAGTGTACTTCTCAAACTCTTTGCAGGCTACGCACCACTCGGCGTAAAGATCTAGCATGACTGGCTGACCTTTGGCTCTCGCCAGCGCCTGGGTGAGTTCATCGACGCTGCTTATCTGAGTAAAGTTCAGATGAGGGCGATCCTGCGTGGCTTCCGTGTTGCCGAAGGCCCAGTCCTGTAACGGACGCACGCTGATTAACGCGGCAGCGAGCAGGACAATCTGCCCAAGCCGCATCCACGGCTTTTGCGCACCAAGGCTGGTGATAAACGCCCAGCCAAAGAATGCGACGCCGAGGAGTGACCATAACCGGAGGCCCCACGTCTCGCCAATAACCCGTTCCAGCAGGAAAACCGGCAATGCAAGGATCACAAAGCCAAACGCCGTTTTGACATGCGCCATCCACGGCCCGCTTTTCGGCAACAGGCGATTGCCAAAGACAGTAACCAGAATCAGTGGCAGACCCATCCCCAGTGCGTACAGATAAAGTGTGCCGCCACCTAACAGCAAATTACCACTTTGCGCAATGTAGAGCAGGATGGCACTCAACGGTGCGGTAGTACATGGAGAGCAGATCAGCCCGGCAATCGCGCCCATCGCGAAAACGCCGCCCAGAGACCCGCCCTGCTGGCGATTGCTCATCAACGTTAATCGCGTTTGTAGGGACGACGGTAGTTGCAGCGAGAACGCGCCAAACATCGATAGCGCCAGCAGGATAAACACCGCAGAGAGTCCAATGAGCACGTACGGATGCTGCAGAGCAGCCTGGAACTGCATGCCGGCGGCGGCGACAACCAATCCGAGCGCGGTATAGGTGAGCGCCATCCCCTGGACGTAGATAAACGCCAGCAGCAGCGCACGCGCTGTGGAGAGCCGCTGTTTACCGCCCAGCACGATCCCCGAAATAAGCGGATACATCGGCAGCACACAGGGCGTGAAGGCTATGCCTATGCCGATGAGCAGCGCCCAGAGCGCGGAGAAGGGTAAATCCACGCTGGCGGGCACAGAGGTTTCGATCGGCGCGGTGGTTGCCACAACCGCACTCAGGGGAACGGTTCGGGTTTCGGGCGGATAGCAGAATCCCGCGTCAGCACAGCCCTGATACGTTACCGTCAGGGTCGCGCCCTGAGACGCCTGGTTAATCGTCAACGGTACGGTTAGCTGCTGACGATAAATCTCACTTTTGCCGTAGAATTCATCTTCATGCCACTGTCCGGCGGGCAGCACCAGCGGCGATGTTTGCGCCTGATTAGGTACGACCTTAATTTGCTGGCGGTAAAGGTAGTATCCCTCTTTAACCTGCCAGGTAAGATTGAGATCCTGTTGGTTCTGCTGAAAATCGAAAGCGAACGCCTGGTCCGCCGGAACAAAGTTAGAGCGGCCGGGCGCGTCGAACAGACCGGCAAAGGCGGATGTGCTGCACAGCAGCAGGATCAGCGTAAGGATGCGTTGAGCCATGAGAGATAATCGCTGTCTCCGTGAGTAACGGGTAAAACTAATAATTCCGGGGTCTGATACGGGTGATGAGACTTCAGGCAATCGAGCAGCGCCTGCTGATGTGTGAGGTCAGTTTTCAGTACCATCTGCACTTCGTACTCCTGCTCCAGCTTTCCTTCCCAGTAATAGAGCGACGTCGCGCCGGGAATGATTGTCGCGCAGGCGGCCAGTTTTTCCGCCAGCACTTTGGCGGCGAGATCCTGGGCAGTCGCTTCATCCGGGGCAGTACAGAGAACAACAACAGCGTCGGTAGTGCTCATCATCAACCTCGTATCGGTGAAAGAGGCAACTATAGCACGGTGTGGTGTGGGGGAGGCGCGAAACGGGCCGCATAGCGGCCCGGGTTTAAGGTTTTTTACTTACAGCATGATCCCGCCGAAGATGAAACCTAAGATGACGCACAGGGCGATGGCAATAACGCCAGGCACCAGGAAGGCGTGGTTAAAGACGTATTTGCCGATACGCGTTGAACCAGTATCATCCATTTCAACCGCCGCGAGTAGAGTTGGGTAGGTTGGCAGAACGAACAGTGCAGAAACCGCAGCAAAAGAGGCAATCGCTGTCAGCGGGGTAACACCCAGCATCAACGCGGCAGGCATCAGGGCTTTGGTGGTTGCCGCCTGGGAGTAGAGCAGGGTAGCGGCAAAGAACAGCACGACAGCCAGCAGCCATGGGTAGTTGTGCAGCAGATCACCCGCTACTGCCTGAATATCCGTGATATGCGCTTTCACGAAAGTATCACCCAGCCAGGCCACGCCCAATACGCAGACACAGGCGCTCATACCGGATTTAAAGGTGCTGGCGTTGAGGATCTCGCCCGTATCAATTTTGCAGGTAAAGCAAATCAGCGTCGCGATAGTCAGCATGAAGACCACAATCGCTTCGTTACGCGGCAGTACCGGGTTCTGAATCAGGCCAACCGTGTCGCTGATGGCGGTAGCGTAGAACATTACCGCGACGATACCGATCAGGAACAGCAGCACAGAACGTTTCGCGTGCGGTTTCAGTTTGAAGACCTGGCTTCCGCGCAGTTTCACTTCACCTTTAGCCAGACGCTCCTGATAAACCGGATCGTCTTTCAGTTCGCAGCCCAGGAAGTTACACACGCAGGCGGTGAGCATAACGGCAATCAGCGTGACGGGAATACAGATAGCCAGCAGCGTCAGATAGCTTACGCCCATCGGTTCCAGGATACCGGCGAAGAAAACCACCGCCGCGGAAATCGGTGATGCGGTGATCGCAATCTGTGAGGCGACAACGGCGATAGAGAGCGGACGAGACGGGCGAATACCCTGCTCTTTCGCTACCTCGGTGATAACCGGCAGCGTGGAGAACGCGGTGTGCCCGGTCCCGGCCAGAATGGTCATAAACCAGGTGACCAGCGGAGCCAGAAAGGTGATGTACTTCGGATGACGGCGCAGCATACGCTCCGCCAGACTGACGAGGTAATCCATCCCCCCGGCAACCTGCATGGCGGCGATAGCCGCGATAACCGCCATGATGATTTCAATGACATCGAACGGAATTGCTCCTGGGTTAATTTGAAATAAAAGGGTGAGGATAAGAACGCCGAAGCCACCGGCAAAACCAATGCCGATACCGCCGAGCCTTGCTCCGAGATAAATCGCAAGCAGGACAATAACGAGCTCTGCACCAAACATATTAGCCTTCCTTGTGTTTACAAGTTGATATTAGAATGTTGTAGGTTGGTAAATCATAAAAAGCAAAAAGGGCATGTCATTGCTGACATGCCCTTTGTATCTTAACCGCTACTGTTACTGTTCGCTTTCATCTGTATAGCGTTTCGCTTTGTAGGCCGGGTGCATCAGGTTCTGTGCCGAGAAGATATCGTCCAGCTCAGCTTCTGTGAGCAAGCCGCGCTCCAGAACGACTTCACGTACGCTCTTACCGGTTTCAGCGCAAATCTTACCGACGATGTCGCCGTTATGGTGGCCGATGAACGGGTTCAGGTAGGTCACAATCCCGATAGAGTTGTAGACGTAACCTTCGCAAACCGCTTTGTTAGCGGTGATACCATCAACGCATTTTTCCAGCAGGTTGTAGCAAGCGTTGGTCAGAATGTGGATAGACTCAAACATTGCCTGACCAATCACTGGTTCCATCACGTTCAGCTGTAACTGACCCGCTTCGGAAGCCATGGTTACTGTGGTGTCGTTACCAATGACTTTGAAGCACACCTGATTAACCACTTCTGGCACAACCGGGTTAACTTTCGCTGGCATGATAGACGAGCCAGCCTGCAGTTCCGGCAGATTGATTTCATTCAGGCCAGCACGCGGGCCAGAAGAGAGCAAGCGCAAGTCGTTACAGATTTTGGACATCTTCACAGCCAGACGCTTCAGTGAGCTGTGAACCATCACATAAGCGCCGCAGTCAGACGTCGCTTCAATCAGGTCTTCCGCCGGAACCACCGCCAGGTTGCTGACTTCCGCCAGTTTCTGCACTGCCAGCTGCTGATAGCCATCCGGGGTGTTCAGGCGCGTACCAATAGCCGTTGCGCCGAGGTTAACTTCCAGCAGTAATTCTGCAGTGCGCAGCAGGTTTTTGGTTTCTTCATTAAGAAGCACGTTGAACGCGTGGAATTCCTGGCCGAGGGTCATCGGCACCGCATCCTGCAGCTGGGTACGACCCATTTTCAGGATGTCCTGGAACTCAACCGCTTTACGCTGGAAGCCTTCGCCCAACTGATGAATCGCATCCACCAGTTTTACAATTGAGGTGTACACCGCGATGCGGAAACCGGTCGGGTAAGCATCGTTAGTGGACTGACATTTGTTAACATGATCGTTCGGATTCAGATACTGATATTCGCCTTTCTGATGTCCCATCAGTTCAAGGCCAATGTTCGCCAACACTTCGTTGGTGTTCATGTTAACGGATGTGCCCGCGCCGCCCTGGTAGACGTCAATCGGGAATTGATCCATGCATTTGCCGTTGTTCAGGACTTCATCACACGCCGCAATAATCGCGTTAGCAACGCCTTTTGGAATGGTCTGGAGTTCTTTGTTTGCCAGCGCAGCGGCTTTCTTCACCATCACCATACCGCGAACAAACTCTGGGATATCACTGATTTTACTGTTGCTGATATAGAAGTTTTCAATCGCTCTCAGAGTGTGAACGCCATAGTACGCGTCCGCAGGGACTTCCCTTGTACCTAACAGGTCTTCTTCGATACGAATGTTGTTTAGCATGTGAACCTTCTTTTGCAATCTGCCAATGAATTCACCAAATACGCAGAATTTACGAGGTTATGCGTATTTTCTGGCCGACGATTATGTCCTTAATCGACCCGGTGCCCGTGATCATATGCTGATGATAGCGAATTACAGTAATCTTGATCACTTATTACGAGGCGATTCTCATAAGATTTATTGATTTGTGAAATGGGTCACCGCTTGACCATTGTTGACAAAAATTTCTCGGCTGTCTGATTGAAAAATGACAGGCCGCCACCATTTACACTGGGTGACAGCAGCAAAATTTATACGTGAAGGCGAAAGCATTCACGATTAACAGGAGAAGCCAGTGCGCTGGATACCGCTTATTGCTATTTTTCTTTATGTTTACATAGAGATATCGATTTTTATTCAGGTCGCCCATGTCTTTGGCGTCCTGCTCACATTAGTTTTAGTCATCTTTACTTCCGTGATTGGTATGTCGCTGGTGCGTAACCAGGGCTTCAAGAATTTCGTGCTGATGCAGCAGAAAATGGAAGCGGGAGAAAGTCCGGCGGCGGAGATGGTGAAAAGCGTTTCGCTGATTCTGGCGGGTTTACTGCTTTTACTGCCGGGTTTCTTCACCGACTTCCTCGGCCTGTTGCTTCTGCTGCCGCCGGTGCAGAAACATCTGACCATGAAACTGTTACCGCATCTGCACTTTTCGCGCATGCCGGGCGGCGGGTTCAGCGCCAGCAACGATGGCGGGCAGACGTTTGATGGTGAATATCAGCGTAAAGATGAAGAACGCGACCGTCTGGATCATAAAGACGATCGCTAAATGTGAGTGGAATGGCGCGGTTTACGCGCCATTACTTTTTGGCAGGAATAGCCAGAATACCGCCAGCATCACCACCGCATACAAGCACTTCCATCCCACCATTGCCAGCAAAACGACGCAAAGCAGTGTCCCTATCGCCGCCAGCGCCTTATAGCGCCCCTTCAGCAATCGGCACCCGGCAAGCATGCACAGTAAATAGATAACAATGAAGATACCGTTGGCGTAGACGATAAGCGCATCAAGGTTGATATCGAGCCAGAAAATCGCCAGCGTGCTGATCACGCAGCAGCCTAATACAGCATTCAGCGCATTTACGGGGAGCTGTTTTTTCGACAGGCGGGAAAGGGGGCTCTGCGGTTTACTTTGCGCCTGCGTCCACACCAGACGCGCGAAGCTTTGAATATAAATGTTGAGACTGGCAAAGCAGGCGAGGTAGCCGATAACGCAGGCAACCCACAATGCCTGAACGCCAAAGAGTTGCACTACGATGGTGGGTAGCGAGGCGGCAGCGGCCAGCTCGCTGTTATAGGCATTGAAGTGTAACACCACGACCGTACAGGCCCAGTAAACAGTACCGGCGAGCAGCAGGCCAATCATCAGCGCACGGGGGAAATCGCGCTCCGGATTTTTGAATTCAGAGGCCAGATGGGCGAATGCCTCCAGGCCGACGAAGCACCAGAACATCACCGAGAGCGCCGAAAACAAATGGTTGGGTGCAATTTGCGTTACGGGTGGGAAGGGGATTTCGCTCAGGCGAATATCGCCAAACCACCAGATGGCGGCAATGAGTGCCACAATGAGTACTGCAACCAGCGTTTGCAGGTTGGCGCTGGAGCTTGCCCCGCGCGAGCCCAGCCACCAGACAATTGCCAGCGTGCCAATCTCCGCCAGCAACAACTGGCTGTCGTGCCAGCCAAACAGCGCCTGGCCGAATCCGGTGGCGATGTGTAATGCCGCCGGGAGACCGACGGGGATCACCGAAAGAAATAGCCAGCCGGTCACGCGTGCCAGGCGAGGGCCGAACGCCATGTCAACAAAGTGAGCCACCCCGCCCGCGCTGGGAAAGTGACGGCCCAGAATGGCGAAAACAATGGCGACGGGAAAGACAAGGATTATCAGAACGGGCCAGGCCCACAGGCTATCGCCCCCGGCAACGAGCGCCGCCAACGCAGGTACCGCAAAGACACCGGTACCCAGCAATGAAGTTGAAAGTAAACCCACACCCTGAGCCAACCCCAGCTCTTGTTTCAGACCACTCATGACCGCGTCCCGGCATTGGTAAAGAAATGAATAGTAACACAACCCTTATTGGCTGAAACGCAAGCGATTTACCCTGTTTTTCGTCGGGGTACACCGTTTCGCTGCGATCGCAATTTTTTCTGAAATTTTTTTCGACCTCCCCCTTGAAGGGGGGATGGCCCATCCCCATCTCTCTGGTCACTAGCCGGAAAACCGATTGCGGCCCGGCGTCACCCATAACTGATAAAGACTTTCTCAAAGGAGAGCTATCAATGAGTATTCGTCCGTTACATGATCGTGTGATCGTCAAACGTAAAGAAGTTGAAACGAAATCTGCTGGCGGCATCGTTCTGACCGGTTCTGCAGCAGCAAAATCAACTCGTGGCGAAATCATCGCTGTCGGTAAGGGTCGCATCCTGGAAAACGGGACTGTGCAGCCGCTGGACGTTAAAGTTGGTGACATCGTTATTTTCAACGATGGCTACGGTGTGAAATCTGAGAAGATCGACAATGAAGAAGTGTTGATCATGTCCGAAAGCGACATTCTGGCAATTGTTGAAGCGTAATCCGCGAACGACACTGAACATACGAATTTAAGGAATAAAGATAATGGCAGCTAAAGACGTAAAATTCGGTAACGACGCTCGTGTGAAAATGCTGCGCGGCGTAAACGTACTGGCAGACGCAGTTAAAGTAACCCTGGGCCCGAAAGGCCGTAACGTGGTTCTGGACAAATCTTTCGGTGCGCCGACCATCACTAAAGATGGTGTTTCCGTCGCGCGTGAAATCGAGCTGGAAGACAAATTCGAAAACATGGGCGCGCAGATGGTGAAAGAAGTTGCCTCTAAAGCGAACGACGCTGCAGGCGACGGTACCACCACCGCGACCGTACTGGCTCAGTCCATCATCACTGAAGGCCTGAAAGCTGTTGCTGCGGGTATGAACCCGATGGATCTGAAACGTGGTATCGACAAAGCGGTTCAGGCTGCTGTTGAAGAGCTGAAAGCGCTCTCCGTACCGTGCTCTGACTCCAAAGCTATCGCTCAGGTAGGTACCATCTCCGCTAACTCCGACGAAACCGTAGGTAAACTGATCGCTGAAGCGATGGATAAAGTCGGTAAAGAAGGCGTGATCACCGTTGAAGACGGTACTGGTCTGGAAGATGAGCTGGACGTCGTTGAAGGTATGCAGTTTGACCGTGGCTACCTGTCTCCGTACTTCATCAACAAACCGGACACCGGTGCTGTTGAACTGGAAAGCCCATTCATCCTGCTGGCTGACAAAAAAATCTCCAACATCCGCGAAATGCTGCCAGTTCTGGAAGCCGTTGCGAAAGCAGGCAAACCGCTGGTTATCATCGCTGAAGATGTTGAAGGCGAAGCGCTGGCTACGCTTGTGGTTAACACCATGCGCGGCATCGTGAAAGTGGCTGCGGTGAAAGCACCGGGCTTCGGCGACCGTCGTAAAGCTATGCTGCAGGACATCGCAACCCTGACTGGCGGTACCGTTATCTCTGAAGAGATCGGTATGGAGCTGGAAAAAACGACCCTGGAAGATCTGGGTCAGGCGAAACGCGTTGTTATCAACAAAGATACCACCACCATCATCGATGGCGTGGGTGAAGAGTCTGCGATCCAGGGCCGTGTTGCTCAGATCCGCAAACAGATCGAAGAAGCAACCTCTGACTACGATCGTGAAAAACTGCAGGAACGCGTTGCTAAACTGGCAGGTGGCGTTGCAGTGATCAAAGTGGGCGCTGCTACTGAAGTTGAAATGAAAGAGAAGAAAGCACGCGTTGACGATGCCCTGCACGCGACCCGTGCGGCGGTAGAAGAAGGCGTGGTTGCTGGTGGTGGTGTGGCGCTGGTTCGCGTTGCAGCGAAACTGGCTGGCCTGACTGCTCAGAACGAAGACCAGAACGTGGGTATCAAAGTTGCGCTGCGCGCAATGGAAGCTCCGCTGCGTCAAATCGTGACCAACGCCGGTGAAGAACCGTCTGTTGTTGCTAACGCGGTTAAAGCGGGTGAAGGTAACTACGGTTACAACGCCGCAACTGAAGAATACGGTAACATGATCGACTTCGGTATCCTGGACCCAACCAAAGTAACTCGTTCTGCTCTGCAGTACGCGGCATCCGTTGCGGGCCTGATGATCACCACCGAGTGCATGGTAACCGACCTGCCGAAAGGCGACGCGCCTGATTTAGGTGCTGCTGGCGGTATGGGCGGCATGGGTGGTATGGGCGGCATGATGTAATCGTGCGCTATACCCCATAGCAACAAAGAAACCCCTGGTCAGAAATGACCGGGGGTTTTTCTTTTGGTCATCTTTTTAGTATAAGGTTTACACACGGACGACATGCGTCCAGCTCATTGATTGTGGGGAATAACATGCAGGTAAAATATTTAGCAGGGATCGTTGGCGCCACGCTGCTGTTAGCTGGCTGTAGTTCCAGCAACGAATTAAGTGCGGGTGGGCAGAATGTTCGCTTCGTTGAAGATAAGCCGGGCGCAGAATGCCAACTGTTAGGTACTGCAACAGGTAAGCAAGGAAACTGGCTTTCTGGGCAGATGGGTGAAGAGGGCGGCTCAATGCGCGGTGCGGCGAATGCGTTACGTAACCACGCGGCAGAGATGGGCGGCAACGTGATTTACGGTGTCAGCAGCCCCACTCAAGGCATGCTTTCAAGCTTTGTGCCTACCGACACCGAAATGAACGGTCAGGTTTATAAGTGCCCAAACTGATTATTCAGGGGCGCTAAGTGCCGGATGGCGACATATCGCCGCCATCCTGTGCCATCAGGCTGGCGTTTTTACCGACTGAACGCGTAAATGATACAGCGCGCGTAAGCACTGTTCCTGCGTCAGCTGCTGCCCGTTATTCGCGTTCAACGTTCTGACATACACCTGACACGGCGTGCCGGCCAGCTTTTTCAGTCGTGGGCTGAAATCGAGTAAGCGGCGAGAAATGGCCTGCGCTTCTTTGCTGCCCGACGGGGTACGCGTTTTGACAATGCTACCGCTGAAGCACTCTTTACCCGCTTTATCGGTAAAGCGATAAAGTACCGCCAGATAATGGCTGAACAAATCGTGTTTCCATTGCGCCTGATCGTAGAAATCATATTCCAGACTGCCTTTTTCCTGACAATCGGCATCATAGAGTGGCAGAAAATCGAGCAGGGATGAAATACGCAGTGCCAGCTCTTTCATTCCCGCATTATTAATAGCATGAATAATTGCTTTAACCAGAAGATCAATTTGCAATGCATTAATGGTTAATTCGACGATATCACCACTGTGTAACTTCAAGGCGATCGTTAAATCATCTTTGCCATTGTGCGTTAATTCCAGACCATCGATGCGGTAATTCACATCGGCATGACGAAGTTCGTCTTCCTGAAGCGCCGGTACGCTTTCCAGCATCTTTTTGGCGGTTTTATCACGCGCTTTCTCATACTTCTGCCGATCATCGCCTTGCAGCTGATGTAGCGCCGCGAGACGGCTTTCCAGGGCGATGAAGAGGTCTCTGAGTACCAGCGCAGGGAAAAAGAAGAGGGATTCCTTGTTTTTTGGCTCTTTGATTTTTAAGGCCAATGCGACGAATGCATTTCCCTGACGAATAACACCAGTATTAACACCCTTAATATTTAATGCCATATTGGTTCTCCATAACCATATATCTTGTAAATAATTTGCCAGAAAATATAGATATATATTATTAATTGAGGCTATATCAGATGGGGAGGTAAAATATCACAGCTGTTACTGATGTCCAGATAATCTCAGTCGGGCAACTATTATTAATTAACTATATCGATAGTGAATAATATTGCCCTCATAATAGAGGGCAGATAAATTATTGCTGACGAAGCTGAAGATCCAATGGCGTTTTGCTAGGCTCGCCGCCGATTTCACGCGCCAGTTTTGGCACCATATAACCGGAAATCAGTGTCAGAAGTTCGCGCATAATATGACGTGCTTCGTCATCGCTCACCAGGAAGTGGGCTGCGCCCTGCACTTTATCGAGAACGTGAAGGTAGTAAGGCATCACGCCCGCATCAAAAAGCGCGTTACTGAGGTCAGCAAGCGTTTGAGCATGATTGTTCACGCCGCGTAGCAGCACGCTCTGGTTTAATAGCGTCACGCCTGCCTGACGTAAACGCCCCATTGCGGCACGAAACGCATCGTCTATCTCTCTGGCATGGTTGATGTGATTCACCAGCAGGATTTGCAGCCGACTTTGCGCAAAACGCGTAACCAGCGCATCGGTGATGCGTGCCGGAATAACAATCGGCAAGCGACTATGAATGCGCAGACGTTTTACATGCGGGAGAGCTTCCAGGTGCGTTATCAGCCACGCCAGTTCATGGTCTTTCGCCATTAGCGGGTCGCCGCCGGAGAAAATAATTTCGTCCAGCTCAGGATGCTGCGCAATGTAGTCGAGCGCGGCCTGCCAGTTACGCTTGTTGCCCTGGTTTTCCGCATACGGGAAGTGACGACGGAAGCAGTAACGGCAGTTCACCGCACAGCCGCCCTTGACCAGTAACAACGCACGATTGTGGTATTTATGCAGGAGCCCTGGTACCACGCTGTGCTGCTCTTCCAGCGGATCGGTCGAGAAACCGGGCGCGGTGACAAACTCGTCCTGCGCGGTTAAAACCTGACGCAATAACGGGTCATTTGGGTTACCTTTTTCCATCCGGGCGATAAACGCGCGGGGAACGCGAAGCGGGAAAAGACGTTTCGCTTCTCTTCCTGCGAGCAATTTTTCATCAGCGTCTACATTTAAAAGACGTAATAGTTCATCCGGATCGGTCACAACATCGGCAAGTTGCGATAACCAATCTTCTCTGGATGGGGTATTTAGGGTTACAATATGCGCCATTTTGTGGCTTAGCTACCATTTCACAATTTCAGAGGGCCTTATGGCGACTTACTATAGCAACGATTTTCGTGCTGGTCTTAAAATCATGTTGGATGGCGAACCGTACGCGGTTGAATCCAGTGAATTCGTTAAACCAGGTAAAGGCCAGGCGTTTGCTCGCGTTAAACTGCGCCGCCTGCTGACCGGCACCCGTGTAGAGAAAACCTTCAAGTCTACTGACTCCGCTGAAGGTGCTGACGTTGTCGATATGAACCTGACTTACCTGTACAACGACGGTGAGTTCTGGCACTTCATGAACAACGAAACCTTCGAACAGCTGTCTGCTGATGCAAAAGCGATTGGCGACAACGCAAAATGGCTGCTGGACCAGGCTGAATGCATCGTGACCCTGTGGAACGGCCAGCCTATCTCCGTGACCCCGCCGAACTTCGTTGAACTGGAAATCATTGAAACCGATCCAGGTCTGAAAGGCGACACCGCAGGCACTGGCGGCAAGCCGGCGACCCTGTCCACTGGCGCAGTGGTTAAAGTTCCGCTGTTCGTTCAGATTGGCGAAGTGATCAAAGTGGATACCCGCTCTGGCGAATATGTATCCCGCGTGAAGTAATCCATGTTATAAATGGATGAATGAGGGCGCAGCACCGCGCTGCGCCTGATGATTTCAGGCAAGGATGATGACACGTACCGTTAAAACACTTCTACTGTTGATTGTCGCTGGCACCCTGCTTAGCGGATGCAACACCGCGCGTGGCGTTGGTGAAGATATCAAAGATCTCGGCAGCATCATCTCTCACGCCGCCAGCTAACCTTCATAATTCTTAAATCGTTCTCCTTTTCCGTCGAAGCGCGGGAATTTGTCTATGCTTAACAGGCTACATGCATAAAACATTGACCATTAAAGGACGACATGATGATTAAGAAAACAATTGCAGCGTTTTTTACCGTGGTAGTGCTTTCATCTGTACTGACGGCGTGTAATACAACGCGCGGCGTTGGCGAAGATATTTCTGATGGTGGCAATGCGATTTCCGGTGCGGCCACTAAAGCTCAGCAGTAATTTGCACTCCTGAGCGGTACGGTGATGACCTCACCGTACCGCTCTTCCTGTTTGATCCTCGCGTTATCGATTGATAAAATATCCGCTCACCATCGCCTTGCGGGACGACCCGTAAGCGCCTCTTTTTCATCGGGGACGGCCCCATTTCTCTGGAGCCTGTTATGTCCTGGATTATTCTCCTTATCGCGGGTTTACTCGAAGTGGTGTGGGCGGTTGGCCTGAAATACACGCATGGCTTCAGCCGCCTGACGCCAAGCGTTATCACCATTGCGGCAATGATTGTCAGTATGGCGTTGCTATCGTGGGCGATGAAAAGCCTGCCGGTCGGTACGGCTTATGCGGTCTGGACGGGTATCGGCGCTGTGGGGGCTGCCATTACCGGTATTCTCCTGCTGGGTGAATCGGCAAGCCCCATGCGTCTGGCGAGCCTGGGGCTGATTGTTGCTGGCATTATCGGTTTGAAACTCAGCACCCATTAATGGGGTTGTTTGACCCAAATTAGCTTACTGACATCAAAACCTTGCCGGGTTGCGACGGCCAGCATTTGCTGTTTCATCTCATCAGAAATGGTCGGTGTGCGTGAGAGTATCCACAGATAGTCGCGATCCGGCCCGCAAACCAACGCGTGACGATACTCTTTATCGAGTGCAATCACGTTATAGCCGCCATAGAAGGGGCCGAAGAACGATACCTTCAGGGCCGCACGATTTGGATCGCCCGTAAAATAGGCTTTCCCCTCGGTTTTCTGCCACATTGCCCGATCCGGGTTATAGCCTTTATTCGTCACATTCAGGCCGCCGTCATCACGCAGACGATAGGTTGCGGTGACCTGTTCCAGCCCGCGTTCAAATCGGTGATCAAATCGGGCAATCTCGTACCATGTGCCGAGATAGCGAGTTGCATCAAATGGAGTTACGACAGTAACGCCTTTCGGCGGTGTCGGGGAGCTGCAGGCAACCACCAAAAATGCGGCGGTGACGGCGGCGACAACGGGCAGGATGCGCATAGGAGTTTCCTTACTGGTTTTTTGTTAAGTGTAGATGACAGCAGGAAAATCGAGAGAGAATGGCCTGCCGAAACAGGCCAAAAATCACTTATTGCAGCGAATTCAGAATTTGATACGCAGCGGCTACACGTGCAGGGTTGGGGTAATTCTTGTTTGCCAGCATCACAATGCCGAGTTCTTTCTGCGGAACAAAAGCGACGTAGCTGCCAAATCCGCCGGTTGCACCGGTTTTATGCACCCATGATGCGCTTACGGCAGGTACAGGCGGCGTGACGGCTTTTGCAGGCAGAGCGGCGAGGGCGATTTTACTGTCGCTGCCGTTAATTATGGTGTCAGGGTTTACCGGCCAGTTTAGCATTTCCCAACCTAATCCCTGATACATATCGCCAATCTGCCAGTAGCGCGACTGCGCAAGCGTAATGCCCTGCTGCAGAGTCTTCTCGCTGATTTTGCTGGTGTCCATATTGAACTGCACCCAGCGGGCCATGTCCTGAATAGTGGATTTTACGCCATAAGCTTCGGCGTCCAGTTGACCAGGCGAGACATGCACGGCTTTCCCGTCGCGATAACCCCAGGCGTAGTGCTTCTGTTCGGCGGGCGGCACGGTTATCCACGTATGCGTGAGCTTGAGCGGCTGCAACACGCGCTCGGTCATGGCCTTCTCAAAGCTCAGACCGGACGGTTTCACCGCCATCGCGCCAAAAAGCCCAATGCTGGCGTTAGCGTATAAGCGATGCGTCCCCGGTGCCCATTCAGGTTGCCAGTTTTGGTAGTAGCGGCGTAGTTCAGTATCGGTAGTCACGTCTTCCGGCACCTGTAACGGTAATCCACCAGCGGTGTAAGTCGCGAGATGCAGCAGCGTAATGCCCTGCCACTGCTTACCGGTCAATTCCGGCCAGTACTTTGTTGCCGGATCATTCAGACTAATTTCCCCACGCGCAATCGCGTCGCCGCCCAGGACGCCGGTGAAGGTTTTACTGACTGACCCCAGCTCGAACAGCGTCTGTTGCGTGACGGGCTGCTTTTTCGCAACGTCAGCATCGCCCCAGGTAAAATAATACGGCGTGCCCTGATAGATGACCGCGACGGCCATGCCGGGAATAGCCTGCTCTTTCATGAGTGGTGTAATGGCGCGATTAACGATTTCCGTTATCTGTTGTTCAGTGTGGGGGGCGGCAAGTGCGGTGCACGATGCACCGAGCAGCAGCGCGCAGAGAGACGTTTTAAACATGACCAGGCTTCCATACAAAACGGCCCGCCAGTGGCGGGCCGGATTAACATTAGAATTTCATCAGATAGTGACGATACCAATCAGCGTCACAACCGTCAGAATAGCAGCCAGGCCGTAGAAAACCCACTTTCCGCTTGGAACGTGAATTTTCAGATCGTGCATCGCGTGGTGAATACGGTGTAAACCGCACCACAGCGGCAGCACAATCATCAGGAACAGAAACGCACGGCCAATAAAGCTTTGTGCAAAGGCCAGCACACGCTCATAGCTCAGCGCATCGCCCGGGAACAGCCCCAGCGGAAGCATGATACCAACCAGCAGGACAATCACCGGCGCGACGATCGCGCCCCACATTCCACCTGCGCCAAACAGGCCCCAGAATACCGGTTCGTCAGAACGTTTTGGATTTGGATTAATCACCCTGGCCTCCTTACCAGAACAGTGCCACAAACAGCACGACCACGGTGACGAGAGCCGTCACCACCCAGAGCCCTTTGATAATGGGCTCTGGCCCCATTTTTGCGTCTTTTACAATAATATTGGCGGCTTTCGGCGCTAGTTCAAACCAGGTTTTGGTATGCAGCAGCGCGCCCGCGAGGGTGATCAGATTCAGAATCACCACAATCGGGTTTTGCAGGAAACTGACAAAGTTTGCCCAGGACTCAGGCCCATGCTTCAGCGAAAAAAGGCCGCAAATCAGCAAAATGCTGAACCAGACAACGGTTACCGCCGTTCCTTCACGCAGCATATAGAAGCGATAAAACGGCAGATTTTTCCACCAGGTGGACGGCATTGGCCGCACATAGGGTTTGCGTTTAGTCGTCATGATGCACTCCTTAGCGTGGTTTCAGGGTAGCGATAAGAAAGTCTTTCGAGCTTTCCACTTTACCCTGCTGAATGGCCGCTGCCGGGTCGACGTGTTTCGGGCACACTTCGGAGCAGTAACCGACGAAGGTACAGGTCCAGACGCCATTCTGACCATTCAACTGCGTCATACGTTCTTTCTTCCCATGATCGCGGCTGTCTTCGTTATAGCGGTGCGCCAGCGTAATGGCGGCAGGGCCGATAAACTCAGGATTCAGACCAAACTGCGGGCAGGCTGCGTAGCACAGGCCACAGTTAATGCAGCCAGAGAACTGATGATACTTCGCCATCTGCGCCGGTGTCTGGTTATTCGGGCCCTGATCCGGCGTACGCGAGTTGCCGATGATGTATGGCTTAATGGCTTCCAGACTTTCGATAAAGTGCGTCATATCGACGATCAGATCGCGCTCGATCGGGAAATTGCCCAGCGCCTCAACCTTAATGCCTTTCGTGTAATCGCGCAGGAAGGTCTTACAGGCCAGCTTCGGCACTTTATTGACCATCATGCCGCAGGAACCACAAATCGCCATGCGGCAGGACCAGCGATAGCTCAAATCGGGCGCCAGATTATCTTTGATGTAGCCCAACGCATCCAACAGCGAAGTGGTTTCATCATAAGGCACTTCATAAAATTCGCTGTGCGGCGCGGAGTCCACTTCCGGGTTATAGCGCACCACTTCGATTTTCAGGTTATGCATCTCAGCCATTCGCTTTCTCCTTTTTATCGGCTGCTTCAGCTTCGCCACCGTAGACACGCTTGGCTGGCGGCAACGTGGTGATTTTCACATCGCTGTAGTCCAGACGCGTGGTGCCGTCGGCATCGCGGAAAGCAAGCGTATGCTTGAGGAAGTTGACGTCATCGCGCTCGGTGCAGCCTTCGTCCAGACGCTGGTGCGCGCCGCGGGACTCTTTACGCGCCATGGCCGAGTGCGCCATACATTCGGCGACATTCAAACCGTGGCCCAGCTCAATGGTGTAGAGCAGGTCGGTATTGAACACGCTGGAGGTATCGGTGATACGTACGCGTTTGAAGCGTTCCTGCAGCTCGGCCAGCTTATCGATGGTTTTCTGCATCAATTCCGGCGTACGGTAGATACCGCAGCCTTCTTCCATCGACAGACCCATTTCGTCGCGGATCTTCGACCAGTTTTCGCTACCTTCCTGATTAACCAGCGCTTTCAGGCGGCTTTCGACGTCAGCAACCTGAGCGTCCAGCGCGGCGTTGTTGGCTTCGCCTGCGGTTGCGGCGCGTTCCATTGCCTGTTCGCCCGCCATGCGACCAAAGACCACCAGTTCAGCCAGCGAGTTGGAACCCAGACGGTTTGCGCCATGCAGGCCGACAGAGGAGCATTCGCCCACCGCAAACAGCCCTTTGATGCGGGTTTCACACTGCTGATCGGTTTCGATACCGCCCATGGTGTAGTGCGCGGTCGGACGCACCGGAATCGGCTCTTTCACCGGATCGACGCCCACGTACGCTTTCGCCAGTTCGCAGATGAACGGCAGGCGTTCCAGTAGTTTTTTCTCGCCCAGATGACGCAGGTCGAGATAAACCACATCGCCGCGCGGCGTGGAGATAGTGTTGCCTTTACGCCACTCGTGCCAGAAGGCCTGAGAAACTTTGTCGCGCGGACCCAGTTCCATATATTTGTTTTTCGGCTCGCCCAGCGGGGTTTCCGGGCCCATACCGTAATCCTGCAGATAACGGTAGCCGTTTTTGTTGACCAGAATACCGCCTTCACCACGGCAGCCTTCGGTCATCAGGATGCCTGAACCCGGCAGACCGGTTGGGTGATACTGAACGAATTCCATATCACGCAGCGGAATGCCATGGCTCAGCGCCATACCCATGCCGTCGCCGGTGACGATGCCACCGTTGGTGTTGTAGCGATAGACGCGGCCCGCGCCGCCGGTCGCCATCACCACCGCGTTGGCGCGAATCTGCACCAGCGTACCTTCCATCATATTCATCGCGACCAGGCCGCGGGCGTGGCCATCATCGACCAGAATATCGAGGACGAAATGTTCATCAAAGCGTTGAATTTGCGGGAATTGCAAAGAGGTCTGGAAGAGGGTGTGAAGCATGTGGAAGCCGGTCTTATCGGCGGCGAACCACGTACGTTCAATTTTCATTCCCCCGAAGCGGCGCACGTTTACGCTGCCGTCCGGACGACGGCTCCACGGACAGCCCCATTGCTCAAGCTGGGTCATCTCTGTCGGGCAGTGATGGACGAAGTAGTCCACGACATCCTGTTCACAGAGCCAGTCCCCGCCGGCGACGGTGTCGTGAAAATGGTATTCAAAGCTATCGTGATCCTGTGCGACGGCTGCGGAACCGCCTTCAGCCGCAACGGTGTGGCTGCGCATCGGATAAACTTTTGAGATTAAAGCTATTTTGGCGTTTGGATTAGCTTGCGCCGCGGCGATGGCTGCTCGTAGACCAGCTCCGCCAGCACCTATAATGGCAAGATCGGCTTGAAAGGTTTGCACGACATTCCTCCAGATTATTGTTATTCCGCACTCGCTCTAAGCAAAAGGTAGTTCACCTGATTACGACTCGCTATGGCGGAAACGTTTCCACTGCTCCTTTATGGGTAAAGCAGTATACCCGTAGAAATCTGAGGGAAATTTGATGTGTTCGATTATTTTTGAGTCTGATAGCCCCGAATCATCACTAATTATGATTAATTTAATTACTAAACTACCCCTTACTACTCCCTTGCGCCGACTGACCACGCTAATAATTTCCGCACAAAATTTGTCTCGTTGACAGGTTACGAGTAGACTTCGTGCCCTTGTTTGAATCTGGAGAAAAAACCATGAGCGAGACGGCAACCTGGCAGCCGAGCGCATCCATCCCTAACCTATTAAAACGCGCGGCTGTGATGACGGAAATTCGTCGTTTCTTTGCTGACCGCGGCGTGCTTGAGGTGGAAACGCCCTGTATGAGCCAGGCTACGGTAACTGATGTCCATCTGGTGCCGTTTGAGACTCGCTTTGTGGGCCCGGGGCATTCTCAGGGCGTGAATCTCTATCTGATGACCAGCCCGGAATACCACATGAAGCGTCTGCTGGCGGCAGGTTGTGGCCCGGTTTTCCAGTTGTGCAGAAGCTTCCGTAATGAAGAAATGGGGCGTCACCACAACCCGGAATTCACCATGCTGGAGTGGTACCGTCCGCATTTTGATATGTACCGACTCATCAACGAGGTGGATGATTTGCTGCAACAGGTACTGGAGTGCCAGCCGGCGGAAAGCCTCTCTTATCAACAGGCATTCCAGCGCCATCTGGAAATTGACCCGCTTTCTGCCGATAAAACGCTGCTGCGTGAGGTGGCTGCAAAATTGGATCTCAGCAACGTTGCCGATGCAGAAGAAGACCGGGATACCCTGTTACAGCTGCTGTTTGCCTTCGGCGTAGAGCCGCACATCGGGAAAGATCGTCCGACTTTTGTTTACCACTTCCCGGCAAGCCAGGCGTCTCTGGCGCAAATCAGCGCTGAAGATCACCGTGTGGCGGAACGTTTCGAGGTCTACTTCAAAGGTATGGAGCTGGCGAACGGTTTCCATGAACTGACCGACGCGCGTGAACAGCAGCAGCGTTTCGAGCAGGATAACCGTAAGCGCGCCGCGCGCGGTCTGCCGCAGCAGCCTATCGATCAGAACCTGCTGGATGCGTTAGCCGCTGGTCTGCCTGATTGTTCTGGCGTAGCGTTGGGTGTCGATCGTCTGGTGATGCTGGCGCTGGACGCGGAGCAAATTGCCGACGTTATCGCCTTTACGGTCGATCGCGCCTGATATCTCTGCGCGGCTATCCCGGTAAAACATAGCCGCGCATTATTGAATCAGCTTGTTGTATTCATCCTGTTTAGTTAATGTAACTAACGCTGCTCTTTTTTACAGACTTTCCTTCGTTATCCGCCAATATTGTCACAATAATAATCTGGTTTTTTGCTACTATCCGCGCTTTCTTCCCTGCCAGTCGGCGTGGGATAACGTGATTTGCGTTATGACTCTTTTTGGAACGGCAAGATGAACCAGTCTCTAAAAAAGATGAGCCTTACCGGGCTTATTCTGATGATCTTTACGTCGGTGTTTGGCTTTGCCAATAGCCCGTCGGCATTCTATTTAATGGGCTACAGCGCCGCGCCTTTTTATATTCTCTCGGCACTCTTCTTCTTTATTCCTTTTGCACTCATGATGGCGGAAATGGGCTCGGCGTACCGCAAGGAAGAGGGCGGTATTTACTCGTGGATGAATAACAGCGTAGGGCCACGCTTCGCCTTTATCGGTACCTTTATGTGGTTCTCGTCCTATGTGGTCTGGATGGTCAGTACTGCGGCGAAAGTGTGGGTGCCATTTTCCACCTTCATGTGCGGCTCGGATCAAACTCAGGTGTGGGCTTTCGCTGGCCTGACGCCTACACAAGCTGTCGGCATTTTGGCGGTATGCTGGATGTTACTGGTGACGTTTGTTGCCTCCCGCGGGATCAATAAAATCGCCAAAATAACTGCCGTTGGTGGGATTTCAGTGATGTGCCTGAACCTGGTGCTGTTGGTCGTGAGTATCATCATTCTGGCGCTAAATGGCGGAAACTTTGCCGAACCGATTAACTTCGTCGCCTCGCCGAACCCCGGCTACCAGTCTGGTCTGGCGATGCTGTCTTTTGTGGTCTTTGCCATCTTTGCCTACGGCGGTATCGAAGCCGTCGGTGGGCTGGTGGATAAAACCGAAAACCCGGAGAAGAACTTTGCAAAAGGCATTATCTTCGCGGCGATTGTTATCTCTATCGGCTACGCGCTGGCGATCGTTCTGTGGGGCGTGAGCACCAACTGGCAGGCGGTGTTGAGTAATCGTGCCACCAACCTTGGTAATATTACCTATGTGCTGATGCATAGCCTGGGCGAAACGCTCGGGCATGCGCTGGGGTTAACCCCAGAGGCGACTACTTCACTTGGAATAGGGTTTGCGCGCATTACTGGCCTGTCGATGTTTCTCGCGTATACCGGTGCGTTCTTCACCCTGATCTACTCGCCGCTGAAAGCCATCGTGCAGGGCACACCAAAAGCCCTGTGGCCGACCTCCATCACGCGTCTGAACGCGAGCGGTATGCCGGAAACCGCAATGTGGGCGCAGTGTGGTCTGGTCTGTCTGTTTATCCTGCTGGTATCGTTTGGCGGTGATACGGCTTCCGCGTTCTATAACAAACTGACGCTGATGGCGAACGTCTCGATGACCCTGCCGTATCTCTTCCTTGCTCTGGCATTCCCGTTCTTCAAAGCGAAAACCGATCTGGAAAGACCGTTCGTTATCTTTAAAACGCGTGCTTCTGCACTGGTCGCCACCGTAGTCGTGGTGTTGATCGTGTCGTTTGCCAACATCTTCACTGTTATCCAACCGGTGATTGAAGCGAATGACTGGAGCAGCGCTCTGTGGATGGTTGGCGGGCCGATCTTCTTCTCGCTGATGGCGATGGGGATTTACGAGAACTATCGTCGCCGGACGGCGAATGCGCCTGAGTTGGCGATGGAGTAATCGAAAGGATCGGTAGGCTTGATAAGCGAAGCGCCATCAGGCAATGGCGGGGAGCGTGATGCTGGCCCGCCCTACCGATCTCTTAAGCGACCTACAAACTTCCGGCCTTACGTCCACGCCCCGCGGACGTTAATGTTCTTCCTGCCGGCGTTTTCGTGCCACCCAGGCTTTCCAGACGCATCTGGAACGGTGGGAACGGCATATCGATGCCGTGCTCGCGGAAGCCCGCCAGAATCAGCTGGTGGATTTCGTGGCGAAGCGGCATACGGTGACCCATTTCCGCTGCGTAAATACGCAGTTCAAAGATTTGAATCCCTTGCTGCAGGTCGACCAGGAAGGCTTCCGGGGCTGGGTTATCAATTACCAGCGAGCAGCGCTGTGCCGCCGTCAGCAGAATCTGCGTCACCTCTTCACTGTCGGCATCCGACGGCGCAGGAATACTCAACACCACGCGGGTAACCGAATCCGACAGCGACCAGTTGATGAACTGCTCGGTGATAAAGGCCTTGTTCGGCACGATAATCTCTTTGCGGTCCCAGTCGCTGATGGTGGTGGCGCGAGTGTTGATCTTGGTGACGCTTCCGGTCAAATCACGAATAGTGACCGTATCGCCGATACGAATGGGTTTCTCAAACAGGATGATCAGGCCGGAAATAAAGTTGGCGAAAATTTCCTGTAACCCGAAACCAAGTCCGACACCGAGCGCGGCAACCAGCCACTGTAATTTCGACCACTCAATACCAATCATCGAGAAGCCAATCAGCCCGCCAAACAGCATCAGCAGGTACTTGGTGATGGTGGTGATCGCATAGCCGGTGCCCGGCGTCAGGTTGAGGTGCTGCAATAGCGCCAGCTCGAGCAGTGCGGGCAGATTTCGCACCAGTTGCGTAGTGATGATAAACACCAGAATCGCAATCAACACCGCCCCGAGCGTAATGGGTTCAATACTTTCCACGCCCTGCACGGTCGAGGAGACATCCCATAGCGAGATATTTTCCAGGAAGCCGAAAGCGGAGTGAATTTCAGACCACAGCACAATCACCGAAACCAGCGCGATGAGCATCAGAATTGAGCGTACCAGCCGCAGCGACTGTGCGCTGATGGTGTCGAGATCGACTTCACTCACCTCGGCTTCCACCGAGCCTTCAAGACTGGTCGGGTGCGTCTCTTCTTCGCCTCGGGCACGGTTTGCCAGCATCTCTGCGCGTCGATGTTTGGCACGGTCGAACGCCAGACGACGACGCTGAATCAGCATCCAGCGGCGAATAACGTGGTAAATCACCAGCAACAGGAACCAGATAGCGACCGAGGTTTCCAGACGCGCCAGCAAGGCCTGTGATGTTGCCAGATAACCGACGGCTGCCGCTAAAATAGCAACCATTGGCGCACCGGAAAGCAGATTCCATAGCAGGCGGTTAACCATGTTATCGCCGTCGCCCTCTTTATCGAGCCAGAGGGGAATACCGGCGCGTTTCAGGCTGAGCGTGACCACCGCCAGCGCGCCACATATCAGGATGAAGCACAGCCTGCCTAATGAGGCGGAAAACTCGCGATCGTTGAGATTATCGAACATGATCAGCGCCATAATCAGCGGCACAATAAGCCCGATACTCATCAGATAGTAGCGCATCGCCCGAAGTACGCGGTTACGGGGCCAGCCGAAGTGCACGATGAACAGACCATTCGGGCGGGCAAAGGCGGCGCAGATCATCACCACCCACAGCAACGGCACGGTGGCGGTTACGCCATCGCCAATCGCCACGGCAAGCGGGTAAGGCCAGGCCTCCTGAAGGCCATAGCCAAGCGTCGCCCACAGGACGGGCAGGGGAGAAGCGACCAGAATCGACCAGAAAACGGTACGCATGGTCAGCCAGAAATGATCCTGGGTGACCTTACCGACACGTGCGCTGGAACGCTCCAGAAAACGGGTAAAGTGTTTGCGCGAACTGATACTGAAGCCCACCAGAATCAACGCCGCAAAGAGCGGTAGCAGCGTCTGCTTGCTGGTGAGCATCATCGCGGTGGCTTTACCTAACTGGCTGAAGGTATCCAGCGAGATTAAGCGGCGCAGATCCTGCACCACTTCCAGCGGCCAGCTGAAGTCCATTGGCCGCACGTCAGAAGTCCAGAACAGATAGCGATGCGTCGCTTCATTCACTTCTTTTAACGCGTCTTCCAACTGACTATTGGAAACTTTAAGCTTGGTAAGTTCCAGAATTAGCGTGTCGCCGCCTTGCAACAGCGAGTTCAGCAATTCACGCTGGGTACGAAGCTGCGCTTCAAGAATGCGATTCTGCTCGGCGGTTAGCGGCTTGCCATCGGCCTGCTGGATCTGGCGCAGTTGCGGCTGCTTATTGAGTAAATCTTCATAGCGCAGGCGATGTACGCGCAGCTGCGCCATTTCAGTATCAAGCTGCTGGGGTTTGGGCATTTCCGGCAGGCGAGCAACCTGTGCACGTAATGCTTCGCCCAACAGATTAGAGGAACCCAGCCATTGCGACTGTTCACGCAGTGTGTTCAGCGCCTGACGAACCTGTAACGTTTGGCTGGTGGCCTGACGCTGCTGCGATGCGACCAAATCCATACGCTGCGCCTGCTGATTCAGCGCCTGAGAAAGCTCACGGTTAACTTTGAACTGATTAACAATACCGACGGGGAGGTTAGCGCTGTTTTCGGCAAGCAGTTCGGTGCTTTCCAGCGCCCGTTCGGCTTCGCGCTGGCGCTGGCTGTTGAGCTGATTGCGCAGCGCCTGAAGATACGCATCCAGCTGTTCGCCCTGTTTCTGCGCCAGTTCTGAACGCATACGCGACAGCTCCTGGCGATTATTCGCCGAAAGCTGCGCCAGTTCCAGTTCATCAACCAGCGCCTTCAGGCGTGCGGAATCGGCCTGTAACGCCAGGTTTTGCGCCTGCGCCTGTGGTGTGTTGGCCGTTTGCGCGCCGACGCGACGTTCCACTTCATTCAACTGGCGACGGGCATCGGTTTGCTGTTGCGGCAGCTGATTCAGAGAGTCAGCGATTTCCCGCGCGCGTTCCTGTTCCTGTTGCGCCAGGCGGCTTTTTTCCAGTAACTGGCTGCTGACCTGAAGGATTTCCTGGCTTAACGCATCAGCGCTCATGCCTTCTGGAACCTCGCGCGGCTCTTCGCGCAGGTTATTCAGTTGGGAACGTAATGTTTGGGAAAGTTTAGGAAAATTGTCGATCACATGCTGATACTGCGTAGCGCGCTCAAGAGAGCCTTTGCGCTCCTCAAGCGCGTTCAGCGCACCCTGCAAGGTTTCAACGGTTTCAGGCTGGGCAGGTTTGGCGGATTTAGCCTGCTCCAGCTCCTGAGCTATTTGTTTACTGTCGGGGGCCGTCGCTGCGTACGCCCCCAGGCTGAGGCACCAGGCCATCAGGAAAGTGATAATCAGGCGCACGTCAGAACCCTTTTTTGAATTTAGCTTTCGTCTTTCTTATCGTCGACCAGTGGGCTGGCTTCAATTTCAGCCGCCACTTCTTCTTCCGGCAGGACTTCCGGCTCTGGAACCACCACGGCTTCGGTTGAGACTGCCAGCGGCTGGCCCAGTTTGGTCACCGAAAGGCTTTTCAGCTCTTCAATCAGCTGGACTTTGCCTGGCGCGAAGAGGTTGATGACGGTGGAACCCAGTTTGAAGCGCCCCATCTCCTGGCCTTTCAGCAGGGCAACGGAGCCTTCGTTATCGCCCGCCGGCCAGGTCCAGCGTTTGATAACGCCTTCACGCGGCGGCGTGATCGTACCAGCCCATACGGTTTCGATACTGCCAACGATGGTCGCACCGACCAGAATCTGCGCCATCGGGCCAAATTCGGTGTCGAACAGGCAGATAACACGCTCGTTACGGGCAAACAGGTTAGGTACGTTCTGCGCGGTTAAATGGTTTACTGAGAAGAGATCGCCCGGGACGTAGATCATCTCGCGGAGAATACCGTTGCACGGCATATGGACGCGGTGATAGTCACGCGGCGATAGGTAAGTCGTGGCGAAAGTCCCGTTGCGGAAAAGATCGGCCATCAGGTAGTTGCCTGCCAGCAGTGCTTCCAGCGAATAGTCGTGACCTTTGGCCTGCAAAATTTTGTCTTCTTCGATACGGCCTAACTGGCTAATAACACCGTCGGCAGGCATCACCAGCACGTTCGGGTCGGTATTCAGCGGGCGCACATCGTCACGCAACGGACGCACAAAGAAATCGTTGAAGGTGCGATAGCTGGCGGTATCTGGTTTCTGCGCCTCTTGCATATCGACCTTGTAGTATTTCACAAACAGATCGATAACCAGTTTGGTCAGCCATCCTGCTCGCTTGCTCGCACCCCAGCCTGCGAGGCGGGTAAGCCACAGTTTAGGCAGAATGTATTGCAGTGAAAGTTTAAGATCGTTTAACAAAGTAGCCTCCAGGCCATGATGTGTCGTTCCTGAACCCGCATTATGCGCGGGCCCCAAAAGAAAAGGTGGCGATTTTAACGACGCACGCGATAAATGTCAGTCGCTAAAGCATAATTCTCAGTTATCACCATCAGAAAAGTTTTTACGCGTTTTTACCTGCGACATACTTTCCAGGATGCGGTGATAATTTTCGAATCGCGTCTCGGCAATTTTACCTTCTTCAACGGCTTCGCGGATGGCGCAACCGGGATCGGTGTCATGCTTGCAGTCGCGGTATTTGCACAAACCCAAATAATCATGGAATTCGACAAAGCCGTTGGTGATTTGTTCCGGCTCAAGGTGCCACAGACCAAATTCTCGAACGCCCGGAGAATCAATCACATCGCCGCCATGCGGGAAATGATACAGACGTGCGGCGGTCGTGGTGTGCTGGCCTAAACCGGAGTTATCGGAAACATCGTTGGTCAGGATCCGCTCTTCGTTGAGCCCCAGCAACGCATTCAGCAGACTTGATTTCCCGACGCCAGACTGCCCGGCAAAAATACTGATGCGGTCGGTCAGCGCTTCTTCCAGCGGTTTCAAGCCATCCTGTGTATGGCTGGAAACCATCAGCACGCGATAGCCAATGTTGCGGTAGATATCCATCTGCTCATTCACGAAAGCCATACTTTCGTCGTCCAGCAGATCGATTTTATTCAGCACGATGATCGGCTCGACGTCCAGTGTTTCGCAGGCGACGAGATAACGGTCGATAATATTCAGCGACAGTTCCGGCAGAATGGCAGAGACGATAACGATTTGATCGATGTTAGCGGCGATCGGTTTGACGCCATCGTAAAAGTCCGGGCGCGTGAGTACTGAGGTTCGCTCATGTACCGCTTCGACGATCCCTTTGACGTTTACGCCTTCGGCTGCCGCTTTACCCGGACGCCAGACAACGCGATCGCCGGTAACCAGCGAACGAATGGTGCGGCGAATGTTGCAGCGGTGCGTCTCGCCGTCGGCGGATTCAACGTCAGCATGCATGCCAAAACGGCTGATTACGGTGCCTTCAGCGGTTTCACCAAACAGATTGTCATCGTAGTCGGGCTTCTCCGCAGTCGTTTTAAGACGGCGCTGGTGGTTAGCCGACACGCGACGCTGCTGACCTTTGGAGAGTTTATTTTTACTCAATCGTACAGACTCCTGGTCGCCCATAATGGGCAAAAGATCTATGATACACGCTATTTTAGATGAATATAGTCACGCGATAAGGGTGGAAAATAACATGAGTGCAGATGAAAACAACCTGATTTGGATCGATCTGGAGATGACCGGTCTCGATCCCGAGCGCGATCGCATCATTGAAATCGCAACCCTGGTGACTGACGCGAATCTGAACATTCTGGCGGAAGGCCCGACCATTGCGGTGCATCAGTCAGATGAACAACTGGCGCTGATGGATGAGTGGAACGTGCGCACGCATACTGGCAGCGGGCTGGTCGATCGCGTGAAAGCCAGCACCATTGACGACCGCGCGGCGGAGCTGGCTACACTTGAATTCCTCAAGCAGTGGGTTCCGGAAGGAAAATCGCCGATTTGCGGTAACAGCATCGGCCAGGACCGCCGTTTCCTGTTTAAGTATATGCCGGAACTGGAATCCTACTTCCATTATCGTTATCTGGATGTGAGCACGCTCAAAGAGTTGGCGCGTCGCTGGAAGCCGGAAATTCTGGACGGTTTTAAGAAGCAGGGTACGCACCAGGCGATGGATGATATTCGTGAGTCGGTGGCTGAACTGGCGTACTACCGTGAGAACTTTATTAAGCTCTGATTCTCGTCTTTGCCGGATGGCGCTTGCCATTCGGCGTAAAAAGCACCAGGATGATGAATTATTCGGCACTTGAACACTATTTCAAAAAAAACGCTTGAGAGGGGGTTGCAGCAAAAAGGATTTCTCGTATAATGCGCCTCCCGTAACGACAGAGAAATCGTTGTTACGACAGCAACAAATTTGCGGGAATAGCTCAGTTGGTAGAGCACGACCTTGCCAAGGTCGGGGTCGCGAGTTCGAGTCTCGTTTCCCGCTCCAAAATTTGAAAGATGCTTTCTAAGCATGCACCACCCAAGCGGGAATAGCTCAGTTGGTAGAGCACGACCTTGCCAAGGTCGGGGTCGCGAGTTCGAGTCTCGTTTCCCGCTCCAAAATTTGAAAAGTGCTTTCTAAGCACGCACCACCCAAGCGGGAATAGCTCAGTTGGTAGAGCACGACCTTGCCAAGGTCGGGGTCGCGAGTTCGAGTCTCGTTTCCCGCTCCAAATTTTCTTTCTGATTCGTTAAAACCACAGTGAAGTCGATTTGCTGAGGCGATTTTTCGTTTCTGAAATACTCTTGTAAACAGAGTTATCCACAGACCAGGACACTTTTACGGAAAGGTAGAATTCTTCGAACGGTGAACGGTATCTTTGTATCCCATTGAACATTATGGGAAAAATAATATTTCAAAATGTTATTTTGATCACTTGACCTCTCTGTGTGCTTTGAATCCCTTTGCTTTTTTATTTTTATTCACAGCCTGTGAATGTTTTACGCGTCACGCGGTAATCCCTTCTCAACCACTCTCACCAGCCGCTGTTTCTTGGGTAACTGCACCTCGACCACGCAGGCATTTCGCTTCTCAATTTGCTGCGCAATCGCCCATTCTATGTGTTCATCGAGAAGTGGGTGCTCACCTCGGCGCGTCTCAAGCGCCTCAATAACGGCCTTACTCCATGGTGCATTGCCCAGGGCAACGGCGATATTACGCAGCCAGCGCAAATGGCCGATACGACGAATGGGCGAACCTTCGGTCAGTTTCAGGAACCTCGCTTCATCCCAGGCAAAGAGTTCAATCAATTCTGGGGCATGTAGTGCCTTGCGCGGGCTGAAGTCAGCTTCGTCTGTCAGTTGTGAAAAACGATTCCACGGACAAATGAGCTGGCAATCGTCGCAGCCGTAGATACGGTTGCCCATCAGTGGACGAAATTCCTCCGGGATAGCGCCTTCCAGCTCGATAGTGAGATAGGAGATACAGCGACGTGCGTCGACGGTGTAAGGCTCCACGATGGCGCCGGTCGGACAAATAGTCATACAGGCCACGCAGCGCCCACACTCTTCGACCACCGGTTTATCGATGGGCAGCGGCAGATCGATCAGTAACTCGCCGAGGAAAAAGAACGATCCGGCGTCACGGCTAAGGATAAGTGAGTGCTTACCTGTCCAGCCAATCCCGGCTTTTTCGGCTAACGGTCGCTCCAGAATAGGCGCAGAATCGACAAAAGGTCTAAAATTCAGCGAGACGCACTGTTCCTGAATCAACTCGCCCAACTTTTTGAGGCGATTACGCAGCAGCTTATGATAATCGCGTCCAAGCGCGTAGCGGCTGATATAACCGAGTTCGGGATTTTTCAGGGTGCTGGCAAAGGCCGCATTGGCGGGCAGATAGTTCATTCGTACGCTGATCACGCGCAACGTGCCGGGCAGAAGCTCATGAGGGCGGGCACGCATCATGCCGTGGCGGGCCATCCACTCCATCTCGCCGTGGTACTGTTTGTCCAGCCATGCCTGTAATTTTGGCTCGGAGGCGCTGAGATCGGTATCGGTGATACCTACCTGCTGAAAGCCCAGTTCAGTGCCCCATTGTTTGATTTGTTGCGCTAACTGATTGAGATCGAGGGGCTGTGACATGACGGACCATACATTGACGAGAAACTCTGCAAGTATACCACACTCCGTGTGGGCTGCGGATGACCTGCGTCGTGCAGAGAAAGAGGCGGCAGACAGCCTTGGTATGACGTTGTTTGAACTGATGCTGCGCGCGGGTGACGCTGCGTTTACGTTGGCGCGTGAAATATACCCGACAACTTCACACTGGTTGATTCTCTGCGGCCATGGCAACAATGGCGGTGATGGCTACGTGGTGGCGCGTCTGGCGCAGGCGGCGGGCATCAATGTCACGCTGCTGGCGCAAGAGAGCGATAAACCGCTGCCGGAAGAGGCCCATGCTGCGCGCGAGGCCTGGCTGAATGCGGGCGGGGTGATTCACTCGCCGCAAACCGTGTGGCCGGAAGAGACTGACCTTATCATCGACGCGCTGCTCGGCACGGGCTTACAGAGCGCGCCGCGCGAGAAGATCGCCCGCCTGATTGAGCTGGCGAATCTGCATTCCGCACCTATTTTCGCTCTCGATATTCCCTCTGGCCTGAACGCGCAAACCGGCACCGCGCCCGGTGCGGTGATCCACGCCGCGCATACCCTCACGTTTATTGCCCTCAAGCCGGGCTTATTAACCGGCAAGGCGCGAGATGTGGTCGGGCGTTTGCATCATCATGCGCTGGGGCTGGAACGCTGGCTGGAAGCACAGACGACGAATATCAGCCGTGCAGACGTGTCACAACTCACCGCGTGGTTCCCGCCGCGTCGCCCGACGTCGCATAAAGGTGACCATGGCAAACTGGTGGTTATCGGCGGCGATCACGGTACCGCTGGCGCGATACGCATGACTGGAGAAGCCGCACTGCGCGCGGGAGCTGGACTAGTACGAGTGCTTACTCGCATTGAAAACGTTGCGCCGATAATTACCGCCAGACCGGAGCTGATGGTGCATGAACTGACGCCCGATATTCTGGATGAAAGTTTGCAATGGGCGGATGCGGTGGTCATTGGCCCCGGCCTCGGACAAAGCGCGTGGGGAAAACAGGCGCTGCGTAAAGTAGAAAACGTCAATAAACCGATGCTGTGGGACGCCGATGCGCTGAACCTGCTGGCAATCAATCCCGATAAACGTCACAATCGCGTGTTAACCCCGCATCCCGGCGAAGCCGCGCGGTTACTGAACTGTCGCGTTACAGAAATTGAAGCCGATCGCTTACTTTCTGCTCAGCGTCTGGTAAAACGGTATGGCGGTGTCGTGGTGCTGAAAGGCGCGGGCACGGTGGTGGCCTGCGAAGCGGGGGCGATAACGCTGATCGACGCCGGAAATGCGGGGATGGCCAGTGGCGGCATGGGCGATGTGCTCTCCGGTATCATTGGCGCATTGCTGGGGCAGGCCTTCTCGCTTTATGATGCTTCCTGCGCGGGCTGTGTCGCGCACGGTGCGGCGGCGGATGAACTCGCGGCGCGCTTCGGTACCCGCGGTATGCTGGCCACCGATCTCTTTTCCACGCTACGGCGTGTTGTTAACCCGGATGTGATTGACGTAGACCATGATTAATCGAGTGATTCCCTTACCCGACGAGCAGGCGACCTTAGACCTCGGCGACCGCGTGGCGAAAGCCTGCGACGGCGCGACGGTTATCTATCTGTACGGCGATCTCGGCGCCGGTAAAACCACCTTCAGCCGTGGCTTCCTGCAAGCGCTGGGACACCGCGGCAACGTCAAAAGCCCAACTTATACCCTGGTCGAGCCGTATACCCTCGATAAACTGATGGTTTACCATTTCGATCTGTACCGTCTTGCCGATCCCGAGGAGCTCGAATTTATGGGGATCCGCGATTATTTCTCTAACGATTCCATCTGCCTGGTGGAATGGCCGCAGCAGGGTGCGGGTGTACTGCCTGAACCGGATATCGAAATACACTTAGATTACCAGGCGCAAGGGCGTGAGGCGCGCATAACCGCTGTCTCCTCATTGGGTGAGTCTCTGCTGGCGCGGTTTGCCGGTTAATTTTAGGGATCACGGGATGATTTTACGCGCAAAAGGTTGGCTGGCTGCGGCGCTGATGGTGTTCAGCGTTGGCGCATCGGCGGCAACATTATCCGATATTCAGGTTTCTAATGGCGATCAGCAGGCGCGCATTACCTTCAGTTTTATGGGCGATCCTGAATACGCATTTAGCCAGGATGGCCCGCGCAGCGTAGCGCTTGATATCAAACAAACGGGCGTGATTCAGGGGCTGCCGCTGCGGTTTAGCGGCGATAACCTGGTGAAAGCTATACGTTCCGGCACGCCTAAAGATGACCAGTCGTTAAGTCTGGTGGTCGATCTGACGCAAAAGGGTAAAACCCAGGCGGTGAAAAAACAGAACGGGGCAAGCTATACGGTAGTTTTCACCATCAATGCGGACGTTCCGCCGCCGCCGCCACCGCCTCCTGCACCGGTGATCGCTAAACGAGTTGACGCGCCGGTGGTAACGCCTGCACCTGCGCCGCGTCCGGTAGAACCAGCGCGTAATCCGTTTAAAACGCAAAACGATCGCATCACCGCGGTGACCAATACCGATACGGCGATTTCACGCCCGGCCAGCCGCACGCGCGTTGCTTCGGGCGACAAAGTGATTATTGCCATTGATGCGGGGCATGGTGGTCAGGACCCCGGCGCTATCGGCCCTGGTGGCACTCGTGAGAAGAACGTGACGATTTCCATTGCCCGTAAACTGCGCGCATTGCTTAACGACGACCCGATGTTTAAAGGTGTCCTCACTCGCGATGGCGATTACTTTATTTCGGTGATGGGCCGTTCAGATGTGGCGCGTAAACAAAACGCCCACTTCCTGGTGTCGATTCACGCCGATGCCGCACCGAGCCGTTCAGCAAGCGGTGCATCCGTTTGGGTGCTCTCTAACCGTCGTGCCAACAGCGAAATGGCCGGCTGGCTGGAGCAGCACGAGAAACAATCCGAGCTGCTGGGCGGCGCGGGCGATGTGCTGGCAAACAGTCAGGCTGACCCGTATCTGAGCCAGGCGGTGCTGGATTTACAGTTCGGCCATTCTCAACGCGTAGGCTATGACGTCGCGACCAATGTAATAAGCCAGCTACAGCGTGTGGGCAATATCCACAAACGTCGCCCGGAACATGCCAGCCTTGGCGTACTGCGCTCGCCGGATATTCCGTCGATTCTGGTCGAGACCGGCTTTATCAGTAATACATCGGAAGAACGCCTGCTGGCCAGCGACGACTACCAGCAGAAACTGGCGGAAGCGATTTACAACGGGCTGCGTAACTATTTCCAGGCGCATCCGATCCAGTCTGGCCCACGAGAAGATCAGGCTCAGACGGCCAGCGCTAATGCTTCAACCGGAACGTTGATTAACTAAGGAGTCTTCATGCCGATTCAGGTTCTGCCGCCGCAGCTTGCGAACCAGATTGCCGCTGGCGAGGTGGTAGAGCGGCCTGCGTCGGTGGTGAAAGAACTGGTGGAAAACAGTCTCGATGCGGGTGCAACCCGCATTGATATTGATATCGAACGCGGCGGTGCAAAACTTATCCGTATTCGCGATAACGGCTGCGGCATCAAAAAGGACGAGCTGGCGCTGGCGCTGGCTCGTCACGCCACCAGTAAAATTGCCTCGCTTGACGATCTTGAAGCCATTATCAGCCTCGGCTTTCGCGGCGAAGCGCTGGCGAGTATCAGTTCCGTCGCCCGTTTAACGCTTACTTCCCGCACGGCGGAACAGCCGGAAGCCTGGCAGGCTTACGCGGAAGGACGCGACCAGGACGTGACGGTGAAACCCGCCGCGCATCCGGTCGGCACCACGCTGGAAGTGCTGGATCTTTTCTACAACACTCCGGCACGGCGCAAGTTTATGCGCACCGAAAAAACCGAATTTAATCATATTGATGAAATCATTCGCCGCATCGCGCTGGCGCGTTTTGATGTGGCGATTACCCTCAATCATAACGGCAAGATGATCCGTCAGTATCGCGCGGTGACGCAGGGCGCACCGCGCGAACGTCGGCTGGGCGCGATTTGCGGTACCGCGTTTCTTGAGCACGCGCTGGCAATTGAGTGGCAGCATGGCGATTTAACCCTGCACGGCTGGGTTGCGGATCCAAACCACACAACCCCGGCGTTAGCCGAAACTCAGTACTGCTACGTAAATGGCCGCATGATGCGCGACCGTCTGATTAATCACGCGATTCGCCAGGCTTGCGAGGATAAACTGGGTGCCGATCAGCAGCCCGCGTTTGTGCTTTATCTGGAAATCGATCCGCATCAGGTGGATGTAAACGTGCATCCGGCGAAACATGAAGTACGTTTCCATCAGTCGCGGCTGGTACATGACTTTATCTATCAGGGCGTGCTGAGCGTACTACAGCAGCAAATGGAATCGCCGTTACCGTTGGATGAAGATGAGGACGAGCTCGCGCCGCGTCCGATCGCTGAAAACCGTGCAGCGGCGGGGCGCAATCAATTTGCCGAACCGGCGGCAGCGCGTGAACCTGAGCCCCCACGCTTCAACGCACCGTCTTCCGGTGTAAGTACACGCGGTGGTGCAAGCTGGCCGAATGCGCAGCCGGGATACCAAAAGCAGCAGGGCGCGCTCTATCGCCAGTTGCTGGATACGCCGAAAGCCCCGGAGAAATCACAGCCGCCGACGTCAGATTCCCTGGCAGGACACAGCCAGAGCTTTGGCCGTGTCTTAACCATCGTGCCGCCGTGCTATGCACTGCTGGAGCGTGGCGGAAAACTCAGCCTGCTGGCGCTGTCCGTGGCGGAACGCTGGCTGCGTCTGGCGCAGCTCACGCCCAATGAAACGCCGATTTGCGCGCAGCCGCTGTTGATTCCGTTGCGCCTGAAAGCGAGTGATGTTGAGAGCAAGGCATTGCAAACGGCACAGGCGCAACTTGCTTTGTTAGGCATTGATATTCTGGCAGAAGGGCAGCACGTGACCGTTCGCGCCGTGCCTTTACCCTTACGCCAACAAAATTTACAAAACTTGATTCCTGAACTGATAGGCTATCTGGTGCAACAAAGTCAGGTTGAGGCGGGTGATATTGCCCAGTGGCTGGCCCGTAACCTGGCGAGCGAGCATGTTCAATGGAACATGTCTCAGGCTATCGCGATGCTGGCGGATGTTGAACGACTCTGCCCACAGCTGGTCAAAGCACCTCCAGGTGGTCTGTTACAACCTGTTGATTTAGATTCTGCGATGTACGCCCTGAGAAATGAGTGACGTGACCGAGGCTCGCCTGCCAAAGGCAATTTTTTTAATGGGGCCAACCGCTTCCGGTAAAACGGCGTTGGCTATCGAATTACGTAAAGTTTTACCTGTAGAGTTGATTAGTGTTGATTCTGCCCTCATTTATCGAGGGATGGATATCGGGACGGCCAAGCCGGATGCGCAGGAACTGTTAGCCGCGCCGCACCGATTGTTAGACATTCTCGACCCGGCACAGGCGTACTCTGCCGCGGATTTCCGCCGCGATGCGCTGGCCGAAATGGCTGAGATTACCGCTGCAGGGCGAATTCCGCTTCTGGTTGGCGGAACGATGTTGTATTTCAAGGCGCTGCTGGAAGGATTGTCGCCGTTACCGTCGGCAGATCCCGAGGTCAGAGCGCGAATTGAGCAACAGGCCGCAGAGCTGGGGTGGACAGCGCTGCATGAGCAACTGAAGTCAATTGACCCGGTTGCCGCCGCACGAATTCATCCAAATGATCCGCAAAGACTTTCCCGGGCACTGGAAGTTTTTTTCATTTCGGGTAAAACTTTAACGGAACTGACGCAAACGTCAGGAGACGCTCTGCCCTACAAGGTGCATCAGTTCGCCATCGCCCCGGCGAGCCGTGAACTGCTCCATCAGCGCATTGAGCAGCGTTTTCATCAGATGTTAGCTTCAGGTTTTGAAGCAGAAGTGCGGGCGCTTTTTGCCCGTGGAGATTTGCATACGGATATGCCTTCCGTTCGTTGTGTTGGATATCGCCAGATGTGGTCATACCTTGAAGGCGAAATCTCGTACGATGAAATGGTTTATCGAGGAGTTTGCGCCACGAGACAGTTAGCCAAGCGCCAGGTGACCTGGTTGCGCGGTTGGGATGGAGTTCACTGGTTAGATAGCGAACAACCTGAACAGGCGTTCAACGAAGTAATACAGGTATTTGGTGATTGTGTAGACTGAATGTGTACAATTGAACCGTATTCGTGCGCAATTTTAAGGACCTGTGGGTTCTAAGTACAAATAAGCATATAAGGAAAAGAGAGAATGGCTAAGGGGCAATCTTTACAAGACCCGTTCCTGAACGCACTACGTCGGGAGCGTGTTCCGGTTTCTATTTATTTGGTGAATGGTATTAAGCTGCAAGGTCAAATTGAGTCTTTCGACCAGTTCGTGATCCTGTTGAAAAACACGGTCAGCCAGATGGTTTATAAGCACGCAATTTCTACTGTTGTCCCGTCCCGTCCGGTATCTCATCACAGCAATAACGCTGGCGGCGGCACCAGCAGTAACTACCATCACGGTAGCAACGCGCAGGGTTCTTCCACTGCGCCGCAAGACAGCGACGACACAGAATAAGTTATCGCTGTTTCCCGGTCGGGGAGCCTGGTTTACCCGGTTCCCCGCTGGTATTTTATGAGGAATTACGCTTGTTTGACCGTTATGATGCCGGTGAGCAGGCGGTGCTGGTACACATCTATTTTTCGCAAGACAAAGATATGGAAGATCTCCAGGAGTTTGAATCTCTGGTCTCTTCCGCCGGTGTCGAAGCAATGCAGGTGATTACTGGTAGCCGTAAAGCACCGCACCCAAAGTATTTTGTTGGTGAAGGTAAGGCTGTCGAAATTGCGGAAGCCGTAAAAGCGACAGGGGCTTCTGTCGTACTCTTTGACCATGCACTGAGCCCAGCCCAGGAACGTAACCTGGAGCAGCTGTGTGAATGCAGGGTGATCGACCGTACCGGTCTGATATTAGATATTTTCGCCCAACGTGCGCGTACTCATGAGGGTAAGTTGCAGGTTGAGCTGGCGCAGTTGCGCCATCTGGCGACGCGCCTGGTGCGTGGCTGGACCCACCTTGAACGGCAGAAAGGCGGGATTGGTTTACGCGGCCCGGGTGAAACCCAGCTTGAAACCGACCGTCGTTTACTGCGTAACCGTATTATGCAAATCCTCTCGCGGCTTGAAAAAGTGGAAAAGCAGCGTGAGCAGGGACGTCGTTCCCGAACTAAAGCTGATGTCCCGACGGTATCGCTGGTGGGTTACACCAACGCCGGGAAATCGACGCTGTTTAACCAGATAACCGAAGCGAAGGTTTACGCGGCAGACCAACTGTTTGCAACGCTGGACCCAACGCTGCGCCGTATTGATGTCGCTGACGTTGGCGAGACGGTGCTGGCGGATACGGTAGGCTTTATTCGCCACCTGCCGCACGATCTGGTGGCGGCGTTTAAAGCGACATTGCAGGAAACCCGTCAGGCGACGCTGCTGCTTCATGTTATTGACGCAGCCGATGTTCGCGTGCAGGAAAATATCGAGGCCGTGAATACAGTGCTGGAGGAGATTGACTCGCTTGAGATCCCGACGCTGTTGGTCATGAATAAAATCGACGTGCTGGACGATTTCGAACCGCGCATCGATCGTGATGAAGAAAACAAACCTGTCCGGGTCTGGCTTTCCGCGCAGACCGGGGCGGGTGTACCACTGCTTTTCCAGGCTTTAACCGAACGGCTTTCCGGGGAAGTAGCGCAGCATACTCTGCGTCTACCGCCGGAGGAAGGGCGTTTAAGAAGCCGGTTTTATCAGCTTCAGGCGATAGAAAAAGAGTGGATGGAGGAAGACGGCAGTGTCAGTCTGCAAGTTCGCATGCCGATTGTTGACTGGCGTCGCCTCTGTAAACAAGAACCGGCGTTGACCGATTACGTGGTCTAGCCGGCAGTTTGCCTGGAGCATGGAGTCATTTCGCCTGTCCCCTGCCGTCGCAAGACATTGGGGATCACCGCATAACAAATATGGAGCACATACATGGCGTGGAATCAGCCCGGTAATAACGGACAAGACCGCGACCCGTGGGGAAGCAGCAAACCTGGCGGCAACTCTGAGGGAAATGGAAACAAAGGTGGTCGCGAACAGGGGCCGCCCGATCTGGATGATATCTTCCGTAAGCTGAGCAAAAAGCTCGGTGGCCTCGGCGGCGGTAAGAGCGGTTCTGGCGGCGGTACAACCCAGGGGCCTCGTGCGCCAGTGGGGGGGCGCATCGTCGGTATTGCAGCGGCAGCCGTTGTCATTATCTGGGCAGCCAGCGGATTCTATACCATTAAAGAAGCCGAACGTGGCGTGGTCACGCGTTTTGGTAAGTTCAGCCATTTGGTTGAGCCGGGCCTGAACTGGAAACCGACGTTTATCGACGAAGTCACGCCGGTGAACGTGGAGGCCGTGCGTGAACTGGCCGCTTCCGGCGTGATGCTGACCTCTGACGAAAACGTGGTGCGCGTTGAGATGAACGTGCAGTACCGCGTGACCGATCCGCAGCGCTATCTGTTTAGCGTCACCAGCGCCGACGACAGTCTGCGTCAGGCGACCGACAGCGCCCTGCGTGGTGTCATCGGTAAATACACCATGGACCGCATCCTGACCGAAGGTCGTACCGTTATTCGTAGCGATACCCAGCGCGAGTTGGAAGAAACCATTCGTCCGTACAACATGGGTATCACCCTGCTGGACGTCAACTTCCAGGCCGCTCGTCCGCCGGAAGAAGTGAAGTCTTCCTTCGATGATGCGATTGCCGCGCGTGAAAACGAGCAGCAATACATTCGTGAAGCGGAAGCCTACACCAACGAAGTTCAGCCGCGTGCGAACGGTCAGGCTCAACGTATTCTGGAAGAGGCCCGCGCCTATAAGACGCAGACCGTTCTGGAAGCCCAGGGTGAAGTGGCTCGTTTTGCCAAGATCCTGCCGGAGTATAAAGCCGCTCCGCAGATCACCCGTGAGCGTCTCTACATCGAGACCATGGAAAAAGTGCTGAGCCATACGCGTAAAGTGCTGGTTAACGATAATAAAGGTGGCAACCTGATGGTTCTGCCGCTCGACCAGATGCTGAAAGGCGGGAATGCCTCCGGTGCAAAGAACGATAACAGCGGGGCCAACAACCTGCTGCGTCTGCCGCCGGCGTCTTCCTCCAGCAACAGCGGAGCGAGCAACACATCGTCCACCAGTCAGGGCGACATTATGGACCAACGCCGCGCTAACGCGCAGCGTAACGACTACCAGCGTCAGGGGGAATAACGATGCGTAAGTCAGTTATCGCGATTATCATCATCGTGCTGGTAGTGCTGTACACCTCTATCTTCGTCGTTAAAGAAGGTGAGCGTGGGATCAAGTTCCAGTTTAGCAGCGTCGTGCGCGACAGCGACAAAAAACCGTTAATCTATGAACCGGGTCTGCACTTTAAAGTCCCGTTTATTCAGTCGGTTAAAATGCTGGACGCGCGTATTCAGACCATGGACAACCAGGCTGATCGCTTTGTGACCAAAGAGAAAAAAGACCTGATCGTTGACTCCTATATCAAATGGCGCATCAGCGATTTCAGCCGCTACTTCCTGGCAACGGGCGGTGGTGACGTTTCTCAGGCAGAAGTGCTGCTGAAACGTAAGTTCTCTGACCGTCTGCGTTCTGAAATTGGTCGTCTGGATGTAAAAGACATCGTCACTGATTCCCGTGGTCGTCTGACCCTGGAAGTGCGTGATGCGCTGAACTCCGGTTCTGCGGGTACTGAAGACGAAGTGGAAACGCCAGCCGCGGATAACGCGATTGCCGAAGCTGCTGAGCGCGTTACCGCTGAAACCAACGGTAAAGTGCCGGTCATCAACCCGAACAGTATGGCGGCATTGGGTATCGAAGTGGTCGATGTGCGTATTAAGCAGATTAACCTGCCGACCGAAGTGTCCGAAGCGATTTACAACCGTATGCGCGCCGAGCGTGAAGCGGTTGCGCGTCGCCACCGTTCACAAGGCCAGGAAGAGGCTGAAAAACTGCGCGCAGCGGCTGACTATGAAGTCACCAAAACGCTGGCAGAAGCTGAGCGTCAGGGGCGTATCCTGCGCGGTGAAGGCGATGCCGAAGCGGCTAAACTGTTTGCTGATGCATTCAGTCAGGATCCGGACTTCTACGCCTTTATCCGTAGCCTGCGTGCCTATGAAAGCAGCTTCCAGAGCAATCAGGACGTGATGGTTCTGAGCCCGGACAGCGATTTCTTCCGCTACATGAAAACGCCGAACGCAACGGCGCGTTAATCGCCCCAGGCGTTAGTGCTTAAAACCACCGCATCTTCGGATGCCGGTGGTTTTCTTTTATAAGGACGAAAAATGAATTCGACTATCTGGCTCGCGCTGGCGTTAGTTTTGGTGCTGGAAGGGCTGGGCCCAATGCTTTATCCGAAGGCCTGGCGCAAAATGATCGCGACGATGACCCAATTACCCGATTCGATGTTGCGCCGATTTGGCGGCGGTCTTGTGGTTGCAGGGATTGTGATCTACTACATGTTGACGAAAACGATTAGCTGAACAAAAAGCGGCCTTTTCAGCATCATTTTGAATATAAAAAGTGCTGTATATCTGAAAAAGCGATGGTAGAATCCATTTTTAAGCAAACGGTGATTTTGAAAAATGGGTAACAACGTCGTCGTACTGGGCACCCAATGGGGTGACGAAGGTAAAGGGAAGATCGTCGATCTCCTGACAGAACGGGCTAAATATGTTGTACGCTACCAGGGCGGTCACAACGCAGGCCATACTCTCGTAATCAACGGTGAAAAAACCGTCCTCCATCTTATTCCATCAGGTATTCTTCGCGAAAACGTCACCAGCATCATCGGTAACGGCGTAGTGCTGTCGCCTGCCGCGCTGATGAAAGAGATGAAAGAACTGGAAGACCGTGGTATCCCGGTTCGTGAACGTCTGCTGCTCTCCGAAGCATGTCCGCTGATCCTCGATTATCACGTTGCGCTGGATAACGCACGTGAGAAAGCGCGTGGCGCGAAAGCCATCGGCACCACCGGTCGTGGTATCGGCCCGGCTTACGAAGATAAAGTCGCGCGTCGTGGTCTGCGTGTTGGCGATCTGTTCGACAAAGCAACCTTCGCTGAAAAACTGAAAGATGTGATGGAATATCACAACTTCCAGCTGGTGAATTACTACAAAGTCGACGCAGTTGACTACCAGAAAGTGCTGGATGATGTGATGGCGGTTGCCGACATCCTGACCGGTATGGTTGTTGATGTGTCTGACCTGCTGGATCAGGCGCGCAAACGTGGCGATTTCGTCATGTTCGAAGGCGCGCAGGGTACGCTGCTGGATATCGACCATGGTACCTATCCGTACGTAACCTCTTCCAACACCACTGCGGGTGGCGTGGCGACCGGCTCCGGCCTGGGCCCGCGTTATGTTGACTACGTACTGGGTATCATCAAAGCTTACTCCACTCGCGTGGGTGCGGGGCCGTTCCCGACTGAGCTGTTTGATGACACCGGCGAGTTCCTGTGCAAACAGGGTAACGAATACGGTGCAACCACCGGTCGTCGTCGTCGTACCGGTTGGCTGGATACCGTCGCGGTTCGCCGTGCGGTGCAGATCAACTCCCTGTCTGGCTTCTGCCTGACCAAACTGGACGTACTGGACGGCCTGAAAGAGGTTAAACTCTGCGTGGCTTACCGTATGCCGGATGGCCGCGAAGTGACCACCACCCCGCTGGCAGCGGACGACTGGGAAGGCATCGAACCGATTTACGAAACCATGCCTGGCTGGTCTGAATCCACTTTCGGTGTGAAAGAGCGTAGCGGCCTGCCACAGGCAGCGCTGAACTACATCAAGCGTATCGAAGAAGTAACCGGTGTGCCGATTGATATTATCTCTACCGGCCCGGACCGTACCGAAACCATGATTCTGCGCGACCCGTTCGACGCATAATTGATGGAACTGCCCGGTAACGAGAGTCGCCGGGCCTGTAGGCCGGATAACGCGCATTACGCTGTATCCGGCTTAATATCTTGCAAGATCCGCGCTTTTTTCCTTCCCGCACCGAAAAAATTAGCGACCTGGCTGGTGGCTGGTTTATCATCAATATAAATATCCGAAATTATTCTTCCCGAGTTCCTGTTCCCCTGAGGTTGATGTGCAGTTAACAAGCTTTACCGATTATGGATTACGCGCCCTGATTTATATGGCGTCGTTGCCGGATGGCAAGATGACCAGTATCTCTGAAGTGACAGAGGTCTATGGTGTGTCACGTAACCATATGGTGAAAATTATCAACCAGCTCAGCCGCGCGGGCTACGTGACGGCAGTGCGGGGGAAAAATGGCGGGATCCGGCTGGGCAAGCCGGCGGAGACGATTCGCGTAGGCGACGTTGTCCGCGAACTGGAACCTCTCTCGCTGGTGAATTGCAGCAGTGAGTTCTGCCACATCACGCCGGCCTGTCGATTGAAACAGGCGCTTTCTCAAGCCGTGCAAAGTTTTCTCAAGGAACTGGATCACTACACACTGGCCGATTTGGTTGAAGAGAATCAACCGCTTTATAAATTATTGTTGGTGGAGTAAAGACTATCGCCGACAACGATGACAACGGAGGAACCGATATGTCACAAGACCCTTTCCTGGACCGCGAAGCTGAAAAATACGCCAATCCTATCCCGAGCCGGGAATTTATCCTCGATCATTTAACAAAACGTGAAAAACCTGCCAATCGTGAAGAGCTGGCGGTTGAACTGAACATTGAAGGCGAAGAGCAGATAGAAGCGCTTCGCCGTCGCCTGCGCGCCATGGAGCGTGACGGGCAACTCGTCTTTACTCGTCGCCAGTGCTATGCGCTGCCGGAACGTCTTGATCTGCTGAAGGGCATGGTTATCGGTCATCGCGATGGCTATGGCTTCCTGCGTGTAGAGGGCCGTAAAGACGACCTGTATCTTTCCAGTGAGCAGATGAAAGTCTGCATGCACGGCGATCAGGTGCTGGCACAACCGCTGGGCGCGGATCGTAAAGGCCGCCGCGAAGCGCGCATTGTGCGTGTGCTGGAGCCAAGAACCGGGCAAATCGTAGGACGCTACTTCACCGATGCAGGCGTCGGTTTTGTCGTGCCGGACGACAGTCGTCTGAGCTTTGATATTCTCATCCCGCCAGAAGCGGTGATGGGCGCGCGTATGGGCTTTGTGGTGGTGGTCGAACTGACCCAGCGCCCGACTCGCCGCACTAAAGCTATCGGTAAAATTGTCGAGGTGCTTGGCGATAACATGGGTACAGGCATGGCCGTTGACATGGCGCTGCGTACCCATGAAATTCCTTACGTCTGGCCGCCAGCGGTAGAAGCACAGGTTGCCGGGCTGAAAGAGCAGGTACCGGAAGAGGCGAAAATTGGCCGCGTCGATCTGCGTGATTTGCCGCTGGTAACCATCGACGGTGAAGACGCGCGTGACTTCGACGATGCGGTTTACTGCGAGAAAAAACGCGGTGGCGGCTGGCGTCTGTGGGTCGCGATTGCTGACGTAAGCTATTACGTCCGTCCGCCAACTCCGCTGGACAAAGAAGCACGTAATCGCGGTACGTCCGTTTACTTCCCCTCGCAGGTTGTTCCTATGCTGCCGGAAGTGCTCTCTAACGGCCTGTGCTCGCTGAACCCGCAGGTTGACCGCCTGTGTATGGTCTGTGAAATGACCGTCTCATCGAAAGGCCGCTTAACGGGTTATAAATTCTATGAAGCGGTGATGAGCTCACATGCACGTCTGACCTATACCAAGGTGTGGCACATGCTGCAGGGCGATCAGGATCTGCGTGAACAATATGCGCCGCTGGTTAAGCATATTGAAGAGCTGCATAACCTCTATAAAGTGCTGGATCAGGCGCGTGCTGAACGTGGTGGTATCTCATTTGAAAGTGAAGAAGCGAAGTTTATCTTCAATGCTGAACGTCGCATCGAACGTATTGAGCAGACGCAGCGTAATGACGCGCACAAACTGATCGAAGAGTGCATGATTCTGGCGAACATCTCGGCGGCACGTTTCGTTGAGAAAGCGAAAGAACCGGCGTTGTTCCGTATTCATGATAAGCCAACGACTGAAGCCATCACCGCATTCCGTTCCGTTCTGTCGGAGCTGGGTCTGGAACTGCCGGGTGGCAATAAGCCGGAGCCGCGCGATTACGCCGAGCTGCTGGAATCCGTCGCCGACCGTCCTGACGCGGAAATGCTGCAAACCATGCTGCTGCGTTCGATGAAACAAGCGATTTACGACCCGGAAAACCGGGGCCACTTTGGCCTGGCGTTGCAGTCGTACGCGCACTTTACCTCGCCGATTCGTCGTTATCCTGACCTGTCGTTGCACCGCGCCATCAAGTATCTGCTGGCAAAAGAGCAGGGCCATAAAGGCAACACCACGGAAACCGGCGGCTATCACTACTCAATGGAAGAGATGCTGCAACTGGGTCAGCACTGTTCTATGGCAGAGCGCCGCGCCGATGAAGCCACCCGTGACGTCGCTGACTGGCTGAAGTGTGACTTCATGCAGGATCAGGTGGGCAACGTCTTTAAAGGCGTGATTGCCAGCGTGACCGGCTTCGGTTTCTTTGTCCGTCTTGATGAGCTGTTCATCGATGGGCTAGTCCACGTTTCATCGCTGGATAACGATTACTACCGCTTCGACCAGATTGGTCAGCGTTTAATTGGTGAATCTGGCGGGCAAACTTATCGTCTGGGCGACCGCGTAGAGGTTCGTGTGGAAGCCGTCAACATGGACGAGCGTAAAATTGACTTCTCGTTGATTTCCAGCGAACGCGCGCCACGTAACGTCGGTAAAACTGAACGCGAAAAAACGAAGAAAGGCGCGGGAAATAAAAACGGTAGTCGTCGTCGCCAGGTTGGCAAGAAAGTGAATTTCGAGCCAGACAGCGCTTTCCGCGGTGAGAAGAAACAGAAGCCGAAAGCCGCAAAGAAAGAGGCGAGAAAAGCGAAAAAACCGTCTGCCAAAACGCAGAAAATTGCTGCCGCAACCAAAGCGAAACGCGCGGCGAAGAAGAAAGTGGCGGAGTAAAACCCGCCCCCTCACCCTAACCTTCCCCCGCAGGGAGAGGGAACCGATCGAGCCGATGTTTGGTCCGGCACCGGTTTTCTCCCTCTCCCTTAGGGAGAGGGCGGGGTGAGGGTGACCTGATAACAACGTTAACAACGAGTCCATCAATGAGTGAAATGATTTACGGTATCCACGCAGTCCAGGCCCTGCTGGAGCGCGCTCCTGAACGTTTTCAGGAAGTCTTTATTTTAAAAGGCCGCGAAGATAAACGTTTGTTGCCGCTGATCCACGCGCTGGAAGCGCAGGGCGTGGTTATCCAGTTGGCGAACCGCCAGTACCTGGATGAGAAAAGCGAAGGTGCCGTGCATCAGGGCATTATTGCGCGCGTGAAACCGGGTCGTCAGTATCAGGAAAACGATCTGCCGGATCTGCTCGCTTCGCTGGAAAATCCGTTCCTGCTGATCCTCGACGGCGTTACCGATCCGCACAACCTTGGCGCCTGCCTGCGTAGCGCCGATGCGGCGGGTGTACACGCGGTGATTGTCCCGCGCGATCGCTCCGCGCAGCTTAACGCGACCGCGAAAAAAGTGGCTTGCGGTGCCGCAGAGAGCGTGCCGCTGATCCGCGTCACCAACCTGGCGCGCACCATGCGTCTGTTGCAGGAAGAGAACATCTGGATCGTTGGTACCGCCGGCGAAGCCGATCATACGCTTTATCAGAGCAAAATGACCGGTCGCATGGCGCTGGTAATGGGGGCTGAAGGCGAAGGTATGCGCCGTCTGACTCGTGAACACTGCGACGAACTGATCAGCATCCCAATGGCGGGCAGCGTCTCCTCGCTGAACGTCTCCGTGGCGACAGGTATCTGCCTGTTTGAAGCGGTACGCCAGCGCGGTTAATGCGTCGTGCGTTGAAATCAAGCCATCCCACGGGATGGCTTTTTTGTGACCGCAATCCAGCGCCAAATGCTCACCTCTGTCCATACTTAAGGCACTGCCACTTGACGGAGGGAGACATATGTCCTGGCAAACGCACACCGTTTTTAATCAGCCTGGCCCGTTAAATAACAGCAATCTGTTTTTATCCGATGGCGCCCTGCGCGAGGCAGTGGTACGCGAAGGCGCAGGCTGGGATAGCGACCTGCTGGCGAGTATTGGCCAGCAACTCGGTACCGCCGAATCGCTTGAGCTGGGGCGGCTCGCCAACACCAATCCCCCTGAACTTCTGCGTTACGACGCCACCGGCACACGCCTTGACGATGTGCGCTTTCATCCCGCCTGGCATCTGCTGATGCAGGGGTTGTGCGCCAACCGGGTACACAACCTGCCGTGGGAAGAGGATGCGCGTGCAGGTTCGTTCGTTGCCCGCGCCGCGCGTTTTATGTTGCATGCGCAGGTGGAAGCCGGAACGCTGTGCCCGATTACCATGACGTTTGCTGCTACTCCCTTGCTGCAACAGGCGCTGCCAGGCGAGTTTAAAGCGTGGCTTACGCCGCTGCTGAGCGATCGCTACGATCCACATTTGTTGCCCGGCGATCAAAAACGCGGTTTGCTGATTGGTATGGGAATGACGGAGAAGCAGGGCGGTTCAGACGTGTTGAGTAATACCACCCGCGCGGAGCGCCTGGCGGATGGCAGCTATCGGCTGGTGGGGCACAAATGGTTTTTCTCGGTGCCGCAAAGTGATGCGCATCTGGTGCTGGCGCAGGCAAAAGGCGGGCTTTCCTGCTTCTTTATGCCGCGCTTATTACCCGATGGGCAACGCAACGCTATTCGTATCGAACGCCTGAAAGACAAACTCGGCAATCGTTCTAACGCCAGCAGTGAAGTTGAATTTCAGGATGCCATCGGCTGGCGGGTGGGGGAAGAGGGCGAGGGCGTGCGGCAGATTTTGCGCATGGGCGGCCTGACGCGTTTTGATTGCGCCCTGGGCAGCCACAGTATGATGCGTCGGTCGCTGTCGGTTGCGCTTTATCATGCGTTCCAGCGACAGGCATTCGGCAAGAATCTGGTCGATTTACCGCTAATGCGCCAGGTGTTGGGGCGGATGGCATTACAGATTGAAGGTCAAACCGCGTTTCTGTTTCGCCTTGCTGGCGCATGGGGACGGCAATCGCATGAAGCCGAACGGCTATGGGCGCGGCTGTTTACGCCAACAGCGAAGTTCGCCATTTGCAAATCGGGCATGCCGTTTGTCGCTGAGGCAATGGAAGTGCTGGGTGGATCCGGGTACTGCGAAGAGAGCGAGCTTCCGCGTCTTTATCGCGAAATGCCGGTTAACAGTATCTGGGAAGGCTCTGGAAATATCATGTGCCTGGATGTGCTGCGCGTGCTGACCAGGCAGCCGGATGCGCTGGAACTGCTGGCAGAGATGTGCGGCGAGGTGAAAGGCCAGGATCGCCACTACGATCGCCAGTGGCGGCAGTTACAACAGCGTTTACGCAAGCCGTCGGAAGCGCAGGGGCGCGAAATTGCGATGCAAATCTATTTGCTGGGTACGGGCGCACAGATGCTGAAATATGCGTCACCACCGATGGCGCAGGCCTGGTGTCGAATGATGCTGGATACTCGCGGCGGCGTGTTGCTTAACGAACAGGTTATCAGTGATGTGCTGCTGAGGGCGACAGGGGGCGTGTGAGGAAAAAATGATGTCGTGGAAGAGCGGCTTTCTGCCTGTTACTCTTCCACGCGTTTTATTGTCTCAGGCATAGATAATCGCCTGTGCTCGCCAGTTGTCCGGTTGCTGCTCTTCGTACATCTGAACAATGCGATACCAGGAAGCACCTTGTTCATCCGCTTTCTGGGCAATGGCATCTTCGACATCTTGCTGACTACCGGAAATATTATTTACGGAAATCAACCCGATTTCATTCAGCCCGGTTACACAATCTGCGCTGGCAAATTCAGCCGACTGCGCCGCACTGGTATTGGCACCGCCAGAAAAGAGCAGGGTAGATAAGGTAAGAGATCGTTTCATCGTCAGCTCCATATACAAAACCCCGTAGGGCAGTCCATAGCAGACGTCAGGGCATTTTTTCATCCGCTCCTTCGAATGAATCGTTGTTGACGCCATATTGCATCAGGGAAACGTGAATAAGGTACAAACCTGCGTAAATTTGATTCAACAATGTTGTTCATTATTTACGGTAAAGGATGGCTTGCGAATACCACTGCCCCGGAACCACCGTGCTGTCATCAATCATAATGATGACGTAGTAATCCGCTTTGGCCGCGGTCGCTTTGGCTTTCAGCGCGGCTTCGACATCCATTGGCGAGCCATATATCATGACGCTGATGGTGCCCATCCGCTGTAAACCTTCCGTCTGATTACGACGTATTTCTTGTGGAGTATCCGTTGCCGCCGGAGGAGCCACAGGCTTACCTTCCAGAATGTTGCAACTGCTCAACAATAACGCCAGTAACAGAGGTATAAAGCGACGCATAACCATATCCCGTTTCCTGATATTCACAGTGTAGTGGTATAAGGAAATTCCCATTAGGGGAATGTTCCCGATTTGTTATCTCAAGCGCTATTTTCGAATGAAAATCTCACGAAAGTGCAACTTGGTTCTCAATGTTAAAAATCAGACAAAGGATCATCTGCTAAAACCCCACTGCTTTGCCTGATATTCAGTATGCCGGAAGGAGGCAACCGATGATTGAACTGGAAATGCGTCTGCTCGCGGGGAGTGAAATCCTGCATGCGTTCCCGAAGGGGTTCGCTGAACAACCGCTACCCTGTATTGTGTTTTATCATGGATTTACCTCTTCACACATGGTTTACAGCTATTTTGCCGTCGCGCTGGCGCAGGCTGGTTTTCGCGTGGTGATGCCGTGTGCGGCAGAGCATGGGGCGCGCTTTAATGGTGACGAAAACCAACGGTTACAGCACTTCTGGCAGATCCTGCTGCAAAACTTTCACGAGTTTCCGGCATTGCAGGAAGCGCTATACCGTGAACGACTGGTGAGTGAGGGGCGTCTGGCGGTGGCAGGAGCGTCAATGGGCGGAATGACGGCGCTGGGTATCATGACGCATCATCCTGAGCTTAAATGTGTCGCCAGTCTGATGGGGTCGGGCTATTTCAGTTCGCTTTCCACGACGCTATTCCCCCCCGCTGAAGCGCAGCGTGCTGGCCTTGCGCCGCTGCTGGCCGAGTGGGATGTCAGCCAGCAGCTCGCCCGCGTAGCAGACAGGCCGCTGCTGCTCTGGCACGGAGATGCTGACGATGTCGTGCCGCCTGATGAAACATTTCGTCTGCAGCAGGCGTTGAGGCGTGAACAACTGGACGCTAATCTGACCTGTGTCTGGCAAGCTGGCGTCCGTCATCGTATTACGCCAGAAGCCTTAACCAGCGCCGTGGATTTCTTTACGCGCCATCTCTAAACGCGCAGAACCTGCACACCTTGTGCTTCCAGCGCTTTAAGAATATCCGGGTCAGCCTGCTTGCCGGTGATCACCATATCGATTTCATCGGCGCGGCTGAACAGCATGCCGGCACGCTCGCCGATTTTGCTGCTATCAACCAGCACGGCGAGTTTACCGACAACATTCAGCATCTTTTGCTCAGCCATCGCGGTGAGCATATCCGTTTTATATAACCCTTCTGCGGTGAGACCTTTGCCGCTGGTGAACATCCAGTGGCCCGCGTAGAGACTGTTTTCGCTGCCCTGCGGGCTGAGCGTAATGGCGTGGCTGCGGTTGTACTGCCCGCCCATGATGATCACGCTGTCATGTTCCTGCTCGATCAGGTAATTGGCCAGTGGCAGATAGTTAGTGATGATTTGCACCGGTTTGCCGCAGATTTCCTGCCCCAGTAAAAATGCGGTAGAACCGCAGTTAATCACCACGCTTTCACCGGGCATCACCAGTTGTGACGCGGCTCTGGCAATTCGCACTTTCTCGTCGTGATTCAGCGCCTGATGAATATTCATCGGTGACCAGCGTGGACGCGGCTGATTGATGGCTTCGGCGCCATTGCGCACTTTTTTCAGTTTGCCGCTTTCATCAAGCTTATTGATGTCCCGGCGTGCGGTGGCGGGTGAAATCCCCAGTCGGGTCATCACCTGTTCCACGGTGACAAAGCCTGTCTGCGCCAGCAGCTCGAGTAATATTTGATGCCTTTGCGCTTCCGTCATGAGCTAATCCGATAAAAAATGATGAGCAAAGATGATATTTGAAATGTCACGAAAATACTATGTCGGGAGAGAGCCGGATAGTCTCTATCCGGCAAAGAAAAGTGTTGCATGCCGGATACATGAAGCGTATCCGGCAGAACAAAAGCTTACAGGAACGATTTGAACGGCAGATCCGGTTCAATGGTGAAGCAGTCGTCGAAACCACGCGGATAGTGGTATTCGAAGTTGTCTTTATCCAGCGGCCAGGTAAATTTACCGCCTACCTGCCAGATAAACGGCTTGAAGCCATATTTCAGACGATCTTTTTTCATCTCCCACAGTACGCGGATCTCTTGTGGATCGGCCTGGAAGTTTGACCAGATATCGTGGTGGAACGGGATAACGACTTTCGCATTCAGCGCTTCGCCCATACGCAGCATATCGGCGCTGGTCATTTTGTCCGTAATACCGCGTGGGTTCTCTCCATAGGAGCCTAAAGCCACATCGATCTGATACTCGTTTCCATGCTTCGCATAGTAGTTAGAGTAGTGGGAATCGCCGCTGTGATACAGGGAGCCGCCCGGCGTTTTGAACAGGTAGTTCACCGCGCGATCGTCCATGCCATCCGGCAGGACGCCAGCCGCTTTTTGATCGGCAGGCAGGGTAATCAGTGCAGTACGGTCAAATGCGTCAAGCGCATGAATTTCGATATCTTTTACTTTCACCACGTCGCCTGGTTTGACCACGATGCAACGCTCTTTCGGTACGCCCCAGCCAATCCATAAATCCACGCAGGTTTTCGGCCCGATAAACGGCACATCATCAGCGCAATTCTGCATCACGGCGGCGGCGACGTTTACATCAATATGATCGTTGTGATCGTGCGTGGCCAGTACGGCGTCGATCTGACGAATAGCAAACGGATCAAGAACAAACGGCGTGGTGCGCAGGTTAGGCTGGAGTTTTTTTACGCCCGCCATGCGCTGCATCTGGTGACCCTGTTTCATCAGCGGATTGCCGTGGCTTTGTTTACCGGTGCCACACCAGAAATCGACGCAGACATTGGTATTACCTTCTGATTTTAACCAGATACCCGTGCAGCCCAGCCACCACATTGCAAATGTTCCCGGCGCTACTTTCTCCTGCTCAATTTCTTCGTTCAGCCAGCAGCCCCATTCCGGGAAAGTGCTCAGGATCCAGGATTCACGTGTGATGGTTTCTACTTTACTCATGATTTATCCCTCTAAAATATTCAAAATACGTCATGCGGTGATTTGTTGTGATTGATAATGACGTGATTTTTTCAGGAATGCAATGGCTGTTTTTGTGCGCTTTTGTATGAATATTTGACGAGATAAGACTTTTGTAACTTGATGAATCAAAGTGCGTTATTTTTAATTCATTGATTATAAAAGGATATATCCTGAGTGCTTTACCGTGCGTGAAAAGCACACTGTTTGTATGATTATTATTGCGGCGTAAGTCACATTTAATCAAATTGAATCTTGTTGTGATTGTTTTTGATTATTAGAGTGTGCGAACTAACAGACGGACGTGCGCTGACCGCAGCGCCTTCATTTTCGGAGAGCGTTATGGATATCCTCTACAACATCTTTACCGTGTTTTTTAATCAGGTCATGACCAATGCCCCACTGCTGTTGGGTATCGTGACCTGTCTGGGTTACATCCTGCTGCGTAAAAGCGTCAGTGTAATTATCAAAGGCACTATCAAAACGATTATCGGTTTTATGCTGCTTCAGGCCGGTTCCGGCATTCTGACCAGCACCTTCAAACCGGTGGTGGCGAAAATGTCGGAGGTTTACGGAATTAATGGCGCAATTTCAGATACTTATGCGTCAATGATGGCGACCATCGACCGCATGGGCGATGCCTATAGCTGGGTGGGTTACGCCGTGCTGTTAGCGCTGGCGCTGAACATCAGTTACGTGCTGCTGCGTCGCATTACCGGTATTCGTACCATCATGCTCACCGGTCACATCATGTTCCAGCAGGCGGGGCTGATTGCCGTTACGCTGTTTATCTTCGGCTACTCCATGTGGACGACCATTATCTGCACCGCGATCATGGTTTCGCTCTACTGGGGCATTACCTCCAACATGATGTACAAGCCGACGCAAATCGTCACCGATGGTTGCGGTTTCTCCATCGGACACCAGCAACAGTTTGCCGCGTGGATTGCTTATAAAGTCGCACCATTCCTTGGCAAAAAAGAGGAGAGCGTTGAAGACCTCAAACTGCCTGGCTGGCTGAACATTTTCCACGACAACATCGTCTCCACGGCGATTGTGATGACTATCTTCTTTGGCGCCATTCTGCTCTCCTTCGGTATCGACACCGTACAGGCAATGGCTGGCAAGGTGCACTGGACGGTCTACATCCTGCAAACCGGTTTCTCTTTTGCGGTAGCGATTTTCATCATCACTCAGGGCGTGCGCATGTTTGTGGCGGAACTCTCTGAAGCGTTTAACGGTATCTCCCAGCGCCTGATCCCGGGGGCGGTTCTGGCGATTGACTGCGCCGCTATCTATAGCTTCGCGCCAAACGCTGTGGTCTGGGGCTTTATGTGGGGCACCATCGGTCAGCTGATTGCGGTTGGCATCCTGGTCGCCTGCGGCTCTTCGATCCTGATTATTCCTGGCTTTATCCCGATGTTCTTCTCCAACGCCACCATCGGCGTGTTCGCTAACCACTTCGGCGGCTGGCGTGCGGCGCTGAAGATTTGTCTGGTGATGGGGATGATTGAAATCTTTGGCTGTGTCTGGGCGGTGAAACTCACCGGTATGAGCGCCTGGATGGGCATGGCCGACTGGTCAATTCTGGCACCGCCGATGATGCAGGGCTTCTTCTCCATCGGTATCGCCTTTATGGCCGTCATCATTGTAATTGCACTGGTTTATATGTTCTTCGCGGGCCGCGCGCTGCGTGCTGAAGAAGATGCAGAAAAACAACTGGCAGAACAGTCTGCTTAATAAGGAGTTTTGATTATGACCGTACGTATTCTGGCTGTGTGTGGCAACGGACAAGGTAGTTCCATGATCATGAAGATGAAAGTGGACCAGTTTTTAACCCAGTCGAACATCGACCACACGGTAAATAGCTGCGCGGTTGGCGAGTACAAAAGTGAACTGAACGGCGCGGATATCATCATCGCATCAACGCACATTGCGGGCGAGATCTCCGTCACTGGCAACAAATATGTGGTTGGCGTGCGCAACATGCTCTCTCCGGCTGACTTTGGCCCGAAATTGCTGGAAGTGATCAAAGAACATTTCCCGCAGGACGTGAAGTAAGGACGCGCCATGAAATTACGTGATTCGCTGGCGGAAAATAAATCTATCCGTCTTCAGGCCGAAGCTGAAACCTGGCAGGACGCGGTGAAAATCGGCGTTGATCTGCTGGTGGCGGCGGATGTTGTCGAGCCGCGTTACTACCAGGCGATTCTGGATGCGGTTGAACAGCACGGCCCGTACTTTGTGCTCGCGCCAGGCCTGGCAATGCCGCACGGGCGTCCGGAAGAGGGCGTTAAGAAAACCGGCTTTGCGCTGGTGACGCTGAAAAAGCCGCTGGAGTTCAACCACGAAGATAACGACCCGGTGGATATCCTCATCACCATGGCGGCGGTCGATGCCAACACTCACCAGGAAGTGGGCATCATGCAAATCGTCAACCTGTTTGAAGATGAAGAGAATTTCGACCGTTTACGCGCCTGCCGTACCGAGCAGGAAGTACTGGATCTCATTGACCGCACCAACGCGGCTGCTTAAGAAGGAATTGAAGATGTCATTACCCATGTTGCAAGTCGCGCTGGACAACCAGACTATGGACAGCGCCTACGAAACCACTCGCCTGATTGCCGAAGAAGTCGACATTATCGAAGTGGGCACCATTCTGTGTGTGGGCGAAGGTGTACGTGCGGTTCGTGACCTGAAAGCGCTTTATCCGCACAAAATCGTGCTGGCTGACGCCAAAATCGCCGATGCGGGAAAAATTCTTTCTCGTATGTGCTTCGAAGCTAACGCTGACTGGGTGACCGTGATTTGCTGTGCGGATATCAACACCGCCAAAGGTGCGCTGGACGTGGCGAAAGAGTTTAACGGCGACGTGCAGATCGAACTGACTGGCTACTGGACCTGGGAACAGGCGCAGCAGTGGCGTGACGCAGGCATTGGGCAGGTGGTTTATCACCGCAGCCGTGACGCGCAGGCCGCAGGCGTGGCGTGGGGCGAAGCGGATATTACCGCGATCAAACGCCTTTCCGACATGGGCTTCAAAGTAACCGTCACCGGTGGCCTGGCGCTGGAAGATCTGCCACTGTTCAAAGGCATTCCCATTCATGTCTTTATCGCTGGCCGTAGCATCCGTGATGCCGCCTCTCCGGTTGAAGCCGCGCGTCAGTTCAAACGTTCCATCGCCCAACTGTGGGGCTAAGGAGCGGATATGTTGTCCAAACAAATCCCGCTTGGCATCTATGAAAAAGCGCTCCCCGCCGGGGAGTGCTGGCTGGAACGCCTGCAACTGGCAAAAACGTTGGGCTTCGACTTTGTCGAGATGTCAGTCGATGAAACTGACGAGCGTCTGTCGCGCCTCGACTGGAGCCGCGAGCAGCGTCTGGCGCTGGTGAATGCAATTGTTGAAACCGGCGTGCGCGTGCCGTCTATGTGTCTTTCTGCCCATCGTCGTTTCCCGCTGGGCAGCGAAGATGACGCGGTGCGGGCGCAGGGGGTGGAGATTATGCGTAAAGCTATCCAGTTTGCCCAGGATGTCGGCATTCGCGTGATCCAACTGGCGGGCTACGACGTTTACTACCAGGAAGCCAATAACGAAACGCGTCGTCGTTTTCGTGATGGCCTGAAAGAGAGCGTTGAGATGGCGAGCCGCGCGCAGGTGACGCTGGCGATGGAGATCATGGATTATCCGTTGATGAACTCCATCAGCAAGGCGCTGGGCTACGCGCACTATCTCAACAATCCGTGGTTCCAGCTTTATCCGGACATTGGCAACCTGTCGGCGTGGGATAACGACGTACAGATGGAATTGCAGGCCGGAATCGGGCACATCGTCGCGGTGCATGTGAAAGACACCAAACCGGGTGTCTTCAAAAACGTGCCGTTTGGTGAAGGCGTAGTGGATTTCGAACGTTGCTTCGAAACGCTCAAACAGAGTGGTTATTGCGGGCCTTACCTGATTGAGATGTGGAGCGAAACGGCGGAAGACCCGGCGGCGGAAGTGGCGAAAGCGCGTGATTGGGTGAAAGCGCGCATGGCGAAAGCGGGCATGGTGGAGGCGGCATAATGCAAAAGCTCAAACAGCAAGTTTTTGAAGCCAACATGGATCTGCCGCGTTACGGGCTGGTGACCTTTACCTGGGGCAACGTCAGCGCCATCGACCGTGAACGCGGGCTGGTGGTGATCAAGCCCAGCGGCGTCGCCTACGAAACCATGCAAGCGGCCGATATGGTGGTGGTCGATATGAGCGGCAAGGTCGTAGACGGTCAGTATCGTCCGTCTTCCGACACCGCGACGCATCTCGAACTCTACCGTCGTTACCCGTCGCTTGGCGGCATTGTTCATACCCACTCCACGCATGCTACCGCATGGGCGCAGGCGGGGCTGGCAATTCCGGCGCTAGGCACCACGCACGCCGACTACTTCTTTGGCGATATCCCGTGTACGCGTGGATTAAGCGAAGAAGAAGTGCAGGGTGAGTATGAACTGAACACCGGCAAAGTGATTATCGAAACGCTGGGTGACGCCGAGCCGCTGCATACGCCGGGGATTGTGGTGTACCAGCACGGGCCATTCGCCTGGGGTAAAGACGCTCACGACGCGGTGCATAACGCGGTGGTGATGGAAGAAGTGGCGAAGATGGCGTGGATTGCGCGCGGTATTAACCCGCAGTTGAATCCCATCGACGGCTACCTTATGAACAAACACTTCATGCGGAAACATGGCCCCAACGCCTATTACGGGCAGAAGTAACTAAGCGCCCCGTCGTTGAGTCTCCTCAGGGATGTCATCGGTCAGGCGACGGGGCCTTTTTTTTAGTAATAAAGCGGCCTGCCAGGGATAAAAGACAGACCCTTATTCGTCTTTGTATATGGAATATTGCGGGGTTTCTATGGCGCTTAAAGGACTTTTTGTGAGAACCGATCCTGATCGTCGTCGCTATGGTGTGGCGACCTTTGTTGGATTTGCCGCAGGTATCATGTCGGCCTTTGTGAAGTGGGGGGCAGAAGTCCCTTTGCCACCGCGTACTTTTTCTGGCGGTCGGGATGAATTTAATCCGCCTTATATATTCTTACGAGATTATATGGGCATTGATCCTACTCAAACAGTCTATACCTTCTCTGAACATGTGATTAATCCTGTGATGGTAACGCACATTATTTTTTCGCTTGTTTTTGCGATTGGATATTGCGTTGTTGCAGAGTGCTTCCCAAAAGTGAAGCTCTGGCAGGGCGTCCTTGCCGGGTTAATCGTGACGGTTGCCGTGCATGGGATATTTTGCCCAGTATTAAATCTGACGCCACCGTTAACGGAACTACCAATCGATGAGTATGTTTCTGAAATATTGGGGCATGTTTTTTGGTTTTGGGTCATTGAGCTGATAAGACGTGATTTACGTAATCGCATAACGCATGAGCCTGACCCAGAGGTTGCGTTACCGTAAAATGTAAAATGCAGTTGTTCGGACAAACCGGACAACTGCATTTTCTGGCATATCACTGGTGCTTAACGATAAATATCGGCACTGGCATGTATCACGCCATTACTCCCCGGCTCATGCATTAATATCGGGCGGAAATATGTCGCGCCCTGAGCGTCGCTCTCTTCATTCAGCGCGAGCTCGGCCTCGCTGACCGTCGCGAGATTATGGTTGATATAAATGACCCCTAAGCTCTGCACATCGTCCATATTGCGAGCCTGGCGGGCGTCGATTTTGATGGCGGCGGAGACGTTCGCACTTAGAAACAGCGCCGCGAGAATGGCAATGGTGATGTTTTTCATCCTGTACGCTCCACTTCAGCACTGACGTTACGGAAACTTTGCTCCTCTCAAAACGGTTATTCTCTGATTAAAGTGTAATCGTTTCTCGTCGTGCAAATCGTGACCATTTTTGATGGGGTTGTTCAAAAAAGCAGCGTGTCTGATGCTGTTTGATTCTAAATCATCGCCTTAGACCCGCTTTACGCTTTGTGCGAATTATTTGTGCAATCACCTTGAGTTTCACAGGCCGTACAAGTATTATGACGCGTCAATTTTTCAGCCGCCCTTTAACACGTTCCTTGCCTCCATGGGCCGCGGCTGACCCAGACAGGAGGCTGAATAATCCGTAAGGAGCAATTCGATGCGTCATTACGAAATCGTTTTTATGGTCCATCCTGACCAGAGCGAACAGGTTCCGGGCATGATCGAGCGCTACACTGGTGCAATCACTGCAGCAGAAGGTACGATCCACCGTCTGGAAGACTGGGGCCGCCGTCAGCTGGCTTATCCGATCAACAAACTGCACAAAGCTCACTACGTTCTGCTGAACGTTGAAGCGCCGCAGGAAGCGATCGATGAGCTGGAAACTAACTTCCGCTTCAACGATGCCGTTATCCGCAGCATGGTTATGCGTACCAAACACGCTGTTACCGAAGCATCTCCGATGGTTAAAGCGAAAGACGAGCGTCGTGAACGTCGCGATGATTTCGCAAACGAAACCGCAGATGATGCTGAAGCTGGGGATTCTGAAGAGTAATTTCTGATGACCAACCGTCTGGCGCTGTCCGGCACCGTGTGCAGGGCTCCCCTTCGAAAGGTCAGTCCATCAGGAATTCCTCACTGCCAGTTCGTGCTTGAGCATCGTTCTGTGCAAGAGGAAGCCGGCTTTCACCGGCAGGCGTGGTGCCAAATGCCCGTTATTATTAGCGGACACGAAAACCAGGCCATTACTCACAGTATAACGGTCGGTAGCGCAGTCACCGTTCAGGGTTTTATCTCTTGCCACAAAGCAAAGAATGGCCTGACAAAAATGGTTCTGCATGCCGAGCAGATTGAATTGATAGATTCTGGAGACTAGCCATATGGCACGTTATTTCCGTCGTCGCAAGTTCTGCCGTTTCACCGCGGAAGGCGTTCAAGAGATCGACTATAAAGATATCGCTACGCTGAAAAACTACATCACCGAAAGCGGTAAGATTGTCCCAAGCCGTATCACCGGTACCCGTGCAAAATACCAGCGTCAGCTGGCTCGCGCTATCAAACGCGCTCGCTACCTGTCCCTGCTGCCGTACACTGATCGTCATCAGTAATCGGTCACGGTCCATTAATACGACTTTGAGAGGATAAGGTAATGCAAGTTATTCTGCTTGATAAAGTAGCAAACCTGGGTAGCCTGGGTGATCAGGTTAACGTTAAAGCGGGCTATGCTCGTAACTTCTTGGTACCACAGGGTAAAGCTGTTCCTGCTACCAAGAAAAACGTTGAGTTCTTCGAAGCACGCCGTGCTGAACTGGAAGCTAAACTGGCTGACGTTCTGGCTGCTGCTAACGCACGCGCTGAAGCAATCAACGCACTGGGCACTGTTACCATCGCGTCTAAATCTGGCGACGAAGGTAAACTGTTCGGTTCCATCGGTACTCGCGACATCGCTGATGCAGTTTCTGCTGCTGGCGTTGCTGTTGCTAAGAGCGAAGTTCGTCTGCCGAACGGCGTTCTGCGTACCACTGGTGAGCACGAAGTTGACTTCCAGGTTCACAGCGAAGTATTCGCTAAACTGGTTGTAAACGTTGTTGCTGAGTAATTAATTACTCATCACCACGACAAGACGCCGGCCCTGTGCCGGCGTTTTGCTTTTTATCGCCCCCGCGTTAATGCTGGTATGGTAGCTATTTCTCATACAATCCATGATAATAAATGAAACGTTATTTTAACTCTGGTGTATGGAATGGAAACTGCCTGCCCGGCTCCTGTCTTTGCCCGTAAACATGTTGCATATGCCTGCGCAACGCTATGTTGCCTGTTATGGGGAAGTTCTTACCCTGCCATCAAAAACGGTTATGAACTCTTTCACATTGCGACTGACGATATTCCGTCGAAAATTGTCTTTGCTGGCTATCGGTTCCTGTTTGCCGGGCTGGTATTGCTGCTTTTCGCGCTGGCACAGCGTAAACCTATCGCACGCCTGAGCGGTCGCCAGTTCGGTCAGCTCACGCTGTTGGGGCTCACGCAAACCTCGATTCAGTACGCCTTCTTCTACATCGGACTTGCGTTTACTACTGGCGTGAAAGGCTCAATCATGAATGCGACGGGCACTTTCTTTAGCGTGCTGCTGGCGCACTTTATCTACCAGAATGACCGCCTGAGTTATAACAAAACCATCGGCTGCGTGCTGGGTTTTATCGGCGTGATGCTGGTGAATTTCAACCACTCGCTGGCGGATTTCAGCTTTGTCTGGCAGGGCGATGGTTTTGTCGTCCTGGCCGCCTTTATCCTGTCGGCGGCTACGCTCTATGGTAAGCGTATCTCACAAACGGTCGACCCGACGGTGATGACGGGCTGGCAACTGGCAATCGGTGGTGGCGCGTTAGTCGTGGGCGGCTATCTTACGGGCGGCCATCTGGCGATTGAGAGCACAACGGCGCTGGCTATTCTCGCCTATCTGGTGTTCCTCTCCTCCGTCGCTTTCGCCCTATGGAGCGTGATTCTCAAATACAACCGCGTCAGCATGATTGCACCGTTTAACTTTGTCATTCCGGTTGCGGGGACGGTGCTTTCGGCTATTTTCCTCGGCGAAAATATTCTTGAAGTGAAATACGCCGTGGCGCTGGTGTTGGTGTGTTCGGGGATTTGGTGGGTAAATAAAGTCAGTAAGAAATAAGGTCAGCCCGATGATGCCGTTATCATCGGGCGAGTAAATTACCGCGCGCGAATAAAGCTGCCGTTCGGCTGGCGAGTAAACAGCACTTGTCCATTTCCGGTATCAATGGTTAGCCCCGTTACGACACCGCTGGCGTTCTGGCGAATTTGTACCATCTGACCGTTTTGTAGATTGCTCAGCGGCTTGCCTGCGCCCTCCACCTGTGCCATTGCGTAAACATCCGTTGCCGGAAGATTATGGTCGCGGAACAGTTGCGCCAGCGTTTTACCCGATTCTACCCGATAGGATCGCCATTGTTGGTCGATGCCCTGATTCTCCTGGAACGGCTGCGTTTGCGGCTGGCTTTGCGCCTGTGGCTGCTCTTGCTCCTGCGGCTGTTCTTCAGGAATGGGTTCCGGTTCAACGGGGGCAACCAGACCGGGATCGTTGCTCGGCGTCACCAGTTGCGTTTGCATTGGCGCGTTATCGGGCTGTGGGCGTGATTGTGACTGCACATCGAGCTGCGCAGTGCGGCTTACCGGATCGGGCGTAGTGTCGTCGTTGGACGGCAGCAGAAAGCCGATGACCACCGCCAGCGCTGCAATAATAATGCCACGGCGGTGCATGGTCGGTAGCGGATCCATGATGCGAAGATTATCCGGCGCATGCCAAATCTTCACCAGCGTAGGTTTCAACTCAAATCGCCCGGGCATGGTTTTCCTCCTGCTCCGCGTCTTTTATTATCCTCGTCACGAGTATAGCTGGCTAACTGCCTGAACGGCGAGGCAAAGCGCGCTTTCGCAACACATCCTAAGGCAAGATCATTCTCTCAGCCTATTGTTTCTTTTTCCCCGCGATTTGTCATCTTTCCTGACACAAAGTTTACCGTACAGAGCATGGCTGTTATGCTGCCCGCTACTTTATACCCGAAGAAAGGAAAGACAATGGCCACCCCGACTTTTGACACCATCGAAGCACAGGCAAGCTACGGCATCGGCCTGCAGGTAGGACAGCAGCTGAGCGAGTCCGGTTTGCAGGGCCTGCTGCCGGAAGCACTGGTTGCCGGCATCGCCGACGCACTGGAAGGCAAACAGCCTGCCGTGCCGGTTGAAGCGGTACACCGTGCGCTGCGTGAAATCCACGAACGTGCTGATGCGGTGCGTAAAGAACGTTTTGCGGCGATGGCGGCAGACGGTGTGAAATACCTGGAAGAAAACCGTGAGAAAGAGGGCGTAAACAGCACCGAATCGGGTCTGCAGTTCCGTGTTCTGACTCAGGGTGAAGGTGCAATTCCGTCGCGCACCGATCACGTTCGCGTGCATTACACCGGTAAACTGATCGACGGAACCGTATTTGACAGCTCCGTTGCCCGCGGCGAACCGGCTGAATTCCCGGTTAATGGCGTCATCGCAGGCTGGATCGAAGCGCTGACCCTGATGCCGGTTGGCTCCAAATGGGAACTGACTATCCCTCATAACCTGGCCTACGGCGAGCGCGGCGCTGGCGCGTCCATCCCGCCGTTCAGTACCCTGGTCTTTGAAGTCGAGCTGCTGGAAATCCTGTAAGCTTCTGTCATCCCCTCTCCTTATGGTGAGGGGATGATTAAAATCAGTGGTTAATCCTTAAGTTAGACATTTGCTGGCGTTTTATCTTGCAAATACATCTATTGCGTGTATTTTTGTGACGTGTTTCCCATAGTTGGAGTGATATAACACTCACTTTCAACATATAATTAACATTATATTCAAATCATAGTATTCATCCCGCCGATTCTTACCTAATATCGAGTCATCCTATTATGGGATCGTCTCATTAGATGAAATAAAGGCCACAAGAGCCTGCACAACACAGACAGAACCAACAGGAAGAAAATCACATGGTAGATCAGATAAAAGTCGCAGCCGACGAAGAACAGGCTCCGGCCGAACAATCGCTGCGGCGAAACCTTACTAACCGGCATATTCAGCTTATTGCAATTGGTGGCGCAATTGGTACCGGGCTGTTTATGGGTTCCGGAAAAACCATTAGCCTTGCCGGCCCATCGATTATTTTTGTTTATATGATAATCGGCTTCATGCTCTTCTTCGTGATGCGTGCGATGGGCGAACTGCTTTTATCCAACCTCGAATATAAATCTTTCAGCGACTTCGCCGCCGACCTGCTTGGCCCATGGGCGGGCTATTTCACCGGCTGGACTTACTGGTTCTGTTGGGTGGTCACCGGCATGGCCGACGTTGTGGCGATAACCGCCTATGCGCAGTTCTGGTTCCCTGGGCTGTCGGATTGGGTCGCGTCGCTCGCCGTTGTTGTGCTGCTTCTGAGCCTGAACCTCGCTACCGTGAAGATGTTCGGTGAGATGGAGTTCTGGTTTGCGATGATCAAAATCGTCGCCATCGTGGGGCTAATTGTTGTGGGCCTGGTGATGGTGCTGATGCACTTCCAGTCGCCAAACGGCACCGAAGCTTCCTTTGCACACCTTTGGAATGACGGTGGCTGGTTCCCGAAAGGCATTAGCGGCTTCTTCGCTGGCTTCCAGATAGCGGTCTTCGCCTTCGTGGGGATCGAACTGGTGGGGACAACGGCTGCGGAAACGAAAGATCCGGAAAAATCCCTGCCGCGTGCGATCAACTCGATTCCGATTCGTATCATCATGTTCTACGTCTTTGCGCTGATCATCATCATGTCGGTCACCCCGTGGAGTTCTGTGGTGCCTGAGAAGAGCCCGTTCGTTGAACTGTTTGTGCTGGTCGGTCTACCGGCCGCGGCAAGTATCATCAACTTTGTAGTGCTGACATCAGCGGCATCTTCCGCAAACAGTGGCGTGTTCTCAACCAGCCGTATGCTGTTCGGCCTGGCACAGGACGGCGTAGCGCCGAAAGCGTTCGCCAAGCTCTCTAAACGCGCGGTACCGGCGAAAGGGCTGACCTTCTCCTGTATCTGCCTGCTGGGCGGCGTGGTGCTGCTGTATGTGAACCCAAGCGTGATCGCGGCGTTTACCATGATCACCACCGTCTCTGCGATCCTGTTTATGTTCGTGTGGACGATTATTCTGTGTTCTTACCTGGTCTACCGCAAACAGCGTCCGCATCTGCACGAGAAATCGATCTATAAGATGCCGCTGGGTAAAGTAATGTGCTGGGTCTGCATGGCGTTCTTTGCGTTCGTAATCGTTCTGCTGACGCTGGAAACCGATACCCGTCAGGCGCTGATCGTCACCCCGCTGTGGTTCGTGATTCTGGGGCTGGGCTGGATGTTCCTGAGAAAGAAAGCCATCGCTAAATAAGCGGATGGAAAATGTCAAAAAGGTGCTTAACGGCACCTTTTTTATGCCCGTCTAAACGTATTCCGAAAATTATATTTGGCTGTATAAATAAACAGTGTTTTGCGCGGCGAGGGGTATGATTGCTGGCGGGTGCCTGAGGCTTTCTGACTTCAGGCTACTGCGGAGGTCGGAGAGAGGAGGCCCCAGGAAGATGTTAACTATCAACCTGAGGCTGACTACCCGACCCTAACAATCGGATAGTAGCCTCTTCTTCGCATGGAGGCAACGCGATGCTGACAAAATACGCCCTTGTGGCAATCATAGTGCTCTGTTTTACGGTGCTGGGATTGGCGTTAATGATGGGAGGTTCGCTCTGCGAATTGAGCGTCAAGGAGCGCGGTATTGAGTTTAAGGCTGTTCTCGCTTGCGAAACGAAGAAATAGCCGTTATGCGGGGAGCAATCCCCGCATAGTCGGATCCGATTCCTGGGAGAGGAACCTAAGGCACCTTTTTTATTCACCCGCCAGCGCGCGCGGGAACAGCACGTTGTTTTCGAGGCTGATGTGTTCCATCAGATCGTCGATCATTTCATTGATGCCGTTATACATCGCTTTCCAGGTGGTGCAGGCTTCAGGTGGAATGGTGACATTGTTGGTGGTGTGCTTAATCACTTCCAGCAGTTCACCCGCTTCATCGTGCTCGCTTTCCATTACGCTGATGGGCCCCATCGCCTGGCTGCCCATGCCCTGTTTGATCATCGGGAAAAGAATCTGCTCCTCTTTCATCATGTGGCTGGAGAGCTCCTGATGCAGCATCGTCAGATATTTAGCCAGCCCTTTTGGCACGTTTGGTTTATCGGCGTGTACGCGTTCAACTTTGGTGGCCTGTAAAATCAGTTCCGGCAGTTGTTCACGGTGGCGGTCGTGGTAGCGCGGAATAATGTAATCGATGATTTCACCCAGCGGAGCGGTACGCCAGTCCTTCTCAACCGGCTGCTCAGCCAGTTTTGCCAGCTCAGATTCAATCACTTCAACGTCGAGTTCTTTGCGAGCCGCAGCGCGAGCCAGGGTTTGCTTACCGCCGCAGCAGTAGTCCATATCGTATTTACGAAACAGCGCGGATGCGCGTGGGATGGAGAGCGCCAGCTCACCTAAAGGTTGGTCGCGAAAGGCCATGGTCGTTACCTCGTCATCGATAATATAAGATGCATTTTAAATGCATCTTTATGGCGAAGATATACCCCTTTGGGGGTGTTTCGTAAGATGCGCTATCACATATTTTTTGCCTCTTTGCTCAGCTCCCGCAGCGCTGGCTTAACGGGCTTCGCGCGTACCGCAATCACCACGCCTAGCACCAGCAGGGCAATGCCGCTCAGGGTCAGCAGCGGCGGTACATTCTGGCGAAGTATGAAGGTATAAAGCAACCCGGCCAGCGTCTCGAACACGATAAGCGGCCCAAGGATCACTGTAGGTAAACGCTGGCTGGCGATATTCCAGCACAGCGCGCCCACCCATGAGCAGAGTACGGCGATGGCAATCATCAGTGTGATAAAAACGAGCGGACGTGGGCCAAACGGCAGCGGAAAACCTTCAGGCTGGGTGCTCAGCCAGCCGCAGGCGGCAACATAACCCAGCAGCGACACCGGCAGTGTCACCAGCGCCTGTGCGGTGGCCCACATCATCGGATGTTTATCCGGGTTTTCCCGCAGCCAGCGCGCGTTACGCAGGGCATACCACGCCCAACATACAACCGAGACTAACGCCAGCGCGATACCCGATGCGTAGCGTATCCAGTTAAAGTCCTGCAAGCCGTGGCTTAACTCGGCGATATTCACGCACGCCAGACCAATACCAATACAGATAAGCGCCGGAGCCAGTTTTGACCAGGCGAGTTTGCCGTCGCGCTGGCTATAAAGAAGATTAGCGAAAACCGGAATAACCACAGGCAAGGTACCGATGATCATGGTCGACACCGGCGCACCAGTGCGCTGAATGGCGCTTGCCAGACACACGTAATAAATCAGATTGCCCATCATGGTTAGCGCCAGTGCGGTAAACCAGTCGCGCCGATTGAGCTGTCTTAACCGCGCGCGGCCGAGCCATGCCAGTGGCACGGCGATAAGTCCCAGCGCCAGATAACGCCCGGTCGATTGCAAAACCGCGGGATATTCCGGCACGATCAACGGCCCGACAAAAATCAAACCCCACATCAACCCCGCCAGCAGAGCATACAGCACACCACTAATCATTTTCACATCCACATTGACCACTGTTCGCCACAGTGTAGGTGGGCGCAGGGCGGGAATATTGTACCGGATTGCGCATTAGCGCCGGGAAACCTGTTTCTGGTAGCGCACCGGGGTAATCCCATAGCGACGGGTAAAGGCGCGGGTGAGATGCGACTGATCGGTAAGGCCGGTGGCCGCCGCCACCTCGGCCGCAGGCATGCCGTGGGTGAGGAATGCTTTCGCGCGCCACAGGCGGATTGCCATCAGCATCTGATGCGGGGTGACGTGGAAATGGGCTTTAAACTGGCGCTGAAAATGATACGGGCTGAGGGATACGACATGCGCCAGCTCATCAAGCGTTACGGGGTGCATGTAGTTATCGTGCAGATAGTCGCGAACCTGGTCGAAGCGATGGCTGGCTTCCGCGTTCTGCGGCGCGTGGTGGGCGAAGGGGCGGAAGGTATCAATAAGATCGAGCAGAACGCCTTGTTGGGCCAGCGGATCGCGGGTATGCCACAACTGATATATCTGCTGGCCGATAAGCTGCGAGCGCTGCGGGTCATGGCGCAACACATCGCTAAACCACCAGTGACGAACGCCGGTGATCTCTTCAAGCTGCGTCGGGTCGAGGTAAATCATGCGATAACGCCAGCCGTCGGCAGTTTCCGCCTCACCCGTATGGAGTTCGTCGGGGTTCATGGTGACAATCGAGTTCACCGACGCGACATACTGGCTGCCGCGATAGCGAAAACGCTCCGCGCCCTGCTCAATAGTACCGATGCCGAAGGCTTCATGCGTATGTGGTTCGAAAGCGTAGCGGGAGATATGCGCGTGATACAACTCAACCCCCGGCACCTGTGCCAGGTGCCGGAAGTTGGCGCTATCTTTTTCGTCTGTGAAGTGGTCAGGTACGCCCTGCACGGCTTGGCTCCTCCGGTATCATCTCTTCATTATCGAAGATGACCCGGAAGGACGCTATAAAATTTAACCCATGAGTAACCTTCACAGGATGTTTTTGACGCTCTCAGCAAGCGTGGTGGTCGGGCGGCCAATCACTTTGCTCAGCGTTTTGCTGTCATCAAACAGACCACCTTTCGATGCGCCCGTATCGGAATCCGCCAACATGTCCGCCAGGCCAGCCGGCAGCCCGACGCCTTTCAGCGCAGCAGCGAAATCGGCTTCGCTCAGGTTCTGGTAGGTCACCGGTTTGCCGCTCTGTTTGGTCAACTCTGCCGCTAACTGCGTCAGCGTCCAGGCGCTGTCGCCTGCCAGTTCATACACCTTGCCTTCGTGATTGGCTTCGCTAATGACACGCGCAGCGGCGGCTGCATAATCGGCACGTGTCGCCGACGCAATTTTGCCGTCGCCCGCCGCGCCAATAAATACACCGTGTTCCAGCGCTGCCGGGGCGCTGGCGAGATAATTCTCGGTGTACCAGCCGTTGCGAAGCAGGGTGTATGCGATGCCGGAATCGGCCAGCATTTTCTCTGTTGCAACATGTTCCTCGGCGAGGCCGAGCGGTGATTTATCTGCGTGCAGCAGGCTGGTATAAGCGATAAATTTCACGCCCGCAGCCTTAGCGGCATTTATGACATTGCGGTGCTGGGTCGCACGCTGACCGACTTCGCTGGAAGAGATCAGTAGTAGTTTTTCCACACCCTGAAGGGCTGACTTCAGCGCGACCGTATCGCCGTAGTCGCCCTGGCGAACGTTAATACCTTGTTCGGTCAGCGCCTGCGCTTTTACCGGGTTACGCACAATCGCCACAATAGTGCTGGCGGGAACGGTTTTCAGTAAGGATTCGATAACATGGTGGCCCAGTTGGCCGGTAGCGCCGGTAATTGCGATCATGGGGAGTCTCCATCTGTTTGTCTTGTGTTTGATTACGCTAACACCTAAACTTACTTTTAGTAAGTACGCACAAAAAGGTAAGTATGAAATGAGTCAGGTGAGCCTGTCGCAGCAGCTTAAAGAGGGAAATCTCTTCGCTGAGCAGTGCCCGTCGCGTGATGTGTTGAAACATGTCACCAGCCGCTGGGGCGTATTGATTCTGGTCGCACTGCGCGAAGGTACGCATCGCTTCAGTGATTTGCGCCGCAAAATGGGCGGGGTGAGTGAAAAGATGCTCGCCCAGTCGTTACAGGCGCTGGAGCAGGATGGTTTTCTCAACCGTGTTTCTTATCCTGTGGTACCGCCGCATGTGGAGTATAGCCTCACGCCGCTGGGCGAGCAGGTAAGCGAGAAGGTCGCCGCGCTGGCCGACTGGATTGAACTGAATTTGCCAGAGGTGCTGGCTGGGCGGGATGAGCGTGTGGGCTGATGCCCCTCTCCCCGGCCCTCTCCCACAGGGAGAGGGAGAAAACTGGCGCAGAACGTTAATACCGCACTATCGGTTCCCTCTCCCTGTGGGAGAGGGTTAGGGTGAGGGGCATTACTTCCTCAAATCCACCTGATAAACCGCAAACCCGATATCATCGGTCGCCACCTGTTTCATCGGGTACTGTGCCTTCTCTTTAATAAACGCCGCTGCTTTCTCAGATGGCGAGGTTTCAAAGCGAATATCCAGCGCGGCCTTGCTGGCAATCGGCGCTAAGCGCCAGTTGTTATCCGCTGCCGGGTGAATGGCACCCGCGCGTTTCGATTCGGCACTTATCCAACTGGCCAGTACGGAGCGGTTCTCGTCCGGCGAGGCAAACGCGATATGTCCGTCGCCCGTGCCCGCGAACTTCCCGCCGTAGGCACGATAGTTATTGGTCGCCACCAGGAACGTTGCGTTCGGGTCGATCGGCTTCCCGTTAAATTTCAGATCTTTCACGCGTTCCGCTTTTGGGTTCACCGTCTGACATTCGCCGTCGTAGCGTGCCGGTTGGCTGACATCAATTTGATACGTCACGCCGTCAATAACGTCAAAGTTATAGGTGCGGAAGCCATCCCAGTTGATGAGCGACTGCGGTTTCGTGCTGGTTGGGTCAATCTGGTTAAACTGTCCGGCGGAACACTCCAGCCACTCCTTAACCTCTTTACCGCTGGCTTTCACCACGACCAATGTGTTCGGATAGAGATACAGATCGGCGGCGTTACGGAATGTCAGTTGACCTTTCTCGACCTCGACATAGCTCGCCGGGTCGTTCTTACGTCCACCGGCTTTAAACGGCGCGGCGGCGGAAAGCACCGGCAGTTTTGCCAGGTCCGGGTCACCCTGAATGTAGTGCTCGACGTAGGCTTTCTGCGCCATATTGACGACCTGCACGGTCGGGTCGTCCTGTACCAGCGACAGGAAACTGTACATATTGTCGGACGATTTTCCGATAGGCTTGCTGACAAACTCGCGTGTGGCGTCGTGATCCGTTTTTAAGATTTCAACCAGCTTGCGGTCTTCCGCCGCCAGCGATTTTTTGGCCGCGGTATCGTAAATCGGGCGTGCTTCCGCTTTCGACGACGTCACCTGCCATTTGCCGCTGTCGTTATTCAGCACCAGATCGACCACGCCCAGATGGTCGCCCCACATCCCCGGCATCACCGCAGGCACACCGTTCAGCGTCCCTTTATCAAGGTCGACGCCTTTGATATCCGCAAAATCTTTCCCCGGGAAAACGGCGTGCGCGTGGCCAAACATAATCGCATCGACGCCCGGCACTTCACTCAGGTAGTAAACGGAGTTCTCGGCCATCGCCTGATACGGGTCGGCTGAAAGCCCGGAGTGAGCAATTACTACCACCACATCCGCGCCGTTTTTACGCATCTCCGGCACATAGCGGCGGGCGGTTTCAGTGATGTCGTTAACCGTCACTTTGCCGTCAAGGTTGGCTTTATCCCAGGTCATGATTTGCGGCGGGACAAAACCGATATAGCCGATACGCAGCGTATGTGTTGCGCCGTCGTTATCTTTCACCGTGATTTCTTTTATCAAATAGGGAGTAAAAAGCGGCTTCTTGCTCTTAACATCAATGATATTGGCGTTAATGTACGGAAATTTTGCACCGGCGATGGCCTTATGCAGGAAGTCCAGCCCATAGTTAAACTCATGGTTCCCCAGGTTTCCCACCACGTAATCGAGCGTGTTCATCGCCTTATAAACCGGATGGATATCCCCGGTTTTTAAGCCTTTTGCTGCCGCATAATCACCCATTGGGCTACCCTGAATGACATCGCCGTTATCAACCAGCACGCTATTTACTGCTTCCGCGCGGGCGGCGTTGATCAGGCTGGCCGTGCGGACCAGTCCGAATTTCTCTGTCGCAGAATCTTTGTAATAGTCGAAATCCATCATATTGCTGTGCAAATCAGTAGTTTCCATAATGCGGAGATCGACCGTGGCGGCATTGACGCTGGCGGCAATCAGCGTGGCCAGGAGCGTTGCGCTAAACTTAATCATCGGGAGGCGTCCTTTTCAGATCCAGGGCACATAAGAAAATGTATGTACATTCTATTGCTTACGAGAATGTGAATCATGCCAGAAAAGGATGAGCGGAAACCGGCAACGCTTCACAGATATCCTGACCCGGCGGCGCCGATGGGCATGGCGCAATGCGTGACGATGCGATATAAATAAAACAACGAGTTAACACCACTGTAATTTTAACGAGGTGGAGAATGTTAGAACAAGTATGTCAGCTTGCACGGAATGCGGGCGATGCCATTATGCAGGTTTATGATGGAGCGCTACCGATGGACGTTGCCAGCAAGAAAGACGATTCTCCCGTCACGGCAGCGGATATCGCAGCGCACCATGTGATTGTTAACGGCTTACAGGCGTTGGCGCCTGACATTCCGATTCTGTCGGAAGAGGATCCTCCGGGCTGGGATGTGCGTCAGCACTGGCAGCGTTACTGGCTGGTGGATCCACTGGATGGCACCAAAGAATTTATTAAGCGCAACGGTGAATTCACCGTCAATATTGCCCTGATTGAGCACGGTAAACCGGTGCTGGGCGTGGTGTACGCGCCGGTCACGCAGGTGATGTACAGCGCAGCGGAAGGCAAAGCGTGGAAAGACGAATGCGGCGTACGTAAGCAAATTCACGCCCGCGATGCCCGCCCGCCGCTGGTAGTGATCAGCCGCTCACACAGTAACGATCCGGAACTCGTGGAATATTTACAACAACTGGGTGAGCATCAGACCACCTCTATCGGCTCCTCGCTCAAGTTCTGCCTGGTGGCGGAAGGGCAGGCACAGCTTTACCCACGCTTTGGGCCGACCTGTGTCTGGGATACCGCAGCAGGGCACGCGGTGGCCGTTGCCGCCGGGGCGCGGGTTCACGACTGGCAGGGGAAAACCCTTGACTACACGCCACGTGAATCCTTCCTCAACCCCGGCTTCCGCGTCGCTATTTTTTAAGTAATTTATGCAGCAGGGTCACCACCTGCTGCACTTCGTCCTGGGTTAAGGCCCCATCTTTCGCCCACTGCACGCGGCCATCTTTATCCAGTACCGCAATGGCTGAACTCTCTTCTTCCAGTTGCCAGGCTTTCTTCACCACGCCGTTGCTGTCGACCACAATCTGCGACCATGGGAAGAGCTTTTTATTGCTCTCCAGACTGTTACGCACAAACATGCCAGTGCCCGGAATGGCATCGTCGGTATTAACAATGGTGGTGGTTTGATAACGATCATGGGGTAATTTCGCCGCTTTAATGGCTTCTATTAGCCCGGCATTCTTCTCTTTGGCAGAGGTGCGCCCGGCAATATGTTGCACCACTCGCACTTTTCCAGGAAGCTGCGCGCTATTCCAGTTTTTGTAGCTAAACTTATCATTGTCGAGCATCAATTCACCGCGATCGGCAACGCCTACCGCAGGTACGCGTTCCCCCTCTTTAAACGCGTGAGCGGACGCCATCAACGGCATTAACAGGCATGAAATGGCCAACAGAGAACGTAAGGTCATGGTGTGTCCTTCTTTTTATGCAGGTGATCCGACCACTTGGCCGATGCTTTTAAGCATAAGTGCTATTGATATGTTTTTCCCGCAAGGTTAGTGCCACTTTGTGGGGGAACGCACATAACCGCAGTAAATCGAAGGCTTATACTGTATTCATCGTATAGCTGAAAAGAAAATTCTCAATTATTGTAATAAAAAGGTAAATAAAGCTCCCTATACTAGGGTAGCTCTGTGGTTATGGACTATAGTTAACGGGTATTTAACATTGCGCCCCGGAGCGTTGAACCAAATTTGGAATCAACAAGGGCGTTATACTCGCAGGAGATAAGAATGAAAATTTTCCAACGCTACAACCCGCTTCAGGTGGCAAAGTACGTAAAAATCCTGTTCCGTGGACGGTTGTACATCAAGGACGTTGGTGCTTTTGAGTTTGATAAGGGGAAAATTTTGCTCCCCAAGATTAAGGACAAGCAGCACTATTCTGTGATGTCCGAGGTCAACCGCCACGTTATGCGTCTGCAAACCGAGATGGCATAACGGCAGCTAGCGGCAGAAAAGCAAACGGCTCCCAATGGGAGCCGTTGATGTTTTCAGAGACGTGTTTAAGCCGCTGTACCTTTCTCTTCGATTTCAGCCTGTTTTGGCACTAACACCGTCGGCTTATTATCGATTCGCGTGACCAGCAACTGGTCGATGCGGTAGTTATCAATATCCACCACCTCGAACTTGTAGCCGGAGAACTTCACCGCATCGGTGCGTTTCGGGATTTTACGCAGCATAAACATCATGAAGCCGCCGATGGTTTCGTAGTTGCCAGACTGCGGGAAGTCGTCGATATCCAGCACGCGCATCACGTCGTCAATCGGCGTGCCGCCGTCGATGAGCCATGAGTTTTCATCGCGCGCCACGATCTGCTCTTCCAGACCCTGGCCGACCAGGTCGCCCATCAGGGTGGTCATCACGTCGTTCAGAGTGATGATACCCACCACCAGCGCGTATTCGTTCATGATAACCGCGAAGTCTTCACCCGCCGTTTTAAAGCTTTCCAGCGCTTCAGAAAGGGTAAGCGTGTCCGGCACAATCAGGGTATTGCGGATCTGCACGCCGCTGTTCAGCGCCATACTCTGGTTTGCCAGCACGCGGTTCAGCAGATCTTTCGAATCGACATAACCAATGATGTGGTCGATATCTTCGTTACACACCAGGAACTTAGAGTGCGGATGCTCGGCCACTTTGTTTTTCAGGCTCTGCTCATCTTCATGCAGGTCAAACCAAATCACGTTCTCGCGCGACGTCATGGAAGAGGGCACAGTACGTGATTCCAGCTCAAACACGTTTTCAATCAGTTCGTGTTCCTGTTTACGCAGCACGCCCGCCAGCGCGCCTGCTTCCACCACGGCATAAATGTCATCAGAGGTGATGTCATCTTTACGCACCATCGGCAGTTTAAAGATACGGAAGATGACGTTAGCGAGGCCGTTGAAGAACCAGACCAGCGGACGGAAGACCAGAAGACAGAAGCGCATCGGGTTGATGATGCGCAAAGCCACGGCTTCTGGCGAAATCATACCGATGCGCTTCGGCGTCAGGTCGGCGAACAGAATAAACAGGCCGGTCACCAGCGAGAAGGAGAGAATAAAGCTCAGCTGCTCGGCGAGCTCAGGAGACATGTAATTTAAAAACAGGCTGTGGAACGCCGGTGAGAATGCCGCATCGCCCACGATACCGCCGAGAATGGCGACCGCGTTAAGGCCAATTTGCACCACGGTGAAGAACATACCGGGATTTTCCTGCATTTTCAGGATGCGTTGCGCATTCACATTGCCTTCATCGGCCAGCAGCTTGAGTTTGATTTTACGGGAGGCAGCCAGCGAGATCTCAGATATCGAGAAAAAGGCGCTGACGGCAATCAGGCAAAGTATTACTAAAATACTGTTTAACATATCTTATCCGACCGTTAAGGCCAGATCCTCGGAAGGGAAGTTGAACGTCGTGTGGAATACACTAAAAACCGGCCCGAAGGCACTGGACCGGCGAATTCGCAGCTAGTATAGCGTAAAAGAGTGTAAATTCGCCAGTGGGCGAATTTTGCTTAACGGGGAAGGTCTATCCAGCGGCGCTGCGCCGAGGATTGATAAAGGGCGTTGACCATTTGCAGCGAGACCGCCGCATCGTGAATATCGGCCCCACCGTACTGCGTAGGGTCGAGGAGTGCCGCGTAGAAATCGTTGATGGCCTGGCGGTGGCTATCGCCCCAGTAGCGTTTAATGTTGCCGTGCGGCAGTTCATCGTTAATGAGTGCCGTGCGTTGTTCATCAATGACCTGCCAGAGTGTATTGCGTTCCAACTGGAGAAAACCGCGCTCAAAATGGATCTCCAGCGCCAGCGGGGAATCGGTGGTGTAGCAGTTGGTGGCGTAGAAAATGCCGCGCGCGCCGTTGTTAAACGCCATCGTTGCCATCGCTGAATCTTCGGTTTCGATAAGCGATTCAAGCAGGCTCGTTTCCACCACGCCCTTAATGCGCCGCACGCCGCCAGCAAACCACTGCATCAAATCCAGCGTATGAATCGCCTGATTAATTAACAGGCTGCCGCCTTCCGTGGCCCAGCGGCCACGCCATGGGCTGTCGTTATAGTACGCGCCGTGGCGATGCCAGGTGAGGTTCGCTTTGATGCTCAACATGTTGCCAAGCGTTCGATCCTGAATAATCTGGCGGATGCGCTGGCTGGTGGGGTTTAGGCGATTCTGGTAGCAGACCGCAAGCTGCGTATCGGCACGCTCGACGGCAGCCTGGATCTGCGCCAGTTCACTCCCATTCATGACGACAGGCTTTTCACTAAAGACGTGTTTGTCCGCCGCCAGTGCGGCGATGATCATCTCCCGGTGCAGGTGATGGGGTGTACAGATGTGCACCACATCGACCTTCGCATCGGCCAGCAGGTCGCGGTAGTCGGCGTAAAAGCGGCAATGATACTTTTCTGCCAACGCCCGGCCCTTGTCGACATCCGTATCAACAAGTGCGTACAGCCGGGCTTGCGGATGCTGGCGTATCGGCTCTGCATGACAACCGTGAATAGCGCCAGCGCCGATGATCGCGGCATGAATGGGTTCCATAATGCCTCCATTAGGCCTGTGCATTGGCCAGCATTTGCGCCTTCACGCACAGCTCGGCGGCTTTAAACGTGTGTTCCTGGGTCATGGCATTTTCGGTGCGGTTCAGGCAATCGAGAATCAACTGGCCGAAGTAGGGGAAGCCCACTTTACCCGCCACCGGATAGCGGAATTCGCCCTCTTTGTTGACCAGATAAACCACATCCTGCTCCTGACGGGTAATATCGACATACTTGCGAATTTCGATATAGCCGTCGGTGCCCAGCAACGTCAGGCGACCGTCGCCCCAGCTTGAAAGGCCGTCTGGCGTAAACCAGTCGCAGCGGAAATAGCCGGTTGCACCGTTATCGCCCGCCAGCATCGCGTCGCCGAAATCTTCAAATAGCGGATACTGCGGATGATTGACGTTGCGCACCTGGCTTGCCACCACGCGCGCGTTGCGGTTGCCGGTATAAAAGAGGAATTGCTCAATCTGATGGCTACCGATATCGCACAGAATGCCGCCGAATAGCGCTTTATCGTAGAACCATTCCGGGCGGCCTTCGCCTTCGCGATGCGGCCCAACGCCCAGCGTTTGCATTACGCGGCCAATCGCCCCTTGTTCCACCAGTTGCCCGGCGAAGACGGCGCTTTCAACGTGCAGACGCTCGCTGTAATAGACCGCGTATTTACGCCCGGTTTCCCGCACTTTGCGTTTTGCCTGTTCCAGTTGCGCCAGGGTGGTCAGCGGCGCTTTATCGGTGAAATAATCTTTGCCTGCATCCATCACTTTCAGGCCCAGCGGGCAGCGCTCGCAAGGCACGGCAGCACCTGCAACCAACTGTACGCTGGCGTCGTTAAGAATGGTTTCCAGAGCGTCAGCCACCTTCACCTGCGGATACTGCTCGACGAATTTTGCCACTTTAGCCGGGTCGGGATCGAACACCCACTTCAGCGTTGCGCCCGCTTCAATCAGGCCGTTACACATGCCGTAGATGTGGCCGTGGTCCAGCGCGGCGGCGGCAATGATAAATTCGCCCGGTGCAACGACCGGCTGCGGTTTGCCCACCGGGGCGTAGTTCATACCGTCTTTGATGCTCATTGTTGTGTTCCTTTATGGCTGCGGTGCAGGATTTTCCCCCTCACCCTAACCCTCTCCCTGTGGGAGAGGGCCGGGGTGAGGGCTTACCAGGTTCCGGACGCGTCCAGGGTTTTACTCTCGACGTTTTTATCCACTGACGTTGCAATGCGCTCATCTAAAAGCTGTTTGAACAGCGCTTCATCCAGCGGCAGGTCGACCCAATTGTCCGTCCAGGTGGAAAGGTGCATTGCGTTTGAGAGCGTCAGGCCGCGAATCCCTTCCTGACCCGGTGCCAGTAGCGGCGTGCCGTGCAGCACGGCGGCGGCAAAGTTAGTGGTGATTACATGATGATCGCTGCACTCCGGTGCCACCGGAATGGTCACTTCCCAGCACTCCGGCTCGCCAAAGCCGTTCTGCCAGCGGGCGTTGAATTCGGTTTCCGATTCGCGCAGTCGCCAGAAGCGGAGCTTGCCCTCTTCAACCACCACTTTGCCGCGATCGCCGGCGATTTCCAGGCGGTTCGTACCGGGGGCTTCTGCGGTAGTGGTGATAAACACGCCCGTCGCGCCGTTGGCGTACTCCGCGTAGGCGGTGACTTCGTTTTCGACTTCAATCTGGCGATGTTTACCGAACTGGCAGAACGCGCGCACGCGGACGGGCATACCGACCAGCCATTGCCAGAGGTCGAGCTGGTGCGGATCCTGGTTGAGCAGCACGCCGCCGCCTTCGCCTTTCCAGGTGGCGCGCCAGCCGCCGGAGTTGTAGTAGCTTTGCGAGCGATACCAGTTGGTGATTATCCAGTTAGAACGGCGAATTTCGCCCAGTTCGCCGCTGTCGATCAGATCTTTCACTTTCTGATACAGCGGGTTAGGGCGTTGGTTGAACATCATGCCGAACACCACGTTACAGCCGCGCGCGAATTCATTCATCTCGCGTACCTGCGCGGTGTAGACGCCAGCCGGTTTTTCGCACAGCGTATGAATGCCCTGGCGCATCGCCATCATCGACAAACGCGGATGCTCGTAGTGCGGCGTAGAGACAATCACCGCGTCAATCAGCCCGCTTTGCAGCATCTCCTGCGCATCGCTAAACAGCGCGACTTCTTCGCCCACTAACGCGCGAATGGTCGCGTGTTTTTCAGGATTGTTATCGCACACCGCCGTCAGGCAGGCCTCTTTGACCGTACCCGCCAGCAGATAGCGGGCGTGAACCGTGCCGATATTCCCCACACCAATAATGCCAAACCGTACCTTCTTCATGCTGCACCTTGCGTCGTAAAAAGGGTTGATGTCTGCAACATAGAAAAGGCGAAACGGGGCGACAAACGGATTTTGTGAGAATGCTCGCAGGGAAAGCAGGAATATGGGCGAAAGGGCAAAAAAAGGTTTTAAAATCAGCAAACTGATTCTGCAAATATTTGCAGAATTTGATTGCGAGCGAGATCACACCATGTCCGGCAAGCTGAAAATGAAGCAGATCGCCACCCAAACGGGCTACTCCATCAGCACCGTTTCTCGGGTGCTGAGCGGAAAATCGTACACCAGCGAAAAAGCACGCGCGGCGATAGTGAAATGCGCGCGGCGTTTAGGCGTGCTGGAAGAGATGGCGAGCGGGCGTTTGCTGATTAACGGCATCGCCGTGTTTGCGCCGGCGCGTACGTTTACCGCTAACGGCGACACTTTTTATCAGGAAGTGACCAAAGGCATTGCTGACGCAGTGGCCCCGCATGATGTCTATCTCTCCTGGTGCGGGCTCGAGGAGCGGCAGGCGGACATTCGCCTGTTTCTCGATAAGACCGGCAGTAAGCACATCAACGCGATCATTATTATCGGCACCGACGACCCCACAATCTTTAAGCTCGCCGCCAGTCTGAATAAACCCTGCGTGCTGATTAACTCGCATGACAAAGAGATGGCGCTCGATGCGGTGTCGCCGGATCACCACGCCATTGGTTACAGTGCGCTGCGTCATCTGTTTGAGAACGGGCATCGGCGCGTCTTATCGCTCACCTGCCTGCGGCGCGAAACGCTCTATACGCGTCTGGAAGGGATAAAACAGGCTTATCGCGACTACCATGTTCCGTTTGATCCAGAGCAGTCTCTGATTGTGACGGAAGGATTTTCCGCGCACGAAGCGGAACAGGCGCTGGATGGCTGGCTGAGTTGTCACCCACGCGATCGCTGGCCGGAAGCGATTTTCCCTGGAAGTTCAGGGATGGCGGTGGGCGTGCAGCGGGTGCTGACGCGTCATGGCCTGGGTGTACCGCAGGATATATCGTTAATGACCACCGATTTTGGCTGGCACCTGAAAAACGCCTCGGTGACGGGCGTCGAAGTGCCGTGCCGTGAGCTCGGGATTGAGGCCGTTCATCTGCTGCAAACCCGCCTGAACCGCCCGCAGGCACCCATCTTTAACCTGCTGTTGCAGGGGAAAATGCGCGAAGCGGGCAGCGTGGTCAGCGCCACGCGGCATACAGCCCGCGTGGCGATGTTTTCGTAACGTTACGCCTGCTGAGGCGGGAGACAGACACCAATTCCGCCGATACCGCAGTAACCGTACGGGTTTTTGTGCAGATACTGCTGGTGGTCATCTTCTGCATAGTAAAATGGTTTGGCGGCGGCGATTTCCGTGGTGATGCGACGATTGTCGCCCGCACTTTTCATTGCGGCCTGGAAGCGTTCGGCGCTGGCGTGCGCTTCGCGCTCCTGCTCCGGCGTCAGCACATAAATCGCGGAGCGATACTGCGTACCGTGGTCGTTCCCCTGCTGCATGCCCTGCGCCGGGTCGTGATTTTCCCAGAACACCTGCAACAGTTGTGCGTAGCTAATAACGGACGGGTCATAGACCACGCGTACCGCCTCGGCGTGTCCGGTCTGCCCGGAACAGACTTCGCGGTAGGTCGGATTCGGCGTGTAACCGCCGCTGTAGCCAGCCGCCGTGCTGTATACGCCAGGAAGCTGCCAGAACAGGCGTTCAACGCCCCAAAAGCATCCCATCGCGAAGATAGCCACTTCCATTCCATCCGGAATATTCGTCATTGAGTGACCGTTAACGGCGTGTAACGTATCTACGGGCATCGGTGTATTGCGTCCTGGGAGCGCATCCGATTGAGACACAAGGTGATTTTTCTCAAATAAGCTCATAGGACGGTCTCCTGATTACGGGATGAGCGGTTAAGGTTGTAACCAGGCGTGAGTTTTAACACAATAAACACGCCGAATACGTCTAGATTTAAACATAAGAATAATTTGGGGTGTTGTCTCTTTTTCAACCCGAGAATGTTTAGGGTTATTAAAAACAGAGCGCCATACGTATGAGCAGGGAATCGGTTGATACGTATCCGACGCCGTTATTGCCGTGGAAAGGCTTTCGTTTCCATCAGGGGTGGAAACAGGATATTCAGGAGAAAATGTGCGACAAATCCGCCAGTTATGTGTGGTCGGTTTACTGCTGACCAGCGGTGTTGCCAGTGCAGCGAATATACGTTTGCAGGTTGAAGGACTTTCAGGGCAACTGGAAAAAAACGTTCGAGCGCAGCTCTCGACGATTCAGGGTGATGAGGTCACGCCAGATCGCCGTTTTCGCGCGCGCGTCGATGACGCCATCCGTGAAGGCTTAAAAGCCCTCGGTTATTACGAACCGACTATCGATTTTGAACTTAAGCCGCCGCCGGCAAAAGGGCGTCAGGTGTTGTTGGCGAAAGTCACGCCGGGCGAACCGGTGCGCATTGGTGGCACCGACGTGATTCTGCGCGGCGGTGCGCGTACCGATAAAGATTATCTCGCGCTGCTGAAAACGCGTCCGGCGATAGGCACTATTCTCGATCACAGCGATTACGACGATTTCAAAAAAGGCTTAACCAGCGTTGCGCTGCGTCGCGGCTATTTTGATAGCGAATTCAAAAAGAGCCAGCTCGGTATTGCGCTCGATCGTCATCAGGCGTTCTGGGATATCGATTATGACAGCGGCGAGCGCTATCGCTTCGGCCCGGTCACCTTTGAAGGCTCGCAGATTCGTGAAGAGTACCTGCAAAACCTCGTGCCGTTTAAGCAGGGCGATTATTACCAGTCCAGTGACCTGGCAGAGCTGAACCGCCGCCTCTCGGCAACCGGCTGGTTTAAATCGGTGGTGGTCGCGCCAGAATTCGAAAAATCACGCAAAACGAAAGTGTTACCGCTGCATGGCGTGGTGTCGCCGCGCAGTGAAAACACCATCGAAACCGGTATTGGTTATTCGACGGACGTCGGGCCGCGCGTGAAGGCCACGTGGAAAAAACCGTGGATCAACTCCTATGGGCATAGCCTGACGACCAGCGCCAGCATCTCATCGCCTGAGCAGATCCTCGATTTCAGCTACAAGATGCCGCTCCTGAAGAACCCGCTTGAACAGTATTATCTGGTGCAAGGGGGCTTTAAACGCACCGACCTGAACGATACGGAAGCCGACTCCACCACGCTTGCACTCTCGCGCTACTGGGATCTTTCCAGCGGCTGGCAGCGGGCGATTAACCTGCGCTGGAGCTTCGACCACTTTACCCAGGGTAACGTCACCAACACCACCATGCTGCTGTACCCGGGGGTGATGATCAGCCGTACCCGCTCGCGCGGCGGCCTGATGCCGACGTGGGGCGATTCCCAACGTTACTCTATCGACTACTCCAACACCGCCTGGGGCTCAGACGTCGACTTCAGCGTCTGGCAGGCGCAAAACGTCTGGATTCGAACTTTATACGACAAACACCGCTTTGTGATGCGCGGCAACCTCGGCTGGATTGAAACGGGCGACTTTGACAAAGTACCACCGGACTTGCGTTTCTTCGCCGGGGGCGACCGCAGTATTCGTGGCTATAAATACAAGTCAATCTCGCCGGAATACGATGACGGCAAGCTGAAAGGGGCCTCGAAACTGGCGACGGGCTCGGTTGAGTACCAGTACAACGTCACCGGTAAATGGTGGGGCGCGGTCTTCATGGATGGCGGTGAAGCGGTGAGCGATATCCGCCGCAGCGACTGGAAAACCGGCGCGGGTGTAGGTGTTCGTTGGCAGTCGCCCGTTGGCCCGGTCAAGCTCGACGTTGCCGCGCCGCTGGGCGATAAAGACGAGCACGGTTTACAGTTCTACATCGGTCTGGGGCCTGAATTATGAGTTTATGGAAGAAGATAAGCCTCGGCGTACTGATTTTTATCGTGTTGCTTATCGGGGCGGTGGCGTTCCTGATTGGCACCACCAAAGGTTTGCATCTGTTATTCAACGCGGCGAACCGCTGGGTGCCGGGGCTGGAAATCGGCCAGGTGACCGGCGGCTGGCGCGATCTGACGCTGAAAAATGTGCGCTACACCCAGCCGGGTGTGGCGGTGAATGCGGGTGAGTTCCACCTGGCGGTGAAAACCGAATGCCTGTGGAGCAGCAGCCTGTGCGTGGATGATATCGGCCTGCGTGACGTCAACGTCGCCATCGACAGCAGCAAAATGCCGCCGTCCTCCCCGGCGGCAGAAGAGGAAGAGAGCGGCCCGCTGAATCTCTCTACGCCGTACCCCATTACGCTTAGCCGCGTGTCGCTCAACAATGTGAATATCAAAATCGACGACACTACCGTGTCGGTGATGGATTTCATGACCGGGCTGAACTGGCAGGAGAAAAACCTGACGCTGACGCCAACCACGCTGCAAGGGCTGCTGATCGCTCTGCCGAAAGTGGCGGATGTGGCGCAGAAAGAGGTGGTTGAACCGAAGATAGAGAACCCGCAGCCGCAAGAGAAACCGCTCGGCGAGACGATGAAAGATCTCTTCTCGAAACCGGTGCTGCCGGAGATGACCGATGTGCATCTGCCGCTCAATTTGAATATCGAATCTTTCAGCGGCGAGCAGTTACGCGTAACCGGTGATACGGATCTGACCGTCTACAAAATGCTGCTGAAGGTGAGCAGCATCGACGGTAACATGAAGCTGGATACGCTGGATATCGACTCCAGTCAGGGAACGGTGAATGCCACCGGCACCGCGCAGCTGACCAACGACTGGCCGGTGGATATTACCCTTAACAGTACGCTCAATATCGACCCGTTGAAGGGCGAGAAAATCAAGCTCAAGCTGGGCGGTGATGTGCGTAAGCAACTGGCGCTGGGCGTGAATCTCTCTGGCCCGGTCGATATGTCACTGCGCGCGCAAACGCAACTGGCTGAAGCCGGTCTCCCACTGAATCTCGAAGTCACCAGCAAACAGCTTTACTGGCCGTTTACCGGCGAGAAGCAGTTCCAGGCTGACGATCTGAAACTGAAACTCAGCGGTAAAATGACCGACTACACCCTGTCGTTCGCGACGGCGGTGAAAGGTCAGGGCGTACCGCCTGCCAACATTAAGCTGGATGCGAAAGGCAACGAACTTCAGGTCAACCTCGACAAACTCACCGTGGCGGCGCTGGAAGGCACCACCGAGCTGAAAGCTCTGCTCGACTGGCAGCAGGCGATCAGCTGGCGCGGTGAGCTGGCATTGCACGGCATCAACACGGCAAAAGAGGTGCCGGACTGGCCGTCGAAGCTGGATGGCCTGATCAAAACTCAGGGCAGCCTGTACGGCGGTACCTGGCAGATGGATGTGCCGTCGCTGAAAATCACCGGCAACGTGAAACAGAACAAAGTCAACGTTGATGGCTCCCTGAAGGGCAACAGCTACATGCAGTGGACCATTCCAGGCCTGCATCTTGAACTGGGGCGCAACAGTGCGGACGTGAAAGGTGAGTTGGGCGTTAAAGATCTCAATCTCGACGCCACTATTGATGCACCTAATCTGGATAACGCCTTGCCGGGGCTGGGCGGTACGGCGAAAGGCCTGGTGAAAGTGCGCGGTACGGTGGAAGCGCCGCAGTTGCTGGCGGATATCACCGCGCGCGGCCTGCGCTGGCAGGAGCTGACTGTCGGTCAGGTACGCGTGGAAGGCGATGTGAAATCCACCGACCAGATTGCGGGCAATCTTGATGTGCGTGTGGAGCGCATTGCGCAGCCTGGCGTGGATATCCGCCTGGTGGATATCAGTGCCAAAGGTAGCGAGAAACAGCACACGCTGAATCTGCGCATCAACGGTGAACCGGTCTCCGGGCAACTGGCGCTGGCGGGCAGTTTTGATCGCAAAGAAGAGCGCTGGAAAGGCGCGCTGAGCGACACCCGTTTCCAGACGCCGGTCGGCCTGTGGTCGCTGTCTCGCGCGATCGCGCTCGATTACCGTAACAAAGAGCAGAAAATCAGCGTGGGCCCGCACTGCTGGACTAACCCGAACGCTGAGCTCTGCGTGCCGCAGACCATCGATGCCGGAGCAACGGGCCGTGCACAGGTGAACCTCAACCGTTTCGACCTGGCGATGCTCAAACCGTTTATGCCGGAAGAGACGCAGGCCAGCGGCGTGTTTAGCGGGAACGCTGACGTGAGCTGGGACACCACAAAAGAGGGCTTGCCACAGGGTAAAGTGACGCTTAATGGCCGCAACGTGAAGGTCACGCAAATCGTGAACGACGCACCGCTGCCGGTGGCATTCGATACGCTTAATCTCAATGCAGACCTGCACAACAACCGCGCCGAGCTGGGTTGGATGATTCGCCTGACCAATAACGGGCAGCTTGATGGCCAGGTACAGGTCACCGATCCGCAGGGGCGGCGTAATCTGGGCGGCAACGTCAACATCCGCAACTTCTCGCTGGCGATGATTAACCCTATCTTCGCAAAAGGCGAGAAAGCGGCGGGCACGCTGAACGCCAACCTGCGTCTCGGTGGCGACGTTCAGGGGCCACAGCTGTTTGGCCAAATGCAGTTGAACGGTGTCGATCTCGACGCCAACTTCATGCCGTTCGACATGCAGCCGAGCCAGATTGCGATGAACTTCAACGGCACGCGCTCGACCCTGCAAGGGGAAGTGGTGACGCAGCAGGGGCGCATTAGCCTGAGCGGCAACGCCGACTGGACGCAGATCGACAACTGGCGCGCCAGCGTGGCGGCGAAAGGCAGCCGGGTACGCATTACCGTGCCGCCGATGGTGCGTCTCGACGTTTCGCCGGACGTGGTATTTAACGCCACGCCGAGCCTGTTTACGCTCGACGGCAGCGTCGATGTGCCGTGGGCGCGCATCGTGGTACATGACGTACCGGAAAGCGCGGTGGGCGTCTCCAGCGATGAAGTGATGCTCAACGACCAGCTACAGCCGGAAAACCCGAAAACTGCGTCGATCCCGATTAACAGTAACCTGACCATTCACGTCGGCAACAACGTGCGTCTGGATGCGTTTGGCCTGAAAGCGCGACTCACCGGCGACCTGAAAGTGGCGCAGGATAAACAGGGGCTCGGCCTGAACGGGCAAATCAATATTCCGGAAGGGCGCTTCCACGCCTACGGCCAGGATTTGATTGTGCGTAAAGGTGAGCTGCTCTTCTCCGGCCCGCCGGACCAGCCGCTGCTGAACATCGAAGCGATCCGTAACCCGGACGCCACCGAAGATGATGTGACGGCAGGTATTCGCGTTACCGGCCCGGCAGACCAGCCGAAAGCCGAAGTCTTCTCCGACCCGGCGATGTCGCAACAAATGGCGCTCTCTTACCTGGTTCGTGGACAGGGGCTGGACAGCGATCAGAGCGACAGTGCCGCGATGACATCCATGCTTATTGGCCTGGGGGTTGCACAAAGTGGTCAGGTTGTGGGTAAAATCGGCGAGACATTTGGCGTAAGCAATCTGGCACTGGACACGCAAGGGGTGGGCGACTCATCCCAGGTCGTGGTCAGCGGCTACGTACTGCCGGGTCTGCAGGTGAAATATGGTGTAGGGATCTTTGACTCCTTAGCGACACTCACGTTACGCTATCGCCTGATGCCTAAGCTATATCTGGAAGCGGTGTCTGGTATCGACCAGGCGCTTGATTTGCTCTATCAGTTTGAGTTTTAGCAATGCGAATATTTGTATACGGCAGTTTGCGGCGTAAACAAGGCAACAGCCACTGGATGACCAACGCCCAGTTGCTGGGCCAGCACAGCGTAGACGATTATCAACTGTACAGCCTGGGCCACTATCCAGGCGCCGTGCCGGGAACGGGCACAGTACACGGTGAAGTTTACCGGGTTGATGCGGCGACGATGGCTGAACTTGACGAGCTACGCACCAAAGCGGGTGAATATGCTCGTCACCTTATCCAAACGCCATACGGTAGTGCCTGGATGTACGTCTATCAGCGCCCGGTCGATGGGCTACCGCTGATAGAAAGCGGAGACTGGTTAGACAAAGACCAGTATTAATCCTTATAACGCCACCTTCGGGTGGCGTTGTTTTTTGTGCGCTGCAGCGTGCTTATTCTGCAACTCATCTTCGTTTTCTCTTCACTTCACATGACTCTTTCCAGATTAATAAAAACGCGAGAAAGCGTGCTGGCGCGTTTTATACAGAAAAGGCAAACTCGTCGGGAACCTACTGAGTTATACTTTGTATAACTTCAGGAGGCGATATGCATGTAACCATCAAGAAATGGGGAAACAGTATGGGGATGGTCATTCCAGGCACCGTCGTCAAAGAGCTGAATCTGTCTGCCGGGCAGAACATGGAGGTCAATGTGAAAGAAAACCAAATTATCCTGACACCGCTAAAGCGGCACTATTCATTAGACGCTTTGCTGGCCGAATGCGACATCAATGCGCCTGCGCCAGGCGAAGATGACATTTGGGGGAAGAGCGCTCCGCAAGGCGATGAAGCATGGTAAAAAGCACGGAATTTTCACGTGGAGATATCGTGCTGGTGGGTTTTGATCCCGCGAGCGGGCACGAACAAAAAGGTGTGGGGCGCCCAGCGCTCGTGCTTTCCGTCAGCGCCTTTAACCGGTTCGGGATGGTGCTGGTAGCACCCATTACGCAGGGGGGAAACTATGCGCGTTATGCCGGATTTACCGTTCCGCTGGGCTGCAAAAAGGGCGATGTTAGCGGTGTTGTGCTGGTTAATCAGTTCCGCATGATGGACTTACGCGCGCGCGGTGCGAAGAAAATGGGCGAGGCGAGCGCGGAAGTTATGGAGGATGTGTTACTTCGGGCGCAGGCGATTCTGGATTAGGCGGCCTACGCGGTGATGCCTTCGGGCATAAAAAACACCGCCGAAGCGGTGTGAGAGTGATGACGAATGCAACATTGCCTGATGCGCTACGCTTATCAGGCCTACAAGATTTCTGCAATATATTGAATTTGAACTACTTTGTAGGCCGGATAAGGCGTTAGCCGCATCCGGCAATGCTGATACTCAGACATAAAAAAACACCGCCGAAGCGGTGTCTTTTATCACGCAAAAAGAAAGCTTATTTCTTCGCACGCTCGAAGGAAGCAATGATTTCCGCTTTAGCCGCTTCAGCATTGTCCCAACCGTCAACTTTAACCCATTTGCCTTTTTCGAGGTCTTTGTAGTGCTCGAAGAAGTGGGTGATCTGCGCTTTCAGCAGTTCCGGCAGGTCGTTCACATCTTTGATGTGATCGTATTCTTTGCTCAGTTTGGTGTGCGGAACCGCAACCAGTTTGGCATCTTCGCCAGACTCGTCGGTCATTTTCAGCACGCCAACCGGACGGCAGCGAATCACAGAACCCGGCTGCAGCGGGTACGGCGTCGGAACCAGTACGTCAACCGGGTCGCCGTCCAGAGACAGGGTGTGGTTGATGTAGCCGTAGTTGCACGGATAGAACATCGCAGTGGACATGAAGCGGTCAACGAACAGTGCGCCGCTCTCTTTGTCGACTTCGTATTTGATAGGATCCGCGTTCGCCGGGATCTCGATAACGACGTAGATATCTTCCGGCAGATCTTTACCCGCTGGGACGTTGAGTAAGCTCATGTCTGTTTCCTTTAAAATGTATGGCAAACAAGTGGCGGGTATTATAGCCAACTCATCGCGAAAGTCTTGACCTGTTTTATCTCTTCTCTCATCCAGAGCGCCTTTTTCAGTGCCTTCCGATAGCTCTAAAATCCATAAAGTTAGCCGCATCCTGAATAAAATTGTGAAACCGTTTACATTGTCGTAGTGATAGTCCCCAAATCGTACGAAAATTCTGCAATATCAATCATTGTCCTATCCCTGATTCCTCCTCAGCTCTTGCTAATACTGACAATTAACATTGTATTCACTTTCTTGAATTGTGATGTAACGCATTCTGTTACATTTGGGATTGTCTATAGTTTGTTCGCAGGCGTGTTTTTCACCAACAATAACCCTACGAGGATAACTTTATGTGGAAGCGCTTACTTCTTGTCACAGCAGTTTCCGCAGCCATGTCGTCTATGGTCATGGCTGCCCCTTTAACAGTGGGATTTTCGCAGGTCGGTTCTGAATCCGGCTGGCGCGCAGCGGAAACCAACGTTGCGAAGAGTGAAGCGCAGAAACGCGGTATCACCCTTAAAATCGCCGATGGTCAGCAGAAACAAGAGAATCAAATCAAAGCGGTACGCTCATTCATCGCCCAGGGTGTGGATGCCATCTTCATTGCGCCAGTGGTCGCAACAGGCTGGGAACCGGTGTTAAAAGAAGCGAAAGACGCGCAAATCCCGGTCTTCCTGCTTGATCGCTCGATTGATGTGAAAGACAAATCACTCTACATGACGACCGTCACGGCAAATAACGTACTCGAAGGGCAGTTGATTGGGGAATGGCTTACCAAAACCGTCGACGGCAAGCCATGTAACGTTGTTGAGCTGCAAGGCACAGTGGGCGCAAGCGTGGCGATTGACCGTAAGAAAGGCTTTGCAGAAGCCATCGCCAAAGCGCCAAACATCAAAATTATCCGTTCTCAATCCGGTGACTTTACCCGCAGCAAGGGTAAAGAGGTGATGGAGAGCTTCATCAAGGCCGAGAACAACGGCAAGAACATCTGCATGGTTTACGCGCATAACGATGACATGGTGATCGGCGCGATTCAGGCGATTAAAGAAGCGGGGCTGAAACCGGGCAAAGATATCCTCACCGGCTCAATCGACGGCGTGCCGGATATCTATAAAGCGATGATTGCCGGGGAAGCAAACGCCAGTGTTGAACTGACGCCAAACATGGCCGGCCCGGCGTTTGATGCGCTGGAGAAATTCAAAAAAGACGGCACCCTGCCGGAAAAAGTCACCGTCACCAAATCAACGCTTTACCTGCCGGATACGGCGAAAGAAGAGTTAGAGAAGAAGAAAAATATGGGGTATTGAGTTTGGCCCCTCACCCCGGCCCTCTCCCACAGGGAGAAAACAAAAGCAGAACCTAACCATCCTCGCTATCCGTCCCCTCTCCCTGCGGGAGAGGGTTAGGGTGAGGGGAAAAACGGGACAGAATCTTACCATTTGCACAATCCATCCCCTCTCCCTGTGGGAGAGGGTTAGGGTGAGGGGGAAACCATGACCACTAACCAACACCAGGAAATCCTCCGCACTGAAGGATTAAGCAAATTCTTCCCCGGCGTCAAAGCGCTGGATAACGTTGATTTCAGCCTGCGGCGCGGCGAAATTATGGCGCTGCTCGGCGAAAATGGTGCGGGGAAATCGACGCTCATTAAAGCCTTAACCGGCGTTTACCATGCCGATCGCGGCACAATCTGGCTGGATGGCAACACCATCTCGCCCAAAAACACCGCCCACGCCCAGCAGCTGGGTATCGGCACTGTGTATCAGGAAGTGAACCTGCTGCCCAATATGTCAGTGGCGGATAATCTTTTTATTGGCCGCGAGCCGAAACGCTTCGGTTTTCTGCGCCGTAAAGAGATGGAAAAGCGTGCCACCGCGCTGATGGAATCTTACGGGTTTTCGCTGGATGTCCGCGAGCCGCTCAACCGGTTTTCCGTGGCGATGCAGCAAATCGTGGCGATTTGCCGTGCTATCGATCTCTCTGCCAAAGTGCTGATCCTTGATGAGCCCACCGCCAGCCTCGACACCAAAGAAGTGGAAATGCTGTTCACCCTGATGCGGCAACTGCGCGATCAAGGCGTCAGCCTGATCTTCGTCACCCACTTTCTCGATCAGGTGTACGCGGTGAGCGATCGCATTACCGTGCTGCGCAACGGCGCGTTTGTGGGCTGCCGGGAAACCCGCGAATTGCCGCAAATCGATCTGGTAAAAATGATGCTGGGCCGCGAACTGGATACTCACGCCTTACATCGCGCAGGCCGCACATTGTTAAGCGACAAACCGATCGCCGCATTTGAAGGTTTCGGCAAAAAGGGCACCATCGAACCGTTCGATCTCCAGGTGCGCCCCGGAGAGATCGTCGGGCTGGCCGGATTACTCGGTTCCGGGCGAACCGAAACGGCGGAGGTGATCTTCGGCATCAAACCCGCTGACAGCGGCAGCGCGACGATCAAAGGTAAACGCCAAACCCTGCGATCGCCGCATCAGGCGTCCTGCCTGGGAATCGGCTTCTGCCCGGAAGATCGCAAAACCGACGGCATTATTGCCGCCGCGTCGGTGCGGGAAAATATCATTCTGGCGCTTCAGGCGCAGCGCGGCTGGCTGAGGCCGATTCCGCGCAAAGAACAAAACGAGATTGCCGAGCGCTTTATCCGCCAGCTCGGCATTCGCACACCGAGCGCTGAACAGCCGATCGAATTTCTCTCCGGCGGTAATCAGCAAAAAGTTCTGCTCTCACGCTGGCTGCTGACGCGCCCGCAGTTCCTGATCCTCGACGAACCCACGCGCGGGATCGACGTCGGCGCGCATGCTGAGATCATCCGCCTGATCGAAACCCTGTGCGCTGATGGGCTGGCGCTGCTGGTGATTTCATCTGAACTGGAAGAACTGGTGGGTTATGCCGACCGGGTAATCATCATGCGCGATCGCCGACAGGTGGCGGAGATCCCGCTCGATAAGCTCTCCGTTCCGGCCATTATGAATGCTATTGCGGCATAAGGAGTAAACCGTGATGCCACAATCTCTACCCCAGGCTGGCCAGCCCAAACGCCGCTTTAAATGGCCGACGGGAACGCCACAAATTATTGCGCTTATCCTGGTGCTGCTGGTTGATAGCCTCGTCTCGCCACACTTCTTACAGGTGGTGTTGCAGGATGGACGCCTGTTTGGTAGCCCGATTGATATCCTCAATCGCGCCGCCCCCGTTGCGCTACTGGCGATCGGTATGACGCTGGTGATTGCGACCGGCGGGATCGACCTTTCTGTGGGGGCGGTGATGGCGATTGCCGGGGCGACGGCGGCCTCGATGACCGTTGCCGGGCACAGCCTGCCGATTGTGCTGCTCGCAGCGCTTGCCTCAGGGGCGCTGGCGGGGCTGTGGAACGGTATCCTGGTCGCCATCCTCAAAATTCAGCCCTTTGTGGCGACGTTAATTTTGATGGTCGCCGGGCGTGGCGTCGCGCAACTGATCACTACCGGGCAGATTGTCACCTTTGATTCACCGCATCTGGCGTGGCTGGGCAGCGGCTCGCTGCTGCTGTTCCCGACGCCGGTAATTATCGCGCTGGTGACATTGCTGATTTTCTGGCTGTTTACCCGCAAAACGGCGCTGGGCATGTTTATCGAAGCGGTCGGCATTAACATCCGTGCGGCGAAAAATGCCGGGGTAAACACGCGCATTGTGGTGATGCTGACCTACGTCCTGAGCGGTGTGTGCGCAGCCATTGCCGGGGTGATTGTGGCGGCGGATATTCGCGGTGCGGATGCCAATAACGCCGGGCTCTGGCTGGAGCTGGACGCCATTCTGGCGGTGGTGATTGGCGGTGGGTCGCTGATGGGCGGGCGTTTTAACCTGTTGCTGTCGGTGGTGGGGGTGCTGATTATTCAGGGGATGAACACCGGAATTTTGCTCTCGGGTTTCCCGCCGGAGCTCAACCAGGTAGTCAAAGCGGTGGTGGTGCTGTGTGTGCTGATTGTTCAGTCACCGCGCTTTATTAGTTTACTGAAGGGGATGCGCGGCCATGATAAAACGTAATTTACCGCTGATGATCACGCTCGGCGTTTTCATCCTCGGTTATCTCTACTGCCTGACCCAGTTTCCCGGCTTCGCCTCGACGCGCGTGATCTGCAACATCCTCACCGATAATGCCTTTCTGGGGATCATTGCGGTCGGCATGACGTTTGTGATCCTTTCCGGTGGGATCGATCTCTCGGTCGGGTCGGTGATCGCCTTTACCGGCGTATTCCTCGCCAAAGCGATCGGCTTCTGGGGGATCTCGCCGCTACTGGCTTTTCCGCTGGTGCTGGTGATGGGCTGTGCGTTTGGTGCATTTATGGGGCTGCTGATTGATGCGCTGAAAATCCCGGCGTTCATCATTACGCTTGCGGGGATGTTCTTCCTGCGCGGCGTCAGCTATCTGGTGTCTGAAGAGTCGATTCCGATTAACCATCCCGTTTATGACACACTTTCAAGCCTCGCGTGGATGATCCCCGGCGGCGGGCGCTTAAGCGCGATGGGGCTGTTGATGCTGATGGTGGTGGTGGTCGGGATTTTTCTCGCCCATCGCACGCGATTTGGTAATCAGGTTTATGCCATCGGCGGCAGCGCAACGTCAGCAAACCTGATGGGCATTTCCACCCGCAGTACAACAATCCGCATCTATATGCTCTCCACCGGGCTGGCGACGCTGGCGGGTATTGTCTTCTCAATCTACACCCAGGCGGGCTATGCGTTGGCGGGCGTCGGTGTAGAGCTGGACGCGATTGCGTCGGTTGTCATCGGTGGCACGCTGTTAAGCGGCGGAGTTGGAACTGTGCTCGGCACCCTGTTTGGCGTGGGGATTCAGGGCTTGATTCAGACCTACATCAACTTTGACGGTACGCTCAGTTCATGGTGGACGAAAATCGCCATCGGCATTCTGTTGTTTGTCTTTATCGCGCTGCAACGTGCGCTGACCGTGCTGTGGGAGAATCGGCAGAATGCGCCAGTGACAAGGGTGGCGACGAAGCTATAAAAAAAGGGAGCGAGGCTCCCTTTTCATTTTTTGGCGAATTTACGCGTCAGGGAACTCACGGATAAAACGTTCTACATCGTCGACCATATGGTCGTTACCGACGAAGAATGAACGACGCTGGTGCAGGGTTTCCGGCACGATATCCAGAATACGATTCACGCCGTCGCTGGCTTTGCCACCCGCTTGCTCCGCAAGGAATGCCATCGGATTGCACTCATACAGCAGACGCAGTTTCCCTTCCGGGTGGCTGGCGGTGCTTGGGTAGAGGTAAATGCCGCCTTTCAGCAGATTGCGATGGAAGTCCGCCACCAGAGAACCGATGTAGCGCGATGTGTACGGGCGCTGCGTAGATTTATCTTCTTCCTGGCAGAACTTAATGTACTTTTTCACGCCAGCCGGGAAACGAATGTAGTTACCTTCGTTAATGGAGTAAGTTTTGCCTTTTTGCGGGAAGCGCATGCGCTCCTGGCTCAGGCAGAACACGCCCAGTGATGGGTCGTAGGTGAAGGCATGGACGCCGCAACCGGTGGTGTAAACCAGCATGGTTGAGGAGCCATAAACCACGTAACCCGCAGCGACTTGCTTGTTACCGGGTTGCAGGAAATCTTCTTCAGTGACCGGCGTACCGACAGGGGTCACGCGGCGATAGATAGAGAAAATCGTCCCGACAGAGACGTTCACATCGATGTTGGAGGAGCCGTCCAGTGGATCCATCAACACCACATATTTCGCGTGTTCACACCCTTCAAAGACCACAATCTCGTCTTCTTCTTCGGATGCGATGCCAGCGACGATATCGCGGGCGCGCAGTGCGGCTTTCAGTTTTTCGTTGGCGAACAGATCGAGTTTTTGCTGCACCTCGCCCTGAACATTTTCAGCACCGCTGGCACCCAGGATATCAACCAGACCTGCTTTGTTGATATCGCGGTGGATGATTTTGGCACCTAACTTTATTGCCGACAGCAGAGCGGTAAGCTCACCGGTCGCATGAGAAAACTCATGCTGTTTCTCGACAATAAATTCACCTAACGTTTTCATAACACTTTCCCTGCAGTTAATGTGGAGTAAAGCGACTGCAACAATCTTAACAAAGAATAAAAAGAATGCGCACAGGTGAATCGCGCCAGCAAAGTACGGAATATCCTGAAATGCATTTCTCTGCTGGCGAACATGTGGGTAAAATGTGCGGTAGATAAAAGAAGGATAGTGACGTATGCGCATTCATATTTTGGGAATTTGTGGCACTTTCATGGGCGGACTGGCAATGTTGGCTCGCTCCCTCGGCCATGAAGTAACGGGCTCGGATGCGAATGTGTATCCGCCAATGAGCACGCTGCTTGAGAACCAGGGCATTGATTTAATTCAGGGATACGACGCCAGCCAGCTCGACCCGCAGCCGGATCTGGTGATCATCGGTAACGCCATGACGCGCGGGAATCCGTGTGTTGAAGCGGTGCTGGAAAAGAACATTCCGTACATGTCCGGCCCGCAATGGCTGCATGATTTCGTCCTGCGCGACCGCTGGGTGCTGGCCGTTGCCGGTACGCACGGTAAAACCACCACGGCCGGCATGGCGACCTGGATCCTCGACGCGTGCGGCTACAAGCCGGGCTTTGTGATCGGCGGTGTGCCGGGCAACTTCGACGTTTCCGCGCGTCTGGGTGACAGCCCGTTCTTTGTGATTGAAGCGGATGAATACGACTGCGCCTTCTTCGATAAGCGTTCTAAATTCGTGCATTACTGCCCGCGCACGCTGATCCTCAACAACCTTGAGTTCGATCACGCGGATATCTTTGATGACCTGAAAGCGATTCAGAAACAGTTCCATCACCTGGTGCGCATCGTACCGGGGCAGGGGCGCATTATCTGGCCGGAAAACGACATCAATCTGAAACAGACGATGGCGATGGGTTGCTGGAGCGAGCAGGAACTGGTGGGCGAACAGGGCCACTGGCAGGCGAAAAAACTGAATGCTGATGCCTCCGAGTGGGAAGTGCTGCTCGATGGCGACGTTGTCGGTCAGGTGAAATGGGGCCTGGTGGGCGAGCACAACATGCACAATGGCCTGATGGCGATTGCTGCTGCGCGTCACGTCGGCGTTACGCCTGCGGATGCGGCGAACGCGCTGGGTTCGTTCATCAACGCCCGTCGCCGCCTTGAACTGCGTGGTGAAGCCAACGGCGTGAGCGTTTACGATGACTTCGCGCACCACCCGACAGCCATCCTCGCCACGCTTCAGGCGCTGCGCGGTAAAGTCGGCGGCACAGCACGCATTCTGGCGGTGCTGGAACCTCGTTCCAACACCATGAAAATGGGTGTCTGCAAAGACGATCTCGCCCCGTCGCTGGGCCGCGCGGATGAAGTCTTCCTGCTTCAGCCGCAGCACATTCCGTGGCAGGTGGCCGAAGTGGCGGAAGCCTGCGTGCAGCCTGCGCACTGGAGCGCCGACGTCGATACGCTGGTGGACATGGTGCTGAAAACCGCGCATCCGGGCGATCACATTCTGGTGATGAGCAACGGCGGCTTTGGTGGTATCCACCAGAAACTGCTGGACGGCCTGGCGAAAAAAGCGGAACAGCAACAACAGTAACCTCACTCAGGTCAGGTTTCTGCGCAGCCAACCGGGAAACCGGTTGGCTTTTTTATTGGCAAATTTCAGCGGAGAACGTGGATGCTTTCGGCACATAAACTCACTTCAACAGACTCGGCGCTTTTTGCGCGCGTCGATGCGCTCTACGTGCAGGCTTTTCCGTGGCATGAACAGCGTGAACCTGCGGCGAAAGCGCAGGCACTTAACGACCCGCGCTATGCGCTGGAAGCGTGGTTTGACGATGAACAATTTGTGGGGATGAGCGGTAGCTGGCGGCTGGGAGAGATGCTTTATATTGAGCATCTGGCGGTTGATAGCGCTTTACGTTCAAAAGGTTACGGCAAGATTTTGCTGGCTGAACTTTTGAGCCGTGCCCCGTTAACGGTGCTGGAGATCGACCCGCTTACCACGGAGGTTGCTCATCGGCGGCTGCGGTTTTATCAATCAATGGGTTTTGTCGCGAACCCGTGGGCGCACGCGCACCCGACGTATCATCAGGGGATTGCCGACCATGAGCTGGTGGTGCTGAGTTACCCGCAGGGGATCGATGCGACGGGGTATCAGCGGTTTAATGAGGGGTTGTGCGGGGTGGTGATGGGGCTGAAACAACCCTCACCCTAACCCTCTCCCTGAGGGAGAGGGAACAGTTCGCACCTGTTTTCTCTCTCTCCCTGTGGAAGAGGGAACAGTCCGCACCTGTTTTCTCCCTCTCCCTGCGGGAGAGGGCCGGGGTGAGGGGGAACAAACCTGCTCCCGCCTTACCCTTCGTTCTCCGCCAGTTCGCGCAGATACTGGAAAATCAGACGCGAAGACTTCGGCGGCTTATTCCCTTCTTTCTCTTTCTTCGCGTTGCGGATCAGTGAACGTAGTTGCTGACGGTCAGCATTCGGCCACAGATTCAGGACTTCATCCATCGCTTCATCACCGTTATCAATCAGACGATCGCGCAGTTGTTCCAGTTTATGGAACAGGGCAACCTGCTGATTGTGGCGGTTTTTCAGCTTATCCAGTGCCTGGCGAATCGGCTCGACGTCGCGGCTACGCAACATTTTACCGATCAGCTGCATCTGGCGGCGGCGACCTTCTTTCTTGATGCGCTGCGCCAGTTCAATGGCGGCACGCAGGTCATCATCGAGCGGGATTTTATCCAGCGCGTTTTTACCCAGGTCTACGATCTCACCGCCAAGCTGCTTCAGCTCTTCGGCATCACGTTTAATTTCACTCTTGCTGACCCAGATAATTTCATCATCTTCGTCCTCGATATCATCACCGGGCACGTCGTCGAGCCAGTCTTCGGGCTGCTTTGTCATTTCAGGCTCCTTAAAAAAGAGGCTAATACTAACAGCTTGGGCGCACACTGAGAAAGGGTTCTCTGTTAGACTTCAGGTAACTTTACCTAACATTATGGCATTGGCGATGAAAGTAATCACACAAGTTGCAGAACAGCGTATTGCGCTGGAAAAAGCTGTCTCCACCGCACTGGAACTGGCATCAGGCAAATCAGATGGTGCTGAAGTCGCGGTGAGTAAGACCACGGGCATTGGCGTCAGCACCCGTTATGGTGAAGTGGAAAACGTTGAATTTAATAGCGATGGTGCGCTTGGCATCACCGTCTATCACCAGAATCGTAAAGGCAGCGCGTCCTCCACTGACCTCAGCCCGGACGCCATCGCGCGAACGGTTCAGGCGGCGCTGGATATTGCGCGCTATACCTCACCAGATCCGTGCGCGGGCGTTGCGGATAAAGATCTGCTGGCCTTCGATGCGCCGGATCTTGACCTGTTCCATCCGGCTGAAGTGACGCCGGATGAAGCCATCGAATACGCCGCGCGTGCGGAACAGGCGTCGCTGAAGGCTGACAAACGCATCACCAATACCGAAGGCGGCAGCTTTAACAGCCACTACGGTATCAAAGTGTTTGGTAACAGCCACGGCATGCTGCAAAGCTATTGCTCGACGCGCCACTCGCTCTCCAGCTGTGTGATAGCCGAAGCCGACGGTGATATGGAACGCGATTACGCTTATACCATTGGCCGTGCGTTGGGCGATCTGCAAACGCCGGAAGCCGTTGGTGAAGAGTGTGCCCGCCGCACGCTGGCACGTCTGTCGCCGCGTAAACTCTCTACCATGAAAGCGCCGGTGATTTTCGCCAACGAAGTGGCAACCGGTCTGTTTGGACATCTGGTCGGTGCGATTGCCGGTGGTTCGGTGTATCGCAAATCGACCTTCCTGCTCGATTCTCTCGGTAAGCAGATCCTGCCGGAGTGGCTCACCATTGAAGAACACCCGCACCTGCTGAAAGGGCTGGCCTCCACGCCATTCGATAGTGAAGGTGTGCGCACTGAGCGCCGCGACATCATCAAGGATGGCGTGCTGATGCAGTGGCTGCTGACGAATTACTCTGCGCGTAAGCTGGGCCTGAAGAGCACCGGTCACGCGGGCGGCATCCACAACTGGCGCATCGCCGGTCGCGGCCTGAGTTTTGAAAAGTTGCTTAAAGAGATGGGGACAGGTCTTGTCGTCACGGAATTGATGGGACAAGGTGTCAGCGGTATTACCGGCGACTATTCTCGCGGTGCATCCGGTTTCTGGGTCGAAAATGGCGAGATCCAGTATCCGGTCAGTGAGATTACGATCGCAGGAAATCTGAAAGATATGTGGCGTAATATCGTCACGATTGCTGACGATATCGAAACGCGCAGCAATATCCAGTGTGGCTCCGTGCTTCTGCCGGAGATGAAAATCGCCGGGCAATAACGCCCGGTTTTTACGGACGCGCCCTGCCGCGTCTGATTGCTTAATAATAAAAAAGGAAGTGAGCAATGCGTAAAAAACTCTTAGCAATGTTGGCCGTATCCTCTCTTGCGTTGGGCGCGGCAGCACCTGCGTTCGCCGATCTCGAAGAGGATATGGACACGCTGGCGAAAAACCTCAAAGTGGTCGAGAGCACTTCAGATGCGACTGAGCTGAAGGCGGCGCTCACCGAAATGCGTACCGCCGCGCTGGATGCCCAGAAAGAGACCCCACCGAAGCTGGAAAGCAAAGCGGCTGATAGCGCCGAGATGAAAGATTATCGTCACGGCTTTGATGTTCTGGTCGGGCAAATTGATGGCGCGCTGAAGCTGGTGAATGAAGGCAAAGTGCAGGAAGCCAAAGCGGCGGCGGAAGACTTTAAAGCCACGCGCAACGAAAACCACAAGAAGTTTCGTTAATTCCAGGGAGGCGGTGATATCACCGCCTTTTTTATTTTTGTTGTTCTCTGTTAATATATATTAATCTTAAACGGATTAAGTCATTTAACATGAATGGACTGGAAGCACTTAAACTATTTACCACGGCTTTATATTCAAAATTATTCTTTATATTTATTGGTGCTTTATTATTAATAGCTATCACTAATAAAATATCCCCAAAAAGAAAACGAAAAACTGTTAAGCAATCTGAAAACCAACTCGATATTGTCGCCCGTAGTGACTTCCACAAAAGTAAACTGATGAACAAAGAGGAGTATGGACTCTTTGTTCGCCTGGAGCCGCTGCTAAAGGCTAACCGACCGGGCTATCGACTTTTTACGCAGGTCAGTATGGGGGAAATTATTAGTTCCCCGAATAAAAGCGCCTATTTCTGCGTCAATAATAAACGCGTCGACTTTGTTATTATTTCGCCTTATGGCGATCCGCTCGTGGTCATTGAGTATCAGGGGAGTGGCCATTATCAGGGAAATGCCATTCAGCGCGATGCGGTAAAAAAGGAAGCCTGCCGAAAAGCGGGGGTGGCTTTTATTGAGCTTACTGATAAATACAGCGACAGGGATTTGGATAATATTATTTTGCAAATTCCAAAATAGCGCTCGTTTTTATGCCGGATGCGCTTCGCTTATCCGGCCTACAAATCACCGCCCTCGTAGGCCGGATAAGCGAAGCGCATCCGGCAATGACACCGCACATAAGCAAACCTTATCCACCTCACATTTTCGTACAAATTCACAAGACCACTTCCCCCATTAAATTTCCATTTCAGGACATATTCGCGTGATGAATATCACGCTTTTCCGCCGATAAATCGTTAAAACCGCAAATTTTGTGGCACAGATCACTGGCCTCCTTCGCCTTTCCACTTTGAAGTGGAAAACAACTCGCTACAAACCTGCAACGCGCATCGTTACTTTGAACCCAGAGCCATTAACGGGGTAAGACGAGTGATGAATGCAGCGGTAGTGAACAATGATGTGGAACCGGCAGCGCAAACAGAACAGCTTGCCGACACCATGCTGAAGCAGGTTTTCGCCCTGTTACGCAGCCACAACATTATCCCCAACGACGTACAGGAACAGATGCTGACTTCCCACCTGCGCGCAATGGCGCATCGGTCTGTGACCGGTGAGCCACTGCCAGAGGTAGATGCCAGCCTGTTCGACGAAATTTCACCAGAATCAATGCAACTTGCCCGCGAAGTGGTCGCGCAGTTTGGCAATCTTCCTGACGAAGAGTCCTGGCTGCTTTCCGTTCACTTCGAAGTCGCAAAAGAAAACCTTTAAGGAGCAAAACATGGAACAGATTACCGTTGTGATTGGCGATCGTTTAGGCAAAGGCCAGAAAGTGGCCGCAGGCGTTGAGAAAGCCGGTGGTCGTGCGGTTGTTGTCCCGGGCGTGGCGGCAGATATGAAGTTGGGCGATGTCATGAAAGCGGAAAACGCCACTTTTGGTATCTCTTTCTGCGGCAGCGGCGGTGCAGGTGCAATCACCGCCCAGACCAAATATGGCTACAAAGCCAAATACGGCATGCGCTCTGTTGATGAAGGCGTCACCGCGATTAATGAAGGCTGCAACGTGCTGGGCTTCGGTTTTATGGATAAAGAAGAGCTGGGCGAGCGTCTGGTACAGGCGTGGCAGAAGAAGTACGGCGCGTGAGTATGAAACAACAATTCACCAAAACGGTGAGAGTCAAAGGGAAAGGCGACGCCAAAGCGCGCGCCTTTGCCGACGCGCTAAACCATGTCCAGGCCGCGGTGATGAAAGATACACCGCACATCTTACTGCGTATTGAGCCACAGGATGTGCAGGTTGTTCATGCGTATGAAGCGGTGCGCAAAGAAGCGTTCTTATTCTTCTTTTTGCGCCGGGAACGACGCACCTACAGCGTGGAGCTGGACGTGACCGTCAACGTGACCGCCATCAATCTCGACAACGTGGATTTCGTCACGCAGAGCTAAATCACACAGAAGGGCAGACTGATGTTCTTAATTATATTAATAAAATCGCTCATTATCGGCGGCCTGGTTGGTGTCGGCGTAGGGGCCGGTGCTGCACGCATGTTCCATGCGCCTACCACGCAAGGTATGGGCGCGTTTCGTACGTTGGGGGAGCTGAACTCCTGTGAAGGCGACCCGGCGTCACACTTCTCCTTTGGCCTTGGCTTCTTCTTTAACGCCTGGGCCTCTTCGGTTGCAGCAGGTTCATTTACCCAGGACGTTGACCACCGCATCATCCCGAACTGGGGGGCGGCGGCACTGATGATCAAAAACCGTAACGTTGGCGAGACGCTGCACGATCCGAAGAAAATGGCGATTGCCTGCGGCGTGATCGGCATGCTGGTTGTCACCTTCCTCAACTTAACCGCTTCCTCAGTACCCGAATCACTCCAGGTGACCGCTGTGAAGGTACTGGTTCCGGCAGCGAACCTGCTGGTGAATACGGTGATGCCGGTTATCTTCTGGCTGGCGGCGATCGACGCGGGTAAAAAATCCGGCTTCTGGGCCACCGTCTTTGGCGGCGCGGCGCAGATGATCATGGGGAACGCCGTACCGGGTCTGGTGCTGGGTATTCTGATTGGTAAAGGTGTTGAAGAGAGCGGCTGGAACCGCATCACCAAAGTGATGATGAGCGCCATCGTGGTGCTGTTTGTCCTGAGCGCCTTCTTCCGCGGCTTCGACATGAAGATGATCGAATCCTTCCATCTGACCGTGCCGAACTGGCTCGATCTGATCCACAACTCGCTCAGCGGCAAATAACGGGAGCCCCGAAATGGAACAGAATAAAGGTTTTTGGTATGCCGACTGGTCGTTCCCGATCTTTGTTGGTCTGCTCTCCTCCGGCGTGTTCGCCGGGACGCACATGTACTACCTCTACGGCATCGGCGCATTTAACGAAGTGGCGTTTGTCTCCATGCTGCGCGCCGGGATTGATACCGGTGCTTACGGCGCGGTGGCGGCGTTTGGCGCAAGCTTCCTGTTTGCCCGCATCATCGAAGGCTCGCTGGTGGGGATTCTGGACATCGGCGGCGCGATCCAAACCGGCGTCGGCCTCGGCGTTCCGGCGCTGCTGCTGGGCGCGGGCATCATGTTCCCGGTGACCAACTTTATCGCTTCACTGATTACCGGCCTGGTGATTGGCCTGGCGATTGGTTACGTCATTATTCTGGCGCGTAAGTTCACCATTAATCAGAGCGACTCGACCTACGGGGCCGACGTGATGATGGGCGCAGGTAACGCCTCTGGCCGCTTCCTTGGCCCATTGATTATTCTCAGCGCGATGACCGCCTCCATTCCAATCGGTATCGGTTCCCTGCTTGGCGCGCTGCTTTTCTACCTCTGGCAAAAGCCGATTACCGGCGGTGCGATTCTGGGTGCAATGCTGTTTGGTGCACTGTTCCCAATCGCGATTAGCTAACTCCCCGCGGGCGTGAAAACGCCCGCTCTCTCAGGAGAATGAGATGTTTGATTTACTCCTGCGCGGTGCGCGCCTCGTCGACGATACCCTGACCGATATCGCCATTCAGGATGGCTTAATCCACGCGCTGGGTGACCTGACGTCACCCGCAAAGAAAACCATTGATCTGCACGGCAACTACTACGTCAGCGCGGGCTGGATTGACTCCCACGTTCACTGCTACCCGAAATCACCGATTTATCACGACGAACCCGATAGCGTAGGCATCGCCACTGGCGTGACGACCGTTATCGATGCCGGTAGCACCGGGGCAGATGACGTGGATGAATTCTATGAACTCACTCGCCAGGCGGCGACTGACGTTTACGCGCTGCTGAATATCTCGCGCGTCGGGCTGATTGCTCAGAACGAGCTGGCCAATATGGCCAATATCGACGCCGACGCGGTACACCAGGCGGTGAAACGCCACCCTGATTTTATCGTCGGGCTGAAGGCGCGCATGAGCAGCAGCGTCGTGGGTGAAAACGGTATTACGCCGCTGGAACATGCGAAAGCGATGCAGAAAGCCAACGGCGATTTGCCGCTGATGGTGCATATCGGCAACAACCCGCCGAATCTGGATGAAATTGCCGACCTGCTGAGTGCTGGCGACATCATTACCCACTGCTACAACGGCAAACCGAACCGCATCCTGACGCCGGAAGGCGAACTGCGCGCATCGATTACGCGTGCGCTCAAGCGTGGCGTCCGTCTCGATGTCGGCCACGGTACCGCCAGCTTTAGCTTTGAGGTAGCGAAACGCGCCATCGCGATGGGCATTCTGCCGCACACCATCAGTTCCGATATCTACTGCCGTAACCGCATCGACGGCCCGGTACGTTCGCTGGCGCTGGTGATGTCCAAATTCCTCGCCATTGGCCTGTCGCTGCCGCAGGTGATTGCCTGCGTGACCACGCATGCCGCTGAAGGGCTGCGCTTGACCCGCAAAGGTCGCCTGGCGCCGGGGATGGACGCGGATCTGACGATCTTCACCGTGAAAGATCAACCGATGAGCCTGACCGATGCGGAAAACGTTTCGCTTCAGGCTGACAAAATTCTGGTGCCGCTGGCTGCCGTGCGTGCAGGCAAGGGCTATATGACCGAACAAGGGAGTGCAGAAAATGCCTTCGATTTTTGAGAAATACAATTTAAAGCAAGTGATTAACACCTCTGGCCGCATGACCGCGCTGGGTGTTTCAACCCCACGCCCGGAAGTGGTACAGGCGGCGATGGACGGCATGAACCAGTATTTCGAGATGAAAGACTTGGTCAATAAAACCGGCGAGTACATTGCTAATTTGCTGGATGTGGAAGGGGCGACGGTCGTCTCCTGTGCGTCGGCAGGCATTGCGCAGTCCGTGGCGGCGGTGCTCGTTAAAGACAGCGACTGGCTGCTGGAAAACCTGCACGTCACGCCGATTGAGAACAACGAAATCGTCCTGCCCAAAGGTCATAACGTCAACTTCGGTGCGCCGGTGGGCACCATGGTTGCGCTGGGCGGCGGCAAGCTGGTGGAAGCAGGCTACGCTAACGAATGTTCCGCAGCACAGCTGGCGGCGGCAATTACCCCGCGCACGGCGGCTATCCTGTATATCAAATCTCACCACTGCGTGCAGAAAAGCATGCTCAGCGTTGAGCAGGCGGTTGTTGTCGCTCGCAAACACAATCTACCGTTGATCGTCGATGCGGCGGCGGAAGAAGACCTGCAGTGCTACTACCGTTCGGGTGCAGACCTGGTCATTTACAGCGGCGCGAAAGCCATCGAAGGGCCGACCAGCGGGCTGGTGATCGGCAAAACCCAGTATGTCGAGTGGGTAAAACGCCAGTCAGCGGGCATTGGCCGCGCGATGAAAGTGGGCAAAGAGGGCATTCTCGGCCTGACTTGCGCCATTGAACATTACCTTACCGCAACGAAAGAGAGCGGTGCTGAAATGGTGGCGAAGATGACGCCGTTTATCGAGGCACTGAATACGCTCAATGGCGTGTCCGCTCGCGTGGTCTGGGATAGCGCCGGGCGTGATATCGCGCGTACCGAAATTAAATTCGATGAAGCCGTTACCGGTATTGGCACGGGCGAGCTGGTCGATGCGCTCAAGCAGGGGCAATACGCCATCTACTTCCGTGGCTATAAAGCCAACGAAGGCATTATCGAAGCCGACGTGCGCAGTGTTGACCAGGCGCAACTGGATATTGTTGCCCGCCGTATTGCTGAAGTGATTAAACAGGAGATTAACGCATGAAACTGACCCCAAACTTTTACCGTGACCGTGTCTGCCTGAACGTTCTGGCAGGCAGCAAAGAGAACGCCAGCGAGATTTATGAAGCGGCGGAAGGTCATGTGCTGGTGGGCGTGCTCTCCAAAAATTACCCGGATGTGGCAAGTGCCGTAGCGGATATGCGTGATTACGCGGCGCGGATTGATAATGCGCTCTCCGTTGGCCTGGGCGCGGGCGACCCGAATCAGTCGGCAATGGTCAGTGCCATCTCCGCTGAAGTGCAGCCGCAGCACGTCAACCAGGTCTTCACCGGTGTCGGAACCAGCCGTGCGCTGCTGGGGCAAAATGACACCGTAGTGAACGGTCTTGTCTCGCCAACCGGCACGCCGGGCATGGTGAAAATCTCCACCGGGCCACTGAGCAGCACCGCGCCGGATGGCATCGTGCCGGTCGAAACGGCGATCGCCCTGCTGAAAGATATGGGCGGCAGCTCAATCAAATACTTCCCGATGGGCGGCCTGAAGTGCCGTGATGAGTATAAAGCGGTGGCAGAAGCCTGCGCGCGTCATGACTTCTGGCTGGAACCAACGGGGGGGATCGATCTGGAGAACTTCAGCGAGATCCTGCAAATTGCCCTTGATGCCGGCGTAAGCAAAATCATCCCGCACATCTACAGTTCTATTATTGATAAAGCCAGCGGCAACACTCGCCCGGACGACGTGCGCGCGCTGCTGGAGATGACGAAGGCGTTAGTGAAGTAATAAGGGCCCCCTCACCCTAACCCTCTCCCACAGGGAGAGGGGACGGACAGTGCAAATGTGAAATACCTGCGCTGGTTTTCACCCTCTCCCTGTGGGAGAGGGCCGGGGTGAGGGGGGAACTCACCACACCATTCCCAAGGAGCCACCATGCACCCATCCCGCCACCTGCTTGTCGCTTCACTTTCTCTGCTTGCCACCACCGCCATCGCGCAGACGCAATACGCGTGGGTGGGCACCTACAACCCCAACGGCGAAGGCGTTTACCGCTTCACCCTCGACAGCAAAACCGGGGCGTTAAGCGACAAAACCCTGGTCAGCACGTTACCCAACGCTGCACAGCTTACCGTCTCTGCCGATGGCAAAACCCTGTATGTCGCAAGCGAAGAAGAGAAAGGCGTGGTGCAGGCGCTGCGGGTGGATGAGAAGGGCGCGCTCCAAGAGCTAAATCAGGTTTCATCCGGCGGCGCGGGCCCGGTGTATCTCTCATTGACGCCTGGCGGAAAACATCTGCTGGTGGCGAATTACGTCAGCGGCTCCGTGGCGATGTTGCCGGTGAAAGCCGATGGCAGTCTGGCGGAGGCCAGCGATTTTCATCAGGATGCAGGCGAGCCAGGCGCCGCGAAACCGACGGCTGCGGTCAAAGGCAGTTTTGCCGCCAGCGATCATAACGGCCCGCATGCACACATGATCGCCGCCGATCCCAGCGGGAAATATGTTTTTTCTACCGATCTGGGCCTCGATCGGATCTACCAGTATCGTCTGGATGAAAAGAACGGCACGTTGATCCCCAACACGCCGCCGTTCATCAATGCGTCGTCACCGGGCGCGGGGCCGCGTCATTTTGTGTTTACAGCAAAAGGCGATGGGCTTTTTGTGATCAACGAAGAGTCTTCTACGCTGACGCATTACCACCTGGATGCAGCAACCGGGCAACTTCAGGAAGGGAAAACGGTGTCATCGCTGCCGAAAGCGTATCAGGGAACCAGCTTCGCCGCCGGGCTGGCAATCAGCGCTGACGGAAAACAGCTCTATGTTGCCAATCGTCTGCACAACAGTATTGCTCACTTCACGGTTATGAATGATGGCTCATTGATTCATAATGATAATATATGGACGCGAGGCGACTACCCGCGCAGCCTGACGCTGGATAGCGAGGGCCGCTGGCTGTACGTAATGAATCAGCGCAGCGATAACATCACCCGTTTTCGCGTCGCGCCTGACGATGGCACGCTGACATTTGTCCCTGAATACACATCGGTCGGCAGCCCATCGCAGATGGTGATTTCGTTTAACCCCTGAGGCGTAATAAGGAAACTGACGTGCGATTCCCCAACCAACGTTTAGCCCAACTGTTCAATTTACTGCAAAACGAAGTTTTGCCGCAGGATGAGCTGGCTGCACGATTGTCCGTTTCCACCCGTACCGTTCGCGCCGATATCTCGGCGCTTAATGCCTTACTGGAGAGCTATGGCGCGCAGTTTACGCTGACGCGCGGCAGCGGTTATCAGCTCAATATCAGTGACCCCAATCGTTACCAAAAACTGGAAGAGAGCGCGCCGAGTACGCTGCGTATTCCACGTACCGCCAGCGAGCGCGAACATTCGCTGGCGGTGCGCTTTCTTACGTCCGCATTTTCTCTCAAGCTGGAAGATCTGGCGGATGAGTGGTTTGTCAGCCGCGCCACGCTGCAAAATGACATGATCGCCGTGCGTGAGCGTTTTCAGCGCTATCAGTTGACGCTCGAGACGCGTCCGCGTCACGGCATGAAGCTGTTTGGCAGTGAAGTCTCTATTCGCGCGTGCCTGACGGATATCCTCTGGGAACTGCCTCAGCAGGAAGGATTTAATGCGCAACTGATGGCGGAAGCGCTTAATGCGGGGGCCATCACCTCGCTTACCGCGACGTTGCAGGAAACGCTCACTCGCTATGCGATTCGCCTGACCGACGAAGGTGAACGCTTCATTCGTCTTTACTGCGCGGTGGCGGTACGCCGCATCAGTGAAGGATTCCCGCTGGCAGAATTTGCGGCAGAAGAAGAGGTATCGCAGAACGTGCGCGACGCGGCGCGGGATATTGCCGCAGCAATTCAGGCGCTTGCCGGTAAACCGCTGGCCGACTCTGAAAAAGCCTGGCTGTGCGTGCATATTTCCGCACGTCAGACGCAGCAGGTTTCGCCAAGCGCTATCAGCGCCGACGACGCCGAAGCGTTGGTGGACTATATCCTCAGCTACATCAACAGCCACTATAACTATAACCTGCAAAACGACGACCAGTTGCATGCGGATCTGCTCACCCATATTAAAACCATGATCACCCGCGTGCGCTATCAAATCATGATTCCTAACCCGTTGCTGGATAACATCAAACAGCACTACCCGATGGCGTGGGATATGACCCTGGCGGCGGTATCGAGCTGGGGAAAATACACGCCGTACACCATCAGTGAAAACGAAGTTGGGTTCCTGGTACTGCACATCGGCGTAGGGCTGGAGCGGCACTACAACATTGGCTATCAGCGCCAGCCGCGCGTCTTGCTGGTGTGCGACACCAGTACGGCGATGGTGCGCATGATTGAAGCGGTGCTGCAGCGTAAATATCCGCAGATTGACGTGACCGATGTGCTTTCGCTGCGTGATTACGAACAGCGGGAAAGCATCAGTGAAGACTTCGTTATCTCGACCGCGCGCATCAATGAAAAAGATAAACCGGTAGTCACGATTGCGCCGTTCCCGACCGAGTTCCAGCTTGAACAGATCGGCAAACTGGTGCTGGTAGACCGCACCCGCCCGTGGATGCTGAACAAATATTTCGATGCGGCACATTTTCGCATTATCGACGGCGATATCGACCAACAGACCTTATTTAGCGAACTTTGCGCTCAGCTTCATGATGAAGGCTTTGTTGACGCCGAGTTCCACGCTTCAGTTGTAGAACGTGAAGCCATCGTCAGCACCATGCTCGGCGACGGCATCGCGCTGCCTCACGCCCTGGGATTGCTGGCACAAAAAACAGTGGTCTACACGGTGCTGGCGCCGCAGGGAATTGCATGGGGCGAGGAAACCGCGCACGTCATCTTCCTGCTTGCGATCAGCAAACGCGAGTATGAAGAGGCGATGGCGATCTACGATATTTTCGTCACCTTCCTGCGCGAACGCGCAATGGCGCGGCTGTGCAGCTGCCGGGATTTCGAGGATTTCAAGACAGTGGCAATGGAGTGTGTGAGTCGGTTTTGAAGAGGGGCGGGCGACGCCCCTTGTTTAACGCAGGTGGTGCACTACCTGATTGCTGCTGCCGCGCCAGATAAGGGCCGGGTCTTTTAAATCCTGCACAAATTTACCGTCGACCAGCACGTTGATGAGATCGACTACTTCCATTTGCGCAGCGTTCAGTTCGTCCAGCTTGTAGCCGGTCCACACCCAGATATCTTTCCCCTGACATTCCGTGTGTATACGTTTAACCAGTTTGAGAATTTCCGGTACGTTTTGCGGATGCAATGGGTCGCCGCCGGAGAGTGAAATCCCCTGACGTTTCACGCGTGTGTCGTTGAGATCGGCGATAATACGGTCGGCCATTTCAGTCGTGAACGGCATGCCGGAATTCACGCGCCAGGTGCTTTTGTTATAACAGCCCGGGCATTCATGTACGCAGCCCGCCACAAACAGCGTGCAGCGCGTGCCGGGGCCATTGACGATATCGACAGGGTAGTACTGATGGTAATTCATGGTTTTTCTTATTGAGTATGGTGCGGGTTGTGGCTCTCACCCTAACCCTCTCCCGCAGGGAGAGGGGACCGACCGGGCAGATCATAGAGGTCGTCGTGGTTTTCTCCCTCTCCCTTGGGGAGAGGGACGGGGTGAGGGGCAGCCGTTTAACCGATCTGCCCGTTGCCGAGGTGTTTCACGCGGCGTTTCACTTCTTCCTGCTTACCGGCGTTAAACGGACGCGCATCCGGGCTGCCTAAATAGCCGCACACGCGGCGGGTGACCGACACGCGGGACGCGTCGTGGTTGCCGCATTTCGGGCAGGTAAAGCCTTTGCTGGTGCACTCGAACTCACCGGTAAAGCCGCACTCATAGCACTCATCAATCGGCGTGTTGGTGCCGTAGTACGGCACGTGCTGATAGCTGTAATCCCAGACATCTTCCAGCGCTTTCAGGTTGTGCTGAATGTTTGGGTACTCGCCGTAGCAAATGAAACCGCCGTTCGCCAGCGGCGGATAGGGGGCTTCAAAATCGATTTTGTCGTACGGGTTAACCTTTTTCTCAACGTCCAGGTGGAAGCTGTTGGTGTAGTAACCTTTATCGGTCACGCCCGGTACCACGCCGAATTCGGCGGTATCAAGGCGGCAGAAGCGGTCACACAGGTTTTCACTTGGTGTGCTGTAGAGGCTGAAGCCGTAGCCGGTTTCCTCTTTCCACTGGTCGACGGCCTGGCGCAGACGTTCAACAATGGCAGTGCCTTTGGCGCGTAGCGCTTCATTGTCATAAATGTGCTGATTACCAAACAGCGCGTTGATGGTTTCGTGAATACCGATGTAGCCCAGCGAGATAGACGCACGACCGTTTTTGAAGATTTCAGACACGTCATCGTCAGCCTGCAAACGCACGCCGCATGCGCCTTCCATATACAAGATTGGGGCCACACGCGCTTTCACGCCTTCCAGACGCGCGATGCGGGTCATCAGCGCTTTACGTGCCAGCACCAGACGTTCGTCCAGCAGTTTCCAGAACGCGTCTTCATTGCCTTTCGCTTCCAGCGCGATGCGCGGCAGGTTCAGGCTGATCACGCCGAGGTTATTACGGCCATCGTGGATCTGCTCGCCGTTTTCGTTTTCCCACACGCCGAGGAAGCTGCGGCAACCCATTGGCGTTTTGAACGAACCGGTAACTTTCACAACTTGGTCGTAGTTGAGGATGTCCGGGTACATGCGCTTGCTCGCGCATTCCAGCGCCAACTGTTTGATGTCGTAGTTGGCATCGCCCGGTTTGTGGTTCAGGCCGTCGCGGATGGCGAACACCAGTTTCGGGAACACGGCGGTTTTACGGTTTTTGCCGAGGCCCGCAATGCGATTACGCAGAATGGACTGCTGAATCAGGCGTGATTCCCAACTGGTGCCGAGACCAAAACCGAAGGTGACGAACGGCGTTTGGCCGTTGGCGGTATGCAGCGTATTGACTTCATATTCCAGCGACTGGAAGGCGTCGTAGCACTCTTTCTCGGTGCGGGAGTGCGCGTAGCCTTCGGCGTCCGGAATCTGCCACTCTTCAGCGGTCTGACGATGTTTATTGAAGCTGGCGGTCACGAACGGGGCCAGAACTTCATCGATACGGTTAATGGTGGTGCCGCCATAAATGTGGCTGGCCACCTGCGCGATAATCTGCGCGGTAACGGCCGTCGCGGTAGAGATGGATTTCGGCGGCTCGATTTCCGCGTTACCCATTTTAAAGCCCTGCGTTAGCATTCCTTTCAGATCGATCAACATGCAGTTGAACATCGGGAAGAACGGGGAGTAATCAAGGTCGTGATAGTGGATAACGCCGCGTTCGTGCGCCATCACCACGTCGTGCGGCAGCAGGTGCTGACGGGCGTAGTGCTTCGCGACGATACCGGCCAGCAGGTCACGCTGGGTAGGGATCACTTTACTGTCTTTATTGGCGTTTTCATTGAGCAGCGCCGAGTTGGTTTGCTCAACCAGACCGCGAATTTCCTGGTTCAGACGGCCACGCTTTTCACGCTGGCTATCGCGGTCATGGCGATATTCGATATAGGCGCGCGCCAGCTGCTTATACGGGCCAGACATCAGCTGGTTTTCAACCGCGGTCTGGATCTCGTTGATATCAACCTGGCTACGGCCTTGCATCTGCTCGCTTACGATTGCCGCGACGGTGGCGCAATAGTCTGCGTCATCGACTCCCGCTGCTTTAGCGGCACGCAGGATAGCTTCCTGGATGCGCTCTGATTTGAACGGCACTTTACAGCCATCGCGTTTCATCACATGCGGTGTCATGATCACTCCATTATAAAAACAGGTTATCCACAGAACTGAAGTCGGGGCGGGGGCGAGATTTACAAAGCCTGCCCGCGTGTTAGCGCTTCTCCAGTCAAATTTATCCACATCTCACCCCCTTTCTTCATTGGAAGGGTATGGTGATATTGTAGACGATAAACCCAATATGTTGGGTCGGCGAGCATTCTAAGGTCTATATATAGTGATTTGCATCAAACAAGTTTGCGATTTTATTGATGTAGGACAAAGTAAAAATCGAAGCGTACAGATGGCGGGCGCTACGGCTAATGTAAATATTGCAGTGCTGAGTTTTGCTTAAAAATTCAACAAAAACAGTAGGATTTGTCGGGAGCCGGCGACCGGGAGTCGCCGGTTGAGAGGGTTAATTTTGTAGCCACCAGACCGCTTCAAAAGGCCGTAGCGTCATTTCAGACGGTGCACTTGCCACTTCGTCATAGTTGCTGATTAATGCCGTCCATTCGCCGTGAGCGGCGTCTGGCTGCCAGTGTTGAAGTTCTGCGCTAAGGTTGGCGACAACCAGCAGCGTTTGCCCCTTCCATTGACGGCGATAGCACCACAAAGCGGGGCGATCGGGCAGAAGATCCTGATAATCACCCCACGTCAGAATCGGCGTGGTTTTACGTAACGCGATCAATTGCTGATAGGTGTAGAACACCGAATTCGGATCGTTCAGCGCTGTATCGACGTTGATCGCTTCATAGTTGTCGCACAGGGCGATCCACGGCGTACCGGTGGTGAACCCGCCGTGCGCGTCGCCATTCCATTGCATCGGCGTGCGGCTGTTATCGCGTGATTTACTGGCGAGGATCGCCAGTAAGGTTTGCGCATCCTGGCCCTGCGCTAACCGCTCGGCGAACATATTGTGGCTTTCCACGTCGCGATAATCGGTGATCTGCGTGAAATGCGGGTTGGTCATGCCAATCTCTTCGCCCTGATAAACATAAGGCGTGCCCTGCATACCGTGCAGCACCATGGCCAGCATTTTGGCGGCGGGCAGGCGATACTCGCCTTCATCGCCAAAGCGCGAAACAATGCGCGGCTGATCGTGGTTACACCAGAACAGCGCATTCCAGGCGCGATTATGCATGCCCTGCTGCCAGTGGCTGAACAGTGCTTTCAGGGCGACGTAGTCCGGCTTCGCCAGCGTCCATTTTTCGCCGCCGGGATAATCGACTTTCAGGTGGTGGAAGTTAAAGGTCATCGAGAGCTCACGCCCATCCAGCGCGGCGTACTGCTGGCAGTTTTCCAGCGAGGTTGACGACATCTCGCCGACGGTCATTAACTCGCGCGGCGTAAAGACATCACGGCTCATCTCCTGCAAAAACTCATGGGCACGCGGGCCATCCGTATAGAAACGACGACCATCGCCGTCCGGGTCAGAAGGGAAAGCCTGATCTTTTGAAATCAGGTTCACTACATCGAGACGCAGGCCGTCGACGCCGCGATCGGCCCAGAACTCGCACACTTTTTTCAGCTCGGCACGTACTGCCGGGTTTTCCCAGTTGAGATCCGCCTGCTCCGGCGCAAACAGGTGCAGATAATATTGCTCGCTCTCCGCGTGCCACTGCCAGGCGTTGCCGCCAAATTTCGAGCGCCAGTTGTTGGGCGGGATGCCCGGTTCGCCGTCACGCCAGATGTAGAATTCGCGGTATGGGCTCGCTTTATTCAACGATTCGCGGAACCAGGCGTGCTGCGTGGAGGAGTGGTTGAGCACCATATCCAGCACGATGCGAATACCGCGCGCTTTCGCCTCGGCCACCAGTTCATCGAAATCGTCCAGCGTGCCGTAGGCCGGATCGATGGCGGTGTAGTTCGCCACATCGTAGCCGTTATCGACCTGCGGTGAGACATAGAAAGGGGTCAGCCAGATGGCGTCAACGCCCAGTTTTTTCAGATAGTCGAGGCGGTAGGTTACGCCGCGTAAATCACCGGTGCCGCTGCCGGTCGTGTCCTGAAAACTCTTCGGATAAATTTGATAAATAACGCCGTTCTGCCACCAGTGGGGAAGAATATTCATAGTGCTGTCCTGAAATGCGAAGGGGCGCAAGGGCGCCCCAAAGTGAAAACATTAAACAATCTGCAAGGTGCCCTGACGGTGTTTACGCTGGTAAACCACCGAGGTGAGAATGATTGGAATAACAATGGCAATCAGCATCGCCAGGCTAAAGACCTGCCAGTAGGTTGGCTGGATGGAAAGAATGCCCGGCAGGCCGCCGACGCCAATTCCGTTTGCCATGACGCCGCTCAGGCCGCACAGCAGACCCGCGAGGCCGGAACCGACCATGGCGCACAGCATCGGGAAACGATACTTCAGGTTGATGCCGTACATGGCCGGTTCGGTTACGCCGAGGAAAGCGGAGATGGCGGCAGGTACGGAAATTTCACGCTCGTTCTGTTTACGGCTGCAAATAATGATCCCCACGACCGCCGAAGCCTGCGCAATATTAGAGAGCGCAATCAGCGGCCACACCGGCGTGCCGCCCATGCTCTGAATCATCTGCATGTCGATGGCAAGCGTCGTCTGATGAACGCCGGTGATCACCAGCGGCGCGTACAGGAAGCCAAACAGCGCAGCGCCAACCGGTGCGAAGCTGCCGGTCATCAGGTGACGCACAGCAAAGGCGACGCCGTCGCCAATCATGCGGCCAAACGGGCCGATAAAGGCGTGAGCAAGGAAGACCGCCAGAATCAGCGAGCAGACCGGCACAATCACCAGATAGAGGTAATCCGGCACGATGCGCTTCATGCGCGTTTCAATATAGCCGAGCGCCAGGCCCGCCAGCAGCGCCGGGATCACCTGCGCCTGATAGCCGACTTTCGCAATGGTAAACAGGCCGAAGTTCCACACTTCCGGCACCTGTTGACCCAGAAGGTAGGCGTTCATCAACTGGGGGGAGACCAGCGTAACGCCGAGTACGATACCCAGAATCGGCGTACCGCCCATTTTGCGCACCGCCGACCAGCAGATACCCACCGGTAAATAGAAGAAGATGGCCTCGCCAATCAGCCATAAGAAATCGTAGATGCTTTGCAGCGACGGGTACATTTGCGCCAGTGTCTGACCGTTACTCATCGGCAGATCGCCGATTACGTTGCGGAAACCGAGGATCAAACCCCCGCTAATCAGCGCCGGCAGCAGCGGGAAGAAGATCTCCGCGAAGTGCGAGATCATACGTTCATGCCACTTCATGTTCTGGCGCGCCGCCAGTTTGGCCTGCTCTTTATCTGCCGCCGCCTGGCCGGTTGAGGCGATTAGCGCGCTGTAGTAATCGCCGACTTCGGTACCGATGACGACCTGAAATTGACCGGCATTGGTGAAGCAGCCTTTCACCATCGGCAGTTCTTCGATGGTTTTCGGATCGGCTTTTGCCGGGTTGTTGAGGACAAAGCGTAAGCGGGTAATGCAGTGGCTGACGGTAGCGATGTTATCGCGCCCGCCGACCAGCTCGATAAGTTTATCGATGTTCTGCTGATTTATTTTACTCATTATGAAAACCTCAGTGCCGAGGAGAGATATTGTGTTGATGACCTGAGCTGTAGCCTATCCGTTAACGGATTTTTGGAAAATGGGAACGTTCCCGAAACGCAGCGAGGATCACATAATTTACGCGTTCAGGCTTAGATGAGGTTGGCGGGAATAATAATTTGACGCGGTTCGGCGCGTCCGGTTATCTGGCCTATCAGCTGTTCTGCCGCCTGGCGTCCTGCGTCGGCATAACCGGGATCGACGGTGATTATTTCCGGGTGCAGAAACTTCATCAGCGGCGTATTACCGACGCTGGCAAGCTGCACGGAATCCATGCGTTCCTGCTGGAAATATTTGCTCGCGCCCAGCGCCAGCGTATCGGTGGCGCACAGCAGGGCGGTGGTGTCCGGCGTCATCACTTTGCTGGCATATTCAAAACCCTGCTTCATGGCGAGACCGGGCAGCGCGGCGACTGGGTTCAGTTTGTTTTTTTTACAGAAAGCGAGATAGGCATCGTGGCGGCGTTTGCCGGTGGTGACGTCGCTGTGGGGCACGCCCAGATAGCTAATATGACGATGCCCCTGGTCGTAGAGGCGCTGCATTAAGATGCTGATGGCGCCTTTGTCGTCATAACATACGGAGGCGAAACCTTTCGCGTCGCGCGCCACCATCACCAGCGACGACTGCCAGTTCGCCAGCATGGTTTCATTGACGCCGGTAAAGCCGAACAGCACCACGCCGTCGATGTTACGTCGCTTCAGCATGCCCAGGTGCTCTTCTACTTTCTCGGGTGAGAACTGGCTTTCCATCATGATGGGGTCGTAACCCTGCTCATAAAAGGCGGGCAGCATGGTCTGTACCGCCAGGTTTTCGGAAAGTGAATCAAGGCGCGTGACGATAATGGCGACCACTTTATCGCTCTGCCCACGCATAGCGCGCGCGGAGCGGGAAGGGGAGAAACCGTGTTGATTCATCACCGCTTCAACACGTTCACGGGTACGATCGCTGACGCCGCTTTCATTATTCAACACGCGGGAGACGGTCGATTTCCCCACTCCGCTCAGGCGTGCGATATCTTTAATGGTCAGCCGGTTCTGCATCTCGTTTCCCGTGTTAATAAAATGTTATTTCAGACTCAGTGTTTCATCCTACGCAAACAATGTGCAATGAGCAAAGTCTGGTTTACGTTCGGTTTAGTTGCCGGGAGGTATTATACCGCTCGAACCGTCACAAACATTATGGTTTTATACCTATAATGTGCGGCATATTTCATCATTCATCTTACCGGAGGCCGTATGGATCCCGATCCCACCCCTCTCCCACACGGGAGCGTAATTTTCCGGTAAGTCAGTTTTCGCTGCCTTACCGAGCACGTGAGGCAGTGACATCCCCGATGTCCCTGTAAAAAAATTAAGTGCCTGACAGGCAAGAATTTGTTGCGCCTGTCAGCCGAGCTGCGTCCGTATTTTACGGATGCGGGGGACGTTTTATGCTGAAAAATATGACCCGGCAGCTGCTTGCACAGCTTAGCCGCCACCTGCCACGCCGTTTAGTCCAGCGTGACCCGATGCCGGATGGCAAAAATCTCTCTGGCGTACCGATGCCGGATTCTCTGAGTCAGCACTGCCTGAAAGTGGCAATGATGGAGGAAGAAGCCGTCTGGCATGCGTTTGACACCCATCCTGAAGGGCTCAACGAGGCCGAAGTCGCGGCAAAACGCGAGCAATACGGCGATAACCAGATCCCGGCGCAGAAGCCCGCGCCGTGGTGGGTTCATCTGTGGAGCTGCTACCGCAATCCGTTCAACCTGCTGCTGACGGTGCTCGGCATCGTGTCCTACTCGACGGAAGATCTCTTCGCCGCTGGCGTGATTGCGCTGATGGTGGCGATTTCCACACTGCTTAACTTTGTGCAGGAAGCCCGCTCCACCAAAGCCGCCGACGCATTAAAAGCGATGGTGAGCAACACCGCTACTGTGCTGCGGGTGGTGAATATTCAGGGCGAAAGCCGCTGGTGTGAAATACCGCTCGACCAGCTTGTTCCGGGCGATATTGTCAAACTGTCGGCGGGCGACATGATCCCTGCAGACCTGCGTGTTGTGCAGGCGCGCGACCTTTTTGTGGCCCAGGCATCGCTCACCGGTGAATCTCTGCCGGTCGAGAAAGTCGCGCGCAGCCGTGACCCACAACAGGCGAACCCGCTTGAGTGCGATACCCTCTGCTTTATGGGCACCACGGTGGTGAGCGGCTCGGCGCAGGCCATCGTCACGGCGACGGGCGGTCACACCTGGTTTGGTCAACTGGCCGGGCGCGTCAGCGAGCAGGAAAGTGAGCCGAATGCGTTCCAGAAAGGCATCAGCCGCGTCAGTATGCTGCTGATCCGCTTTATGCTGGTGATGACCCCGATCGTGCTGTTGATCAACGGTTATACCAAAGGCGACTGGTGGGAAGCGGCGCTGTTTGCGCTGTCGGTTGCCGTCGGCTTAACACCGGAAATGCTGCCGATGATCGTCACTTCGACGCTGGCGCGCGGGGCGGTGAAGCTCTCAAAACAGAAAGTTATTGTGAAGCACCTTGATGCTATTCAGAACTTTGGCGCGATGGATATCCTTTGCACCGATAAAACCGGAACGCTGACGCAGGATAAAATCGTACTGGAAAATCACACTGATATTTCCGGGAAGGCCAGCGAGCGTGTGCTGCATACCGCCTGGCTTAACAGCCACTATCAGACCGGCCTGAAAAATCTGCTGGATACCGCCGTGCTGGAAGGCGTGGATGAAAACGCCGCCCGTGCGCTTTCCGGGCAGTGGCAGAAAGTGGATGAAATTCCATTTGATTTCGAGCGTCGCCGCATGTCGGTCGTTGTGAGCGAACGCCCGTCCGTGCACAAACTGATCTGCAAAGGCGCGTTGCAGGAGATCCTCAACGTCTCTACGCAGGTGCGTCATAACGGCGAAATCGTCCCGCTGGATGAAACCATGCTGCGCCGCATCAAACGCGTCACCGACACGCTGAACCGTCAGGGGCTGCGCGTGGTGGCAGTGGCAAGCAAATATCTGCCCGCGCGTGTGGGTGACTACCAACGTATTGATGAATCCGACCTGATTCTCGAAGGTTACATCGCATTCCTCGACCCGCCGAAAGAGACGACGGCACCGGCGCTGAAAGCGCTGAAAGCGAGCGGTATCACCGTGAAAATTCTCACTGGCGACAGCGAGCTGGTGGCGGCGAAAGTGTGCCATGAAGTCGGACTTGAAGTCGGCGATGTGGTGGTGGGGAGCGATATCGAGACATTAACGGACGATGAACTGGCGGCACTGGCGCTGCGTACCACACTGTTTGCGCGCCTGACGCCGATGCATAAAGAGCGCATCGTAACGCTGCTGCGCCGCGAAGGGCATGTCGTGGGCTTTATGGGCGATGGCATTAACGACGCGCCTGCGCTGCGTGCGGCGGACATCGGTATTTCTGTCGATGGTGCGGTGGATATCGCTCGCGAAGCTGCCGACATCATCCTGCTGGAAAAAAGCCTAATGGTGCTGGAAGAGGGGGTTATCGAAGGCCGCCGGACGTTTGCCAACATGTTGAAATACATCAAGATGACGGCCAGCTCTAACTTCGGTAACGTCTTCAGCGTACTGGTGGCGAGCGCATTCCTGCCGTTCCTGCCGATGTTGCCGTTACATCTGTTGATTCAGAACCTGCTGTACGATGTATCCCAGGTCGCGATCCCGTTTGATAACGTTGACGACGAGCAGATCCAGAAACCACAACGCTGGCAGCCGGCAGAACTGGGGCGCTTTATGATCTTCTTCGGGCCGATCAGCTCCATCTTCGATATTTTAACTTTCTGCGTGATGTGGTTTGTCTTCCACGCCAACGTGCCGGAAGCGCAGACCCTGTTCCAGTCCGGATGGTTTGTAGTGGGGTTACTGTCGCAGACGCTGATTGTGCATATGATCCGTACGCGCCGTATACCGTTCATCCAGAGCCGCGCCGCATGGCCGCTGATTATCATGACGTTGGTCGTGATGGTTGTCGGTATCGCACTGCCATTCTCGCCGCTGGCAGGGTATCTGCAGTTGCAGGCGTTGCCGCTCTCTTACTTCCCGTGGCTGGTGGCAATTCTGGCGGGATATATGACGCTGACGCAGATGGTGAAAGGGTTCTTTAGCCGTCGGTATGGTTGGCAGTAACACATTATGAGGGATAGCGTTATGCTTAACGGTATCCCTAAATGAATTCTGAAAATCAGATAATTTCCCCAGTTCAATCATTAAAATTTGTGTATCTCCTTTAACATTCGCTGAATGTTAAAGGAGAATATTATGTCTGAATATCATTTAAGCCGGAATGACCCTCCACTTAAAAGCGATGAAGGTAGTGGGCCATGGTGCAGTATGGGCCATTTTACCGATAAGCTTTATTATTATGAGCATTATTTAAAAAGAGCTGTGGATGGTAATCTTTTTTTAAAATATCGATATCCTTATGCTCAGCAGCATCTTATGCATTATTTTAATAATACGGGAGAGGATTTACATGTCGATCTCTCCGATATAATGCAAAAATCATCCTCGTTAAGAGATGAATATCAAAAAGAATTAAATCAAGCTATCATGTTCTGTCGAACACTCCCGCCGGGAGAGCATTATTTCGCGTCAAAAAAAGTTAATTATGGTGATTTTATATCTAATAATGCAGATCTCTTCTACGCAATCGGAGGATATCAATATTGGGGAAAAGGATATGTGGTTATAAAAGAAATTTATCATTCTTCTGATAAGACGAGGGAGACTCGTTGCCGCTATAACCTTAAATTTAAATTCAATTTTTTTGACAGATATAACTGGAATGTTACTAAACCGGATGCAGGTGTACGTTTAGGTGGATATATACCAGTCACTGACAGCTTTATGGGGCAGTTCCATCAGGGGTGTCTTGCCAGAGAATATAATATTCGGGGAGTGATTGAAAAAGAGGTGAGCTGGGATGATTGATTCACTTACTTCTCGCAACCTCCAAAAAGCAGCGAACGTTGTTTTTTGGTTATTCCTTTTGTATACAGTTCATCTTGTAATCATCTGTTTTCAACCTATTAAAGAAAGTTCACAACTTCTGGCCGTAAAATGGTGCCAGAATAATATGAGTGACGTTGGATATAATAATGAGGCTCACCCGCGTGGTCTGTACATCTTTGCCGATATAAAGAATGATAATATCATACTTAGTCAAGTTGATTTTCGTCGTAAAAGTTTATCTCAACCTTATCGATACTCTTATGAAAAAATAATGGATTTAAAGGATTACAGAGAGAGGGGAAGACCCGTTATCACGATTGAATGTCTGAAAAATAATCATGAAATAATCCATGGGATTAATTATTATGCCTCGTGAGGTTTTCTTGAAAGCTCTACCGCTAAAGATAAAGTGTATTATTATGATTTGTTGTCTGTTTTTATGCTTTTTTTCGGTAGATACCGCACAACGGTATAATCATCTTATTGAGCTCATCATCAAAGAGAACACGTTTTATACTCTTGAGATCATGCCCTCATTCCGATTTCAGGAGCAGGAGAACGTCTATCTCAATATCTATAAAACAAGATGGCGATGGGTGTTAGGGATTTCCTGTGTATCTGAAAGGATTGAGGATATTGAAAATAACAGTACCACATTTAATCAATGGTCTATTAATAATATCAATAGCCAATCAATCACTGTTGTTAATCAGGGAAAGCAGGTAATTGTTCCGCTCGTACAATGCTATTAACTTTCTAAAAGAAAGGACTCTAATTTTTAGAGTCCTTTGCGCGATTAGCGACGTACCGCAATCGCTTCAATTTCAATCTTCACATCTTTCGGCAGACGTGCGACTTCCACACAAGAACGTGCCGGGAAGGTGGCGTTATGCTCAGTGAAGAACGCTTCATAAGTGGCGTTAACGGTCGCGAAGTCATTCAGATCTTTCACGAAAACGGTCGTTTTCACGATATCGCCCACTTTCAGACCTGCGGATTCAACGATCGCTTTTACGTTCTCCAGCGACTGACGTGCCTGAGCGGCTACGTCTTCCGGCACTTCACCGGTTTTCGGGTTTACCGGGATTTGGCCGGAGGTGATGATCATGCTACCCAGATCAACGCCCTGAACGTAAGGTCCGATAGCGGCTGGTGCATTTTCCGTCGCGAGTACTTTGCTCATGTTTTCTCCAGAATTACAGCGTTAAGAATGTTCCCGGCCATTATAGCAGCCGGGATTTCATTACCAACCTCAATTAGTTGGCCAGCACCACATAATGGGAAAACTCTTTTTCGCAGTATTTACATTTGAGCGCGATGTCATCTGCGCGTTTTTTCACTGCAAAGCTGGATGATACCGGTTCGGCGTGGCTAATGCAGTTGCTGTTCGGGCAAACCAGTACGTTATCAATACGTTCCGGCAAGCTTGGGCGTGATTTCCCAACCACTTCGTACTCTTCAATACGGTTAACTGTCGCCTGCGGTGCATAGAGCGAAAGCTGGTTAACCTGTTCATCAGTCAGGAACGTATTTTCGATTTTAATCAGGTCTTTGCGGCCCATCTCTCCGGAAGGCAGGTTCAGGCCGATAGTGATGCGCTGGTCTGTCTCGGTCAGCTTGAACAGAGTCAGCAGCTTAAAGCCCACCTGTGCCGGGATATGGTCGATTACCGTGCCACGTTTAATGGCTTCTACCTGAAGTTTATTATCGTGTGTCATAGTCATTTCCCCTTACAGATCCAGGTCGCGAGTCAGAACCAGTGCCAGTAACGCCTGGCGTGCGAAGATACCGTTGCCAGCTTGCTGGAAGTACCAGGCGTGCGGCGTTTTATCGACATCCGTGGTGATTTCATCAATACGCGGCAGCGGGTGTAGCACTTTCATATTGTTGCGGGCGCCTTCCAGGTCGGCGGCGCGCAGCACGAACTGTGCCTTCACGTTGGCGTATTCCGACGGATCCAGACGCTCTTTCTGTACGCGCGTCATATAAAGGATATCTACTTCCGCCATCACTTCCTCTATGGAGGAGTGCAGGCTCCAGGCAATCCCTTTCTCGTCCAACATATCCAGAATGTACTGCGGCATCGCCAGCGCGTCTGGGGCGATAAAGTAGAAGCGGTTGCCGTTAAATTTCGCCAGCGCCTGGGTCAGGGAGTGAACGGTACGGCCATATTTCAGGTCACCGACCATCGCCACGTTGAGATTTTCCAGGCGGCCCTGCGTTTCCTGAATGGTGAAGAGGTCGAGCAGCGTTTGCGTCGGGTGCTGGTTGGCGCCATCACCGGCGTTTAACACCGGAATGCCGCTGGAGAACTCGGTCGCCAGACGCGACGCGCCTTCCTGCGGATGGCGCATTACAATGGCGTCGACGTAGGTGCTAATCACAGAAATGGTATCTGCCAGCGTTTCACCTTTTTTACCCAACGAGGTGTTGTTGCTATCGGAGAAACCGACCACGCTCGCGCCCAGACGATGCATTGAGGTTTCAAACGACAAGCGGGTACGGGTCGACGCCTCGAAGAAACAGCTGGCAATCACTTTGTGCTTCAGCAGTTCCGGTTGCGGGTTTGCTTTCAGCTTTGCAGCGGTAGCCAGTACCAGTTCCAGATCGTCGCGACTCAGGTCGTTAATGGAAATGATATGTTTTTGATACAGCGGATTAGCCATGTTTTTCTCCTGACGCCTGCGCAAAAAAAAAGCCCCTTAAATAAGGGGCTTCGAGAATGAGTGAGCAACGGAAAGAAAACGGCAGGCCAGCGTCTGTTTTCAGACGCGGTAAGACGCGATGTCGTACACACTGAACCATAATTCCTCCCGGCAAACGGGACGGGATTATACGCAGGTCTGTTATTGAATCAAGTATCAGATTCATAATTTACGCGACGAAAACGATTTTCTTTGAATAAAAATGCACGTCAGTGTCGCTGGTATGCAGTTGTAACCCATTCATTCCCAACATCAATCAATAACTATGCGCCAGCGCAAATCCCCATCAAAAAGTAGTGGTATGGCAGACTGAATTCTCGTATAACAACTAAAAATGAAACGATGTTTTAATTGAGGTATTACCATGATTGTTGGCAACATCCATAATGTGCAGCCGTGGCTGCCGGAAGCGCTGCGCCAGGCGATCGCGCATGTTAAAGCCGAAGTGACTGATGCCACCGCGTTGGGCAAACATCCCATCGACGGCGACCGCGCCTTTTATCTGGTAGCGGAAGATATGACCGAGCCGTGTGAACAGCGCCGTGCCGAGTATCACGCGCGTTATCTGGATATCCAGATTTTGGTGAAAGGGCAAGAAGGTATGACCTTCAGCACGCTGCCCGCGGGCGCGCCGGAGACCGACTGGCTGGCAGATAAAGACATCGCTTTCCTGCCGGAAGGAAATGAAGAGAAAACGGTCGTTCTGAACGAAGGCGATTTCGTGGTCTTCTATCCGGGTGAAGTGCATAAGCCGCTGTGTGCGGTCGGGACGCCAGCGAAAGTACGCAAAATTGTTGTGAAGATGCTGGTCGAGTAAAGCTCTTCTCCGGCCTACATGCTTCGCGCACCTAGGCCGGAGAGATATTCTCTTACTGGCTTAACGTCGCCACCATCACCGCTTTGATAGTGTGCATGCGGTTTTCGGCCTGGTCGAACACGATGCTTGCCGGGGATTCAAATACCTCGTCGGTGACTTCCATCCCACCGTACAGCCCATACTCTTCGGCCATTTTTTGACCGAGCGTGGTCTGATCGTCATGAAACGCAGGCAGGCAATGGAGGAATTTCACCTGCGGGTTGCCGGTGAGCGCCATCATTTGGCTATTCACCTGATAATCACGCAGCAGCGCAATGCGTTCCGCCCATTTCTCTTTGGCTTCGCCCATCGATACCCACACGTCGGTGTAGATAAAGTCAGCGCCCTTCACACCCGCCGCAATATCTTCGGTGAGGGTAATGTTACCGCCATTCTTCAGCGCCAGCGCTTTACATTCGGTCACCAGGCTCTCTTCCGGCCAGCATTCCTGTGGGGCAATAAGGCGCAGATCAAGCCCGGTCAACGCGGCGGCTTCCAGCATCGAATTGCCCATGTTGTTACGCGCGTCACCTGCATAAACCAGCGTCATCTCATTGAAGGCTTTACCCGGTAAATGCTCCTGCATGGTAAGCAAATCAGCCAACAATTGTGTTGGATGAAATTCGTTGGTCAAGCCGTTCCACACCGGTACGCCCGCGTATTGCGCCAGCGTCTCAACAATCTCCTGGCCGTAGCCGCGATACTGAATACCGTCATACATCCGGCCCAGCACGCGAGCGGTGTCTTTAATCGATTCTTTGTGGCCAATCTGGCTGCCACTTGGGCCGAGATAGGTCACGCGAGCGCCCTGATCGTATGCGGCAACTTCGAAAGAGCATCGTGTGCGGGTTGAGTCTTTTTCGAAGATGAGCGCGATGTTTTTACCGGTCAGTTTTGGCGTCTCTTTGCCACTTTTTTTGTCGGCTTTCAGTTGGGCGGCGAGTTGTAGCAGTGCGTTCAGCTCGGCAGGAGTGAAATCGAGTAATTTTAAAAAGTGCTTATGATAAAAATTAGGCATCTTGTCCTCGCATGGCTTAGGCCACTTATTGAATTAAAATTCAATTTATATGTATGAATATTCAATTGCAACCCCGGTACACAAATCTTTCTCGTAAAGGTGGAGGCAATGCTTGCGGTATGTGACAATAAGAGTAACGCCACATTACGAGGAACGAGCCATGGCAAACCCGGAATTACTGGAAGAGCAGCGTGAAGAGACGCGCCTGATCATCGAAGAACTGCTGGAAGACGGCAGCGATCCTGATGCGCTGTATACCATTGAACACCACCTCTCTGCCGATGACTTCGAAGCACTGGAGAAGTTTGCGGTTGAAGCCTTCAAAATGGGCTATGAAGTGACCGAGCCGGAAGAGCTGGAAGTGGAAGAGGGCGACACCGTCATCTGCTGCGATATCCTGAGCGAATCCGCGCTGAATGCCGATCTGATCGACGCACAGGTTGAGCAACTGATGACGCTGGCCGAGAAATTTGAAGTAGAGTATGACGGTTGGGGCACTTACTACGAAGATCCTAACGGCGAAGAAGGCGACGACGACGAAGATGACGTCGACGAAGATGATGATGGTGTACGTCACTAAGCATCACTCTCCCACGGCAGCGCCTGCTGCCGTGGGGCAAGGATAAAGCATGGATTACCCGCACATACTTTCCCCCGTTCTTAATTTCCTCCACTGCACCACGCCGCAGGCCTGGCTTGATAAAGCCCGTGACCCGGCGAATCTGCCGCTTTTGTTAACCGACCATCTGGTGTGCGAGCTCAAGGCCGCGCAAACCGCCATGTTGCTGGTGCGCAAATATGTCGCCGATAAACAGGGCGCAGAGCTTTTGCTGGCGTGGCTACAGCCGTATGAAGCGTTTGCATTCCGCGATGGGCCGGAACCGGATTTTGTCGCGCTGCATAAGCAGATTAGTAAAAGCGTCATGCCGCAGACCGACGATCCGTGGGGGCAGGCGTTGATCGACAGCATGGTGTTGTTGATCAAAGAGGAGTTGCATCACTTCTGGCAGGTCCGCGAAGCGATGGCCGCGCGTCAGATCCCCTATGTGAAGATCACCGCCAGCCGCTACGCGAAAGGCATGCTCAAAGAGGTACGCACGCACGAGCCGTTGACGCTGATTGATAAACTGATTTGCGGGGCCTATATCGAAGCGCGTTCCTGCGAGCGTTTTGCCGCGCTGGCGCCGTATCTCGATGAGCCATTGCAGAAGTTTTATCTCTCACTGCTTCGCTCTGAGGCCCGCCATTATCAGGATTATCTGGCGCTGGCGCAGCAGGTATCGAAAACGGATATTACCCCGCGCGTGCGCTTCTTCGGTGAAGTGGAAGCGGCATTAATTAGCACGCCGGATGACGAGTTTCGTTTTCATAGCGGCGTGCCGATGTGAATCGAACGCATTAAAGCGCTTTCAGCATCCGCACTTCACAATCCACGTGGCCGGTGCAGCCCAACGGTTCGCTGATATGCTCGAAGCCTAAGTGCTCATACAGACCAATGGCTTCGCGCAGAAACTCGGTGGTTTCGAGATAGCAGTGCCTGAAACCCTGTTCACGCGCGTGATCGAGCGCCATCAGCGCTAACTTCTTCGCCAGCCCCTGACCGCGCACAGAAGAAAGAAAATACATCTTCTGCAATTCGCAGATATCCGGTTCGCTACAGCCTAACGGTGCAACGCCACCGCCGCCAACCACCTGACCATCTTGCTCAACCACCCAATACGCGGCACCTGGCTGGCTGTAAACCTCATACAGCTCGTCCAGATTCGGATCGGCAACGGTATAGCCTTTGTCGGCGGTCAGGCCATATTCAGCGGAGACCTGGCGAATAACGCTGGCAATAGCGGGATTATCGTCAGCGGTGAGCGGGCGCAGCGTGGCGGCGACCGGGGATATAACACTCATAGCGAAACTCGAAATAATTTGTGACGGAGATATGCAGTTAATAACACCGCATGGCGGGTGAGTGCAAGCGAGGATAATTCAGGAAGGAAAATTGGGTGCGTGCCTGAGTGGAGGCCGGATACGCAATGCGGCATCCGGCAACTAAACAGGCACAACCTCAGGGCATTACAGCGCGGCGATGACCGCCTGCTGTTCAATCAGCTTGGCTTTCGCTTCAGCGTAACCGTCCAGCTTCTCACGCTCTTTGGCGATCACCGCTTCCGGTGCACGCGCCACAAAGCCTTCGTTCGACAGTTTGCTTTCGATGCGGCTGATTTCACCTTCGATTTTCGCCACTTCTTTCGCCAGACGCGCCAGCTCATCTTCTTTGTTGATAAGGCCAGCCATCGGGATCAGCAGCTCAGCGCCGTCGATGATTTTGGTTACCGATACCGGGCCTTTTTCATCGGCTGGCAGCACGGTGATGCTCTCCAGACGCGCCAGGTTCAGCAGGAAGCTACGGTTATCGTTTACACGACGCTCCGCATCTTTACTGCAACCGCGCAGCAGCAGTTCCAGCGGTTTGCCTGGGGCGATGTTCATTTCTGCACGGATGTTACGTACAGCAACGATCGCCTGTTTCAGCCACTCGGTATCGGCCAGTGCCGCTTCATCCACCTGAGACGCATCGAATTCCGGGAACGGCTGCAGCATGATGGTATCGGCGGTGATACCGCAAATCACTTTCACACGCTGCCAGATGGTTTCGGTGATAAACGGAATGATCGGATGCGCGAGGCGCAGCAGACCTTCCAGCACGGTCACCAGCGTATGGCGAGTACCACGCAGTTCCGCTTCAGAGCCCCCGGTCATCACCGGCTTGGTCAGCTCCAGATACCAGTCGCAGAACTGGTTCCAGGTGAATTCATAGAGAATGCCCGCAGCGATATCGAAACGGTAGCTATCCAGCGCTTCACGGTACGCTTTCACGGTCTGGTTGAATTCCGCCAGAATCCAGCGGTCTGCCAGCGACAGCGTCATTTCGCCGCCGTTGAAGCCGCAATCCTGATCTTCGGTGTTCATCAGCACAAAGCGGCTGGCGTTCCACAGCTTGTTACAGAAGTTACGGTAACCTTCCAGGCGTTTCATGTCCCAGTTGATATCGCGACCGGTAGACGCCAGCGCCGCCAGGGTGAAGCGCAGGGCGTCAGTGCCGTGCGGCTCGATGCCGTTCGGGAACTGTTTCTCGGTACGCTTGCGGATTTTCTCCGCCATCTGCGGCTGCATCATGTTGCCGGTGCGTTTCTCCAGCAGGTCTGCCAGCGAAATCCCGTCAACCATATCCAGTGGGTCAATTACGTTACCCTTGGATTTGGACATCTTCTGGCCTTCGTCATCACGAATCAGGCCGGTCATGTAAACGGTGTGGAACGGTACCTGCGGCTTGCCATTTTCATCTTTAATGAAGTGCATGGTCATCATGATCATGCGGGCAATCCAGAAGAAGATGATGTCGAAGCCGGACACCATCACGCTGGTTGGGTGGAACTGACGCAGGGCGTCGGTGTTTTCCGGCCAGCCGAGGGTGGAGAAAGTCCACAGCGCGGAAGAGAACCAGGTATCAAGAACGTCTTCGTCCTGACGCAGCGCGACGTCCGCGCCGAGGTTGTTTTCCTGACGCACTTCTTCTTCGGTGCGGCCAACGTAGACGTTACCTTCGTTGTCGTACCATGCCGGGATACGGTGACCCCACCACAGTTGGCGAGAGATACACCAGTCCTGAATATCGCGCATCCAGGAGAAGTACATGTTTTCGTACTGCTTCGGCACAAACTGAATGTCGCCGTTTTCAACGGCTTCAACCGCCGGTTTCGCCAGCACGTCGGCACGCACGTACCACTGGTCGGTCAGCATCGGTTCGATAACCACGCCGCCACGGTCGCCGTAAGGCACGGTCAGGTCGTGCGGTTTAATCTCTTCCAGCAGGCCGAGGGCATCAACGGCGGCAACGATCGCTTTACGCGCGGCAAAACGTTCCAGTTTCTGGAACTCTGCCGGGATCTCATTGGAGTAAACGTCAGATTCGTTACCTTTGGTGTCGTACACTTCCGCCGTTTCGCGAATGTCACCATCAAAGGTCAGAATGTTAATCATCGGCAGTTGATGACGACGACCGACTTCATAGTCGTTGAAATCGTGCGCCGGCGTGATTTTCACGCAGCCGGTGCCTTTTTCCATGTCGGCGTGTTCGTCGCCCACGATCGGAATGCGGCGGTTAACCAGCGGCAGGACAACGAATTTACCGATCAGATCTTTATAACGCGGATCTTCCGGGTTCACGGCCACGCCGGTATCGCCCAGCACGGTTTCCGGACGGGTGGTGGCGACAACCAGATAATCTTTACCGTCTGCGGTTTTCGCGCCGTCGTCCAGCGGATAGCGGATGTGCCACATTGAGCCTTTTGACTCGCGGTTTTCCACTTCCAGGTCAGAGATGGCGGTACGCAGTTTCGGGTCCCAGTTTACCAGGCGTTTGCCACGGTAAATCAGGTCTTCTTTGTAGAGGCGTACGAAGACTTCTTTCACGGCATTGGAAAGCCCTTCGTCCATGGTGAAGCGCTCGCGCTCCCAGTCCACAGAGTTGCCGAGACGGCGCATCTGACGGGTAATGGTGCCGCCGGATTCCGCTTTCCACTGCCAGATTTTGTCGATGAACGCATCGCGTCCATAGTCGTGACGGGTTTTACCTTCTTCAGCGGCAATTTTGCGCTCAACCACCATCTGGGTGGCGATACCGGCATGGTCGGTCCCCGCCTGCCAGAGGGTGTTTTTACCCTGCATGCGCTGGTAGCGAATCATGGTATCCATGATGGTTTGCTGGAAGGCGTGACCCATATGCAAACTGCCGGTGACGTTCGGCGGCGGGATCATGATGCAGAAACTTTCCTGGCTTTCATCGCCATTCGGTTTGAAATAGCCCTGCTTTTCCCAGTGCTCGTAAAGCGGCTGTTCGATATCTTGTGGGTTGTATGTCTTTTCCATTATTTCCAGGTTGCCGTGTTCAGGTTGAAACCAGCCACGCGGTAAGCTTTGTATCGTTCGCGCGCCAGTTGTTTAAGCGAATCTTCGTAAGGAACGAAGTCTATCACTTCTGTGAAAGCGGTGGCAAAATCTGCGAAATTGAGTCGCAGACTGATCAGTATATCGCGCGGGCTACTGTTACGCTTTTGCGGCCAGGCAATTTCGACCGGCGCACCACCGCGTGGGCCTTCGCCCGCGAGATTATGCGGCACAAAACTCTCCGCCGGGCGCGCCCATAGCGCTTCATCCAGGCGAATGGCCTGCTGCTCATCTTCACAGGCAATCAGCACGCGCTTACCACTGCGCCAACGTTCTGCGGCAACATCGCACACCAGTTGCTCGACGGCGCTCAAGCCATCGACGGTGGTTTCGTTGTCCAGAAGATAGAACGTCGCATTTTTCATATATGGGGCTTCTTGTGGTGGATTTAAATGTGTTGGACCCCTCACCCTAACCCTCTCCCTCAGGGAGAGGGGACTGACAGTGCAAAGTTCAAAGACCTGCTCTGGTTTTCTCCCTCTCCCTGAGGGAGAGGGCGGGGTGAGGGTGTTTCCCTTAAAGCCTTAATTTACTCTTCGCCGTTAAACCCGGCGCGATTAAGCAGGAACTGCGACAGCAGCGCTACCGGGCGGCCCGTGGCGCCTTTGGCTTTACCGGAGCGCCATGCGGTACCCGCGATATCCAGGTGAGCCCAGTTGTACTTACGCGTAAAGCGCGACAGGAAGCAGCCCGCGGTAATCGCGCCGCCAGGACGGCCACCGATGTTTGCCATATCGGCAAAGTTCGACTCCAGTTGATCCTGGAACTCATCGGCCAGCGGCAGACGCCATGCGCGATCGCCCGCCTGCTCAGACGCGCCAATCAGCTCGTGCGCCAGCGGATTGTGGTTCGACATCAGGCCCGTGATGTGATGGCCCAGGGCAATCACGCACGCGCCGGTCAGCGTCGCCACATCGATAACCGCTTCCGGCTCGAAACGCTCAACGTAGGTTAACACGTCGCACAGTACCAGACGGCCTTCGGCGTCGGTGTTCAGCACTTCGACCGTTTGACCGGACATCGTCGTCAGCACGTCGCCCGGGCGATATGCGCGCCCGCCCGGCATGTTTTCACAGCCTGCCAGCACGCCAACCACGTTAATCGGCAACTGAAGTTCCGCTACCATCCGCATTACGCCATAGACTGCCGCCGCGCCGCACATGTCGTACTTCATCTCGTCCATGCCTTCGGCAGGCTTGATGGAGATACCGCCGGAATCGAAGGTCAGGCCTTTACCGACCAGCACGATTGGGCGGGCATCTTCGGAGGTGTTACCTTTATACTCAATCACCGACATCAGCGATTCGTTCTGCGAACCGTGGCCGACTGCCAGATACGAATGCATACCCAGCTCTTTCATCTGCTGCTCGCCAATCACGCGGGTTACCACGTTCTTGCTGTAGCTGTCTGCCAACTGGCGCGCCTGCGATGCGAGGTACGCGGCGTTACAGATGTTTGGCGGCATATTGCCAAGATCTTTCGCGGCTTTAATCCCGGCGGCAATGGCCAGGCCGTGCTGAATCGCGCGTTCACCGCTGGTCAGTTCACGGCGGGTTGGCACGTTGAAGACCATTTTACGCAGCGGACGACGCGGCTCAGTTTTATTCGTTTTCAGCTGATCAAAGCTGTACAGCGTCTCTTTTGCCGTTTCTACGGCCTGACGCACTTTCCAGTAGTTGTTGCGGCCCTTAACGTGCAGCTCGGTCAGGAAGCAAACGGCTTCCATCGACCCGGTATCATTCAGGGTGTTGATGGTTTTCTGAATGACCTGCTTATACTGACGCTCATCAAGCTCGCGTTCTTTACCGCAGCCAATCAGCAGAATGCGCTCTGACAGCACGTTTGGAACGTGGTGCAGCAGCAGCGTCTGGCCAGGTTTACCTTCCAGTTCGCCGCGACGCAGCAGGGCGCTGATATAGCCGTCGCTGATTTTATCGAGCTGTTCGGCAATCGGGGAAAGACGGCGCGGTTCAAAAACGCCGACCACGATGCAGGCGCTCCGCTGTTTTTCCGGGCTACCGCTTTTTACACTGAACTCCATGGACTACGCTCCTGAATCTTAAAGACAACGGCGGTGGCTACAGTTAGAATTGCAAGCTTTCGTAACTCATTTCCGCTGTTGCGGTGACTTCGTGTTAATCTTAACGTTATTACGGTGTTGGCACGTCAGAAGCAAGTCCTGAAACGTGAAACCGCTGAGTCATCTAATCTTAGCGATGTTTTCGACGACTCAAGAGAATAAATGACGTTTAAGCCATGAAACAAGCTATTTTCCTGCAATAAGACGGGTTTTTACGGGCGTATTTATAGTGATAATCATAAGATATCTGGTGCGGGAGACGCTTAAAAGCCAGCTTGCGATCCTCTTCATCCTGCTTCTGATCTTCTTTTGTCAGAAACTGGTGAGGATCCTCGGCGCGGCGGTAGACGGCGAGATCCCGACAAACCTGGTGCTCTCATTGCTGGGGCTGGGCGTGCCTGAAATGGCGCAATTGATCCTCCCCCTGAGCCTGTTCCTTGGCTTATTGATGACGCTGGGTAAACTCTACACCGAAAGTGAAATTACGGTGATGCATGCCTGCGGCCTCAGTAAAGCCGTGCTGATTAAAGCCGCCATGGTACTGGCGCTGTTCACCAGTATTATCGCGGCAGTGAATGTCATGTGGGCAGGGCCGTGGTCCTCTCGCCACCAGGATGAAGTGCTGGCGGAAGCGAAAGCCAACCCAGGCCTTGCGGCGCTGGCGGCGGGTCAGTTTCAGCAGGCGACGGACGGCAACTCGGTGCTGTTTATTGAAAGCGTCGATGGTAGCAGTTTTAAAGATGTTTTTCTTGCGCAGCTGCGCCCGAAAGGTAACGCGCGTCCTTCCGTTGTAGTGGCCGATTCCGGCCATCTCTCGCAGTTGAAAGATGGTTCTCAGGTGGTGACCTTAAACGAAGGTACCCGCTTTGAAGGTACCGCGATGCTGCGTGATTTCCGCATTACCGATTTTAAAGATTACCAGGCGATTGTCGGTCATCAGGCAGTGACGCTGGATCCGAACGACACCGATCAAATGGACATGCGCACCCTGTGGAACACCAACAATGACCGCGCGCGCGCTGAATTCCACTGGCGTATCACGCTCGTGCTGACGGTGGCTATTATGGCGCTAATGGTGGTTCCGCTGAGCGTGGTCAATCCGCGTCAGGGCCGTGTGCTGTCGATGCTGCCGGCGATGCTGCTGTATCTGGTTTTCTTCCTGCTGCAAACCTCGCTCAAATCAAATGGCGGCAAAGGCAAGCTCGACCCGGCAATCTGGATGTGGGTGGTGAACCTCTCCTATCTGGCGCTGGCGATCGTGTTGAACCTGTGGGATACCATCCCGATGCGTCGCTTCCGTGCGCGTTTCTCGGCTAAAGGAGCGGTGTGATGCAGCCATTTGGTGTTCTTGACCGCTATATCGGTAAAACCATCTTTACCACCATCATGATGACGCTGTTCATGCTGGTGTCGCTCTCCGGCATCATTAAGTTTGTCGACCAGCTTAAAAAAGCCGGGCAGGGGAACTACGATGCGCTGGGCGCCGGGGTGTATACCCTGCTCAGCATGCCAAAAGATATCCAAATCTTCTTCCCGATGGCCGCCCTGCTGGGGGCGCTGTTAGGTCTGGGGATGCTGGCGCAGCGCAGTGAACTGGTGGTGATGCAGGCTTCCGGCTTTACGCGTATGCAGGTGGCGTTGTCCGTAATGAAAACGGCGATTCCGCTGGTACTGCTGACCATGGCGATGGGCGAATGGGTTGCTCCGCAGGGCGAGCAGATGGCGCGTAACTACCGTGCGCAGGCGATGTATGGCGGTTCGTTGCTCTCAACCCAACAGGGGATGTGGGCGAAAGATGGCCATAACTTTGTTTATATCGAACGGGTGAAAGGTAACGACGAACTGGGTGGGGTAAGCATTTACTCCTTCAACCCGGAGAAACGTCTGCAGTCCGTTCGCTACGCGGCCTCCGCGAAATTTGATCCGGAAAACAAGGTGTGGCGTTTGTCGCAGGTGGATGAATCTAATCTGACGGACAGCAAGCAAATTACCGGCGCGCAAACCGTAAGCGGCACCTGGAAAACCAACCTCACGCCTGACAAACTTGGCGTGGTGGCGTTAGACCCGGACGCGCTTTCCATCAGCGGCCTGCACAACTATGTGAAGTACCTGAAGTCGAGTGGCCAGGATTCTGGCCGTTATCAGCTTAATATGTGGAGCAAAGTTTTCCAGCCGCTCTCCGTGGCGGTCATGATGCTGATGGCGCTGTCGTTCATCTTCGGCCCGCTGCGTAGCGTGCCGATGGGTGTGCGTGTCGTCACCGGTATCAGCTTTGGTTTTGTGTTCTATGTGCTTGACCAAATCTTCGGCCCGTTGACGCTGGTCTACGGCATCCCGCCAGTGATTGGCGCGCTGCTGCCCAGCGCCAGCTTCTTCGTGATTAGCCTCTGGCTGATGATGCGAAAAGCATAACGTTTTGAAAAAGGGAGCGAAAGCTCCCTTGTTGTTTCCGGCTAACCTGTTGCTCTGAACCGTCCCCTCTCCCTGCGGGAGAGGGCCAGGGTGAGGGGAACAGACCGCACAACCCCTTACCGCCGTCTTCCCCCGAGCAAACTCCCCAGCATCCCACGCACAATCTGGTTGGTCACCTGGCGCACCGCGCTTTTCGCCGCCGTCTGCACGATGCCATCTTTTTTACCGCCGCGCGGCCCGGTAGTGCCGAACAGAATATCCTTCAGCCCGCCAAGAATACCGTCATCCACTTCAACGGCTTTGCCTTTCGCCGCAGGCGCATTGGCCTGCTCGGTGCTCGCCTGTACGCCTTTTTGCAACATTTCGAATGCAGACTCGCGATCGACCGCATCTTCATACTTCCCGTACAACGGCGAGTTGTTGATCAGCCCGTTACGCTCATCGTCGGTAACCGGCCCCATACGTGAGCATGGCGCAATTACCATCGCGCGTTCGACCACCGACGGGCTGCCTTTGGCATCCAGGAACGAGATTAACGCCTCGCCGGTACCCAATTCCTGAATCGCTTTTTCTGTATCAAACGCCGGATTCGCGCGCATGGTTTGCGCCGCCGTTTTCACCGCTTTCTGATCTTTTGGCGTAAAGGCACGCAGCGCATGCTGCACGCGGTTGCCCAACTGGCCGAGCACCGCATCCGGAATATCCGACGGGTTTTGCGACACAAAATAGACGCCCACGCCTTTTGAACGAATCAGGCGGATCACCTGCTCGATTTTATCCAGCAGCACCTGCGGTGCATCGTTGAACAGCAGGTGCGCTTCATCAAAGAAGAACACCAGTTTCGGTTTCTCAAGATCGCCTGCTTCCGGTAGCTGTTCATAAAGCTCGGAGAGCATCCACAGCAGGCTGGCTGCGTAGAGTTTCGGCATCTGATAGAGCTTCTCGGCGCTGAGGATGTTAATGATGCCTTTACCGTTGTTGTCGGTGCGCATCCAGTCTTTGATATCCAGCATCGGCTCGCCAAAGAAATGCTCGGCACCTTGCTGCTCCAGCGTCAGCAGCCCACGCTGAATCGCCCCCACCGACGCGCTACTGATATTGCCGTACTGATTCTGAAATGACTTCGCGTTATCACCGATGTATTGGGTAATGGCGCGCAGATCTTTAAAGTCCAGCAGCAGTAAGCCCTGGTCGTCGGCGATGCGGAAGATAATGTTCAGCACGCCGGTCTGCACTTCGTTAAGATTCAGCAGACGCGCCAGCAGCAGCGGGCCGAGATCTGACACTGTCGCGCGCACCGGGTGGCCTTTCTCGGCAAAGATATCCCACACCACCACCGGATTTGCGTGCGGCTCCCAGTCCGTGACGCCAATCTTGCTCAGGCGCTCCTGAAGCTTTTCTGATGCCTGGCCTGCCTGCGCAACGCCCGTCAGGTCACCTTTTACATCCGCCATAAACACCGGCACGCCAATCTCTGAGAACGACTCCGCCATCTTTTGCAGGGTGACGGTCTTCCCGGTACCGGTCGCACCGGTGATTAGCCCGTGACGATTCGCCATTCCCGGCAACAGATTCAGCTCTTTATCCTGCGTGCGTGCAATTAGCAAAGGTGCGCTCATTTAATTTTTCCTCCATTTATCTGCGTCGAGTATAGGCAAATTGCCAGCAAAAGGCGGCAGGAAATTCTGAGCTTTGCGGCGCTTTATCCAGCGCGAACTATGCTTTGCATACGGTTTGCATTTTTTTGGAAGGTTATGTCCAGATTCTTTTATGACGATCGCAAACAGCTGGTCAACGATGCGATTGAAGGTTTAGTGTTATCCGCACCGCACGGCAACCTGATGCGGCTCGATATTGACCCGGCGATTCGGATTGTCGCGCGCAGCGACTGGGATAAAAGCCGGGTAGCGGTGATTTCCGGCGGGGGGGCAGGGCATGAACCCGCGCATGCCGGTTTCGTTGGTAAAGGCATGCTGACGGCGGCGGTGTGCGGTGATTTGTTCGCTTCGCCTAGCGTCGATGCAGTACTTAACGCCATTGTGGCGGTGACGGGTGACCGGGGTTGCCTCTTAATCGTCAAAAACTATACCGGGGATCGCCTCAACTTCGGCCTGGCGGCGGAGAAAGCCAAACGCTACGGTCTGAAGGTCGAGATGGTGATTGTCGCCGATGATATCGCGCTGCCGGACAACAAACAGCCGCGTGGCATCGCAGGCACCGCGCTGGTGCATAAAATTGCGGGCTACGCCGCTGAGCACGGTAAATCGCTTAGTGAAGTACGTGACATCGCGCAACAGGCAAGCGACAACGTCTTCAGCCTGGGCGTGGCGATGGAGAGCTGCAACCTACCGGGCAGCGACGACGCGCAAGGGCGCATTAAACCGGGGCAAGTGGAACTGGGACTGGGTATTCACGGTGAACCGGGCGCATCGGTGGTCGAAAGCCACAACAGTAAAGCGCTGATCGACATGCTGGTTAAGCCACTCAAAGCGCAGGTTGGCGATGCTCGGGTGGCGGTGCTTATCAACAACCTCGGCGGCGTCTCGGCGCTGGAGATGGCGCTGCTCACCAAAGAGCTGGCGCACTCGGTATTACAGGAACAGATTGCCTGGCTGATTGGCCCGGCGCCGCTGGTGAGTTCGCTGGATATGAAAGGCTTCTCGCTTTCGGTATTAAAACTGACACCGGATTTTGAACGCGCCTTACAGGCGGATGTGGAAACGGTAGGCTGGCTAAAACCGGTCGCCTTCGCGCTGGTAAAAACCGTCAAACACAGCAAAGTGTACGATGACCTGGACATTCGGCCGTCCGATAACCCGACGGTTGCCGCACGAGTAAGTCAGATAGTTCAAACGCTTATCCAACTGGAGAACCGTCTGAACGCGCTGGATGCTAAAGTCGGCGACGGCGACACCGGCTCCACCTTTGCGCTGGGCGCGCGTGACATCGCTGACCTGCTCGACAAGGGCGAACTGCCGCTTAACAACAGCGCGCAACTGCTGCAACTGGTAGGCGATCGGCTTGCTACGGTGATGGGCGGTTCCAGCGGCGTGCTGATGTCCATCTTCTTTACCGCTGCCGGGCAATCCCTCCAGCGTGGCGACGCGCTGGCGGATGCGCTATTGAAAGGGCTGGCGCAGATGAAACAGTACGGCGGAGCCGATCTCGGCGACCGCACGCTTATCGACGCCCTGCAACCGGCGCTGGAGGCCCTGCGTGACAAAGATCTGCCTGCCGCCGCTCATGCCGCAAAAGCCGGGGCCGAGAAAACCGCGTCCATGCAAAAAGCAGGCGCGGGGCGAGCGTCGTACGTCAACAGCCAGAACCTCGCAGGTGTGACCGACCCGGGCGCTGTGGCGGTGGCAGACGTGTTTGCCGCACTGGCAAAAGGCTAAACGAGAGAACCGGCGGCAGAACGCCGCCGGAATGGCATCAAAAATCAGCCTTCAGCACCACACGGTAACGGGCTTTCCCGTCGCGCAGATGCTGCAACGCATCGTTAATTTTCGACATGGGGAACAGTTCGGTCGTCGGCGTCACGCCGCTACGCCCGGCAAACTTCATCAACTTACGCAGTTCGGCCGGGTTACCCGTTGCCGACCCGGAGATACTGCGGTCGCCGCCAATCAGCGTAAAGGCGGGCACCTGCAGCGGTTTCAGCACCGCACCAACCGTATGGAAGTTACCGCCAGAGGCCAGCGCTTCGAAGTATGGCTGCCAGTCGAGGTCAACGCTCACGGTGTTGATAATTAAGTCGAACTGGCCCGCCAGCGCTTTCAGCGCTTCCGGATCGCGGCTGTTCACCACGTTATCGGCACCCATCGCCCGCACTTCCTGCTCTTTCGACGGATTGGAGCTGAACGCAGTCACTTCCGCACCCATCGCGCGCAGCAGTTTGATAGCAATGTGCCCAAGCCCGCCAATACCGATAACCCCAACGCGGCTGGTGGCCGTCACGTGATGCATCAGCAACGGTTTAAAGACGGTGATACCGCCGCACAGCAGCGGGCCTGCGGTTTCGATATCGATGTTCTCCGGTAGCGGGATCACCCACTGCCAGTCTGCGCGCAGCTTATCGGCAAAGCCACCGCGATTCAGAATGGTCGGCAGCGACCCTTCCGTACAGTTGATCTGATTGCCGCTGATACAGGCATCGCAATGCCCACAGCTACGCGCCGTCCAGCCAATGCCCACGCGCTGGCCCACTTTCAGGCCTTTATTCTGCGCAGCGCTACCCAGCGCCACCACATGACCAATCACCTCATGACCCGCAACCAGCGGATACTGGGACATACCCCATTCGTTATCGATCATCGACAAATCGGAATGGCAGACCCCGCAGTAATCAACCTGAACTTCCACATCTTCCGGCAGAAGTTCCCCCGCATCGTACTCCCAGAGTTCCAGAGTATCGCCCGCATTTTTCGCGGCGTAGCTTTTGATGATGGACATCGTACTTCCCTCACTATGGTGTTGAACTGACAGTGTAGAGCAAGCGGCAGGGCGGTGCTTAGCGGAATGGGCCAGGAAAATGGTTTGGTGAAGGGCAAAGAGTGTGACCAGGTTCAGGGAACGCTGATTTTTTCAACACTTAGCGCGCAGAACGCGCGGTGCCGCTTGCAAGGTGGCGTGCGACAGGTATAATCCACTCGTTTTCCGCATACCCTTCAGTGCCGAAGTGGCGAAATCGGTAGACGCAGTTGATTCAAAATCAACCGTAGAAATACGTGCCGGTTCGAGTCCGGCCTTCGGCACCATCGGAACATCAATAGACGTCAACGGACGTCTTTTTTTGTGCCTGAAATCCAGTATCCGCAAGGCTTTCCTCGCTTTTTCACTCAACCTAAGTCAACCTGATTCAATCTACATCAACTTACTGATGCGGGTACAACTGCGGGTATATCCCGGTTCGATAATGTTTGTACCCACACAGGACCCTTGAAAGGATACTCATCATGGCTCTGAGTGATGTGAAGGTTCGTTCGGCTAAGCCTGAAGCAAAAGCCTACAAACTAACTGACGGTGAAGGCATGGTTTTGCTGGTTCATCCTAACGGTTCCAAATACTGGCGGCTTCGTTATCGTTTTGGCGGTAAAGAAAAGATGCTGGCTTTAGGGAAATACCCCGAAGTCTCGCTGGCGGATGCCAGGGCACGCAAGGATGAAGCCCGTAAGCTGTTAGCTAATGGCGTAGATCCAAGTGAGAACAAGAAAGCCATTAAGGTAGAGCAGGAGCAAGAGGCGATAACGTTTGAAGTTGTAGCCAGAGAGTGGCACGCCAGCAATCAGAAGTGGTCGGCATCGCACAGTGCTCGTGTATTGAAAAGCCTCGAAGATAATCTCTTTACTGCCATCGGTAAGCGGAACATTGCTGAATTGAAGACACGGGATCTGCTTGTACCCATCAAAGCGGTGGAATCATCCGGACGACTCGAAGTTGCGGCTCGTTTGCAACAGCGGACTACCGCGATTATGCGCTTTGCTGTGCAGAGCGGTTTAATCGACTACAACCCTGCACAAGAAATTGCCGGTGCGGTTGCCACGGCGAAAAGACAGCATCGTGCTGCTCTGGAACTTAACCGCATACCTGAATTACTTCACCGCATCGATCGCTATTCTGGCAGGCCGTTAACCCGGCTGGCGGTTGAACTCACTTTATTGGTCTTCATCCGTTCAAGTGAGCTGCGTTTTGCCCGCTGGTCAGAAGTGGATTTTGAAACGGCCATGTGGACTATCCCCGGTGAGCGTGAAGCGCTGGACGGTGTTAAACATTCACAGCGTGGTTCAAAGATGCGGACGCCCCATCTTGTTCCTTTGTCGCGGCAGGCTCTGGCTATTATGGAAAAGATCAAAAGCATTAATGGGAACCGTGAACTGATCTTCGTAGGAGATCACGATCCGCGTAAACCCATGAGTGAGAACACGGTGAACAAGGCTCTACGAGTGATGGGCTATGACACGAAAACGGAAGTTTGTGGACATGGTTTCAGGACAATGGCATGTAGTTCTTTGATTGAATCGGGATTGTGGTCGAGGGATGCGGTGGAGCGGCAGATGAGTCACCAGGAGCGTAGTTCTGTACGGGCAGCTTACATCCATAAGGCGGAACATTTGGGAGAACGCAGGTTGATGTTGCAGTGGTGGGCGGATTATCTGGATGCAAATCGAGAGAAAGGAGTGGGGCCGTTTGATTTTGGGAAAGGTAATGCCAAAAAATAAAATATATCTAACATAAAATGCCAAAGCGTTACCAGTAACTTAAAATAGGTGACGCTTTAGCACTTAATTACTTTCATTGTGATTTATATGAAAACGTTATGGGAGCAAAGTCTTTCGTATAGCGTTTGTTTACGAGTTCGTTTTTTCATTGAAGAAAAATATATATCATCCCAAATTTTATCATTCTCTAGAACAATATTTCTCCAGCGAGGGTTTTGAAAAGCAGATGTTATTTCCGTATTTATTTGACTAAATATTAAATTTAAGGTTTGTATTAAATCTAAAGGAAGAGTTGGTATCCTTGGTAAGTCAATGCTACTGATTAGTTCATATTGATGTTTAGATTTTTGTTGCTCCTGAATATTTCCACCGTACTGAAGATGAAATACAGGACGATCACCATTGATCTGTTCCGCATCAATATCAAAATGAAAACGCCTAATAATATAACTTTTGCCATTATCCATCCGGCATAAGGAAAAACCATCTTCAGCAGTCACATCGCAATTGGGTTCTGCAATAATACATAAGGAAAGTGCTTGGTAAAAATTTCCAATATTGTCGAACTTTATCTCCCCACCGATAGATATATGTGCACATGGTATATGTTTACAATTGATTAAATCAATCGCATTGATTTCGAATGGCCCAAATGGAATGTTAAACTTCTTTAGTTTTGAACTGGATGCTAATTGTTGTGTGTTTGATCTAATTCGAGAAATTATTCTTGCATCTATTACCGAACCTAGCCTGGGATTATTCGATATATATTCTAGGCATTGTCGTAGGTTGTCACGATATCGAATGTAGAAAGTATTTTTATCGTTCATGCTTATGGACCATCTTATTCTATATCAAGATATAGTTGTGGTTCAAATCCGACGATATCGTCACTAAATTCCCCGGCGGTGCTACATGCCCAATGACAAGGAAAATCTTGACCACTATCTTTATCTGTAGCAACTGTTTCAGGGTAATGTTTATTGCATACCGGGCAAATTGACCAATGTTCTTGGGGAATATTCATTTTTGTAGGAATAGATTTCCAGGGTTCAGCACCCCCGTCACCTTCAAGTATGTCAATGGCTACGTTATAGCATTGCTGTGCCCACCATTTTTCTGGAAAACTTTCATGAAATATCCCAGTATACCTTTTTTCGATAAACAATTCCTTTAAAGGAGTATTTTTTATATGGCCATTTTCAAAATAGTCTTGTGTAACACCTAAAAGGGTGGCTAATTCTAAAGAATTAATCAATGGCCCTCGTTTTATTAAAAGCGTACTGTTAATCCATTTAGTGAATTTTATCAGAATGGATTCTCTATCGGCGATTTTTTGTGGTTCATTGAGGGCTAATTCATTCCAAAACTCAGAAGGAATGGCGATCTTTAAATTATTCTCTTCCTCCGCTGGAACATTTAACGCTGAAATAATTAACTGCCCGTTTTTATACTGAGTTAAATAATTTTTTAAAATCCTATAAGCATTGCAGTCACTTGCTAAAGTATCTCGTCCAATTTGTTTCGTTAAAAATCCATGAGATAATTTCTTATCATAATGTTCACTTACAGACACATCATCATCAATAAGTTGGCTTACTAAGTAGCAGGGAACGTCAGCAAATCGCTCCTTACAATAGCTTGTCATTGAATACCCTGTCCCATGGTATCTTTCGCTTTGAGTGTTACTTCCACCACTTAGTTTGTAATCAATTATTATAAGGTCAGGTGATGTTTTTATTTCCGCTTCGGTGCTTTGATTTATAAAATCGACAGGATGGTAAGGAATAATATTGAATCTTGTATCCTTATTCAGTTGATTTACTAAATCAACACGCACATTGGCTTGTGTTTCATCGGAAGAATTAAGTTCATCATCAATGAAAAAAATTTTAAATTGTTGTGTCATGATTATTCCTTAAGGTAATTGTACTTTTACAGTTGTAGCCCAACTGTCTCCGGGCTCTATAAAGTTTACTTTCCCTTTGTTTTGGGACACCATGCTTTTAACAATATTTAATCCTAATCCAGTACCTTTCCCTAATACAGCTAAATCATCGATATTTGCTGTGCTTTCTAATTGTCGATAAATTTCACCTGTAGGGTCAGTTACCAAAGGTCGGAAAACATCATCCCATAATGAAGCATCTAGGCCGACACCATTATCTGATATCGATATTATTAAATTATTTTCACGTTTAGCAATTACTTCTATCATTCTTTTCCCACTGTTTTTACTTGCCAATACAGCTTTAATAGCATTGGATAACAAGTTGACTAGAATGGAGTAGAAGGAAGCTTCAGGCATTAAACTTGTTTTCAGAAATTGGTTATCAATTTTTTTAACTATTTGTATGCCATAAGACTTAGTAATAAACGAAAACCCATCACATACAGAATTTATTGCATCGAAAACTCTAATCTGTTTTTGCTCAATTTTGTGTGTTGATGAAAATATACCAATCAACTTTTCTAAAGAAACAAAATCTTCCCTGGTTTGACGCATTGAAGATGCTATTTCTGCAAGCCAATCGATATCAATATTGGCCTTTTTATTATTTACAATCCATTGTTCAATACTACCAGCATTTGTATCTAGTTTTGATACTAGTCCTCGAAACTCGTGAGCAAAAACAAAAAATAGTGGACCAGCAGATGCAATGGAACGTAATAGATTCAATTCCTTTTCATTGACACTAAATTCTGTAGATAAGAGTTCTGTAGCTTTTGCTATAGTTTGGTCTTGAGGTAATGGTAACGGTGTATTTGGCTTGCGTTCATAATTGACAGCATTGCGAATAATTTTAAATGCTTCTGAAACCCGAATCTCTCTATTAATTTCTTTATCTAAAGGTTGGATATCAGCAAGAACTTTATCAAAGTCAGTTCTTATTCTTTCCGCTTCTTCATCGGCATATAGAAGTTTAAAAGAAGAGAATTGTATTGTCATCCATTCAATAGCAGCTCTCAAAGCTTCTTTCAAATCTTCAAAGGCTTTGTTTTCAACAAAACCTTCTCTGTTCAATTTTGTAAGAAATTTAGTACTACTGTTATTGGCATCGATTTGTACACTGCCGATTAACATTTTATTAGGAAATAAATCGAGCATTGTTCTTTTAGGGTCTAAGCCATAGCTTTCCGCTATATAACTCAATTCTTCATTATCGATTTTAGCTTTACGTCTGCCCACGTCCTTATCAAGACTTAGCCAATCATCGCCAGCTTGCCCGTATGGATATACACGAAATCCTTCACTATAAATTTTAATCCCAGCATGAACTTCTCTAATGGGCCTAATTACCTTTAAGGGTATAATATCGGGGCGTCTCAAATAACTAGTTCTGTCAGGGAAGTATGCAATGTCAAATGTTATATTAGCTAAATCAGGATACCTTTTTGACAGCTGATATGTACGTTTTCCTAAGGTTTTTGCTTCTAAAATAAGCTCTATTTCACCTTCTGAGGTTACATTAGCATTAAGTCTCCCCCATGAACCATTGAGAATTTCATCATTGAGATGTAAATTATCTCCAGATCCAAATTCATCAGAAAGGACTCTTATTTCAAACCCAGGATCTTCAATAAAACCTTCTCTCTTTATTGGGGTTGATAAAGATAGTGATGCTAATTCTTTCAAAAGACCTTTATAAGAAAATTGATTCCACTTTTCTTTAAGATCTGATAACGTAATTTTAGTTCCGGTTTGTAGTTGTTGGTCAGTAACTAAATAATGAGAAGCTTTAAAAGAGACTTTTACTAATTCACTTTCTGTTTTGAAATCTCCCCATTTAATGGTTATAGATGTTACTTCAAATGTTGTTGGGGAGATTAATTTAGTTGTTTCCAAATGAATTGTATCAGATAGTTTTTGGCAAGCAAATCGTCCTATACCTTTACTACCTGTTTTATTTCTTGCGTATTTTTCAGTAATTGGATATCTTTCTTTATTTGACGTGGATATTCGCATCCAATTATTCTTAAAATCATCCCAAGACATACCTTCACCTTCATCTCTAATAATGATTTTACTTATGTGAGATATGTCTTTGACATTTTCTAATGTTATTTCAACAAATGCAGAGTCTGCATCATAACTATTTTTTATTAGTTCCGACAGCGCAAGATAGTTCTTTGTGACTAATTTTTCACCTAATTCTGATAAAAGCCGTCCGTCGACTGAAAAACTAAGATCTTCTTCGATGATCATAACGATTCATTCCTTTCAATTTTAGTCTTATTTAACCCCATATATCGCTCTTCTCTTAATGTCTCAACAGCAGATGAGAATAATTTCATAGTCTTTGGGGGGATATTTAATGATTCGATGATTAATTGATCTATAAACCTCTGGGCCTCTTCAAATAGCCCTGTGGATATCATTTTATCCAAAAAAACGGAATGTGAGTTGAAATTTGATACAAGATCAGGTGTCAGTAGAATCTTGATTTTTTTAGCTGCGCTTGGTTCCAATTTTAGCACGCCTGATCCATATGCCCTGCCTTCGATTTCCGCAGAAAGTTGTGAAAATGATGATAGCATTGATATAGCAACGGCTTTACGCTCATGCAAAGTAATACTATCATGAAAAAAGACCCGATGAATGGAGTTGGTACAATTTATTTTTGATATATTAATTACCATTCGTGGGGATTTATGAATCATATAAGTTAAAAAAGCATCAGGATAACGACTATCATCTGGATAATACCATAGGGGTCTCTTCGCAAAAGTTCTATTATTCTTTCTATTTATTTTAGGGACCTTTGCGAGGTATTTTCTAATAGACGTATTTTTTAAGCTTATATCACAAGGGCTAACAAGATATGCCTTGTGATTTTCTTTTTGAGCTCTTTTATGTCTAGCTTTAGTATGGATTAACCCAGTTAATAAGGAGAATCTCCCAACTACAGGTTTAAGGTCTTCATTTTGAAGATTATTCGCTTTAACCGTATTTTGATCAATTATGAATGAATTATTATCACCTGTAACCATACCAATAACTATTTTGCATAAGGAACCAAGTGACACTGATACTTCTGATGTGATGATTTTTTCAAACTCAAGTAGAGTATTAGTTGATATTAATGTGGATTTATAGTTATCACTTATTACAGAGTTGAGTGATATGTCTTTACATAAAAGTTCTAATTCATCAGCCCCATGTACAGAAGAGTATCCAATATTCGCTGCTTGTTTTTTTTCTCTCGTGAATCCATCTGCAAATAATATTACTGATACTTCATCTGCATCTTCTTTCTGAAAGAATCTCTCATTTAATTTTACGACTTTAAGTGTAGAGAAATGATTGCTGAATACTTTTAATACCGATTTTGCATAGTCAGCGTGTAAGAGACTACTCGGGAGTACCCAAGCACATCTTCCACCATCTTTAATAAATGATAGACTATGTAAAATAAAGAAAGCCCAAAGACTGGCATTCCTTCCTATTGTACTTCTGGCAAATTCTGATTTTTTCAGTAATTCGAAACAACTCTCTTTTTGAACCTTGGACATATTATGCAATGAAACATAAGGAGGATTCCCTAGCACGACATCAAACTCAATTGGTTTAAAATCTGCAGTTGAGACTTGTAGAAAATCTTTATAAAGAAAATGCTTGTTAATGTTTGTATATTTCCCTATTTTTTCAGAAAGAAAATTAAAAGCTGTGGGATCAATATCTACTCCGAAAAGCTGAGAAACAGCATCGATGCTGCCTAACCCTTTTAATCTTTCGACACTTGCTTCTAAAAAACCACAACCTCCGAAACTGGGTTCTAGTACATAATCACTTGGTTTTCTCAGAGCCCATTCGCAAATTACTTTGCTTAGATTAATGGGGGTATAGTACGCACCAAGTGCTTTCTTATGCGATTTAGAATGTTTATTTATGGTTATGTTTTTCATTTATTCATCAATTATATATCGCGATGATATGACATATTCAAAAGGAGGCATTGTATATACCAATCTGGTTGAGTTAATACCCGATTTAAGTTAAAATATGTTTTCCAAGTAAGGATAATATTGTTCCGGATATTGATTTGTTTCGAAATAGAGATTTAGTAAATAAAATACCATTATTCATTTTCCCAAAATATAATTTCCCACTTTCTCTGGAATGGTTTTCTTCTTTTAAGTGAAGAGCTATCTTTCCGTCTACTATGAGATTTTCTTTATCTCGGGCCCAAAGTGTTTTAATTATATCTTTATCAATATCATCAATTACGAAATACATTCTTTGAGAGGTGAATACTAGCCAACACTGTTGTATTTCGCTTTTGAAAATTAAGAGTGTGCTAACTTTATTTAATAACTCATCAGGTTGAAAGCGTTCAAAGTCTTTTATGGAGTTGATTATCTCTGATTCGGAGCTGAACTCTCTTCTCCCTAGAAGAAACCCTAGTTTCATTTAGTTGTCCTCCGGTATGTCTATTTTTTCTTTAGAAAGTTCATTGTTAGATGATGATAGTAGTCTCGGGATCACTGTTGGCCAAATTGCACCAACGAAAATACATGATATTTTTTTTATCTCAAATATACCAATGCCTGCACCAATAAGAGCACCAATTCCAGCACCAGCGCCCCACATCAAAATTACTAAGATAGCACCAAAACCACTATATGATAGTTTGAGAAAACTTGCTTTTTTTGTTGTTTTTGATGTTAGAAAGTCTAGGAGGACAATCAATAGGCCATATAGGGATGCCGCTAATGAAAAGATTAGAATAGCAAATTCCCCTTCAATCGATTCGCTCTTGCCAAATGCAAAGAGAAGCACCGACTCAATTATTCCCATTTAATTTCATTCCCTGTTTCAAATTTGTTTGAAATCAGCTAAAGCTATCAAGTGTGTTTGATGAGAATTTTACACTGATTTTTGCTAATGTTAGTACGCTAAATTCACTAATAGCATGGATGATACGAGCGTAGAGTAATGCTGAGCTTGCATGCTACCGCCCATCTCCGTTACCGAGGAGCATGAGGTTATAAAGCCTAAATTGTACTTTTCAATTCGCGACGCCATCATACCTTCTAAGAGCCGCCTTGTATTCAGAATCCTTCAAATGATGTATCTATGCTATTGAAAAGTCCATCTTTTTGTTATATGCGTTCTAGGCGCTATCATTGTACAACCTTCTGTTATTACTGAGAAATATGATGAAGAGCAAATAATTGTTGTTACCCTGTCCAAAAATTTTGCTCCATTCAGCGATATAATTCCGGAATGATGAACGCTCCCCATTGAGGCGGTTCAGATGAAGAAGTCACGATTCAACGAGGAGCAGATTTTTTGCTCTGAAGCAGGCGGAACTGGAAACACCTGTACTGGAAGCCTGTCGCAAGCATGGGGTCGACACCTTGTTTTACAGGCAGCGGAAGCAATACGGTGGGATTTCGACCAAAGAGCTAATGGACATGAGGCTGTTAGAAGAGGAATACCTGCGGCTGAAGAAGCGTTTGCTGATTTGAGCCTCGATAAAGCGATGCTGTAGGATGTGCTGAAAAAAAGAACTGATACTGGCACGCCTACGCCAATGGGTCAGGGATTTACAGGCTCGCTACGATGCCAGTGAAAGGCAGGCCTGCTTCGTACTGCGGATCAGCCGCAGTTGGTTCCGTTATCGCTCTATGCCGACTCTTCGCCAAGAATCAAGGAAGCTGGCTAAGACTGATACCGCTTCTTCCCAGAATTTCAGATTGCCGTCTCCGTCGCTGCAGTATGCACAATAATGATCGCTGGCACTGTGTGCATCGGGTGCGGACATCGGCATTCCGCAGGCCTGGCAGAACTGGTCATGTTGTGACATATGATGCTCCTTAGGTGACATTATGATTAATAAATATACAGAATATGTATTGTGCAGGTGATGCATCGGATCAAAGCAAAGGCGAAGCCCCCGGTATCTCCAGTCAGAAATACCAGGAACCTGTTGTTACCTGGCGGTGAGCGCAAACACGCCCCAGCCAAAGTATTCCCGCGCGTACGTTACGTGGCGTTTCGGCGAGATGTTTAGCTCGGCCCTGACTTCCGCCGCGAAGTCGTCGTCAGGGTTGGCCTCCAGCCAGCGGCGCATGGTCAGCCATTTCGCGGCCTCATACCGGTCCCAGCCTTCCTGGTCTGCCAGCACCATTTCCACCACGTCATAGCCAAGGTCGTCGAACGCGCTGATAAGCCCGGGGAGCGTAAGGAAATCGCTTGTCGAGCTGACGCCACAGGCCTGGGCAATATCTTCCGTCGCGGGTAGCTGACGCCAGTAGGGTTCACCGATGAGCATGATCCCGCCCGGTTTCAGGCTTTGCGCCAGCAGTTCTACGGTCCCGGCAAACCCACCGGCAATCCATGTCGCGCCAACGCAGGCGGCCACATCGCATTTCTCTTCTGCCACATATCCGGCGGCGTCGTTATGAATGAACTCAACTCGGCTACTGACGCCGAGTTCTTCCGCGCGGTGTTTGGCCTGCTCGCTGAACAGCTGGCTCATGTCGATACCGACGCCGGTAATGGCGTGATCCCGGGCCCAGGTACAAAGCATCTCGCCCGAACCGCTGCCGAGGTCCAGAATGCGGGTCTCCGGTTTTATGCGCAGCACGCGGCCAAGCGTGGCGTACTTCTCTTCGGTGACCGATCCGGTCGGACAGGGTGCCGCAGCCTGGTAACAGACCGGCCAGCACCAGAGAGTAGGTATTTACCATCCAGAGCTTCTCTGCATTGGTGGCGTTCAGCTCGCGGGCCAGTACGGGGAGGGCTACGTTCAGTACCGTCATATCCACCACCACAAGAAACAGAGCGACGGATACCAAAGCAAGCACAAGCCAGGGATTTTTTCCTGATATCATTTTTCTGGAGTCGTCATGTTAATGAGATAATTTCTGAGCCATTCAAAATGGCCGGGAACAACGCCGTACATCTGGCCCATCCAGACGCTATCTGCGGCGAAGAGGGCGATTTCCAGCAGTGACGCTGTTTCGCCATGACGCATGACCTGGGCATTAAACCACTCCCCCAGATCTTCCTGAGCTGAGGGTCCGTTACCGGCGCGAGCCACACTAGTTCAGTCGCCTGTATTTCAGCACGAACTGCTGATAAAGGGTCTGCCTTATTAAAAGTCCTGTTTTCAGTAAAGGTATTCAGATTTTTCCTTCATGCTTATGCAGCAGTGACAGAGGGACCCAGCCGGTCTGCCCATCAGAAAGTCGTTCACACCACATCCAGCCATTCATTGATCTCAACCCGTCAACCTCATCACCTTTCTTCACCTCCAGCTCCCGGGCGGTGTAATCCTCCATTGCGATACCCCGAAAAGTCCCCTCGAATCTAAAGAAAACCTGTGCAGGCACCCAGCCACCGGTACCACCGGGAACGATGCAGTAGAACCAGTTATCCCACCCTTCCTCCCCCACATATTTCTCTCGAATTGTCAGATAAGTCCCTCGAGTGAAAGAGACAGGATCAGGATTTTCGCTGATATGCCGGTCAGTGGCTATAAACCTCAGTGGTGCTGTCATATATGCCTCCTTTTTGGCGAGTGCCAGAATATAAAAAGTGCCTCGCTGCACGGAACACGAGGCATTAAACAGGGAGGTAGGAAGAGTCATTCATTATAAGTATTCACTGCCTGCAATATAAATATTTTTCTTCTTATTATCTTGGATTGCTTTTCAAAACTGGATCTTTAACCAGTCTGTTCCGGTGTTGACCTTATTCTTCTCTGTGCGGAAGGTTACTGATTACGCAGAGGTATTGACCATGCGTTACTCCATACTTCTTGCCAGACTGTATTTTTTTGCTGTATGGAGCCTTTGCTACATGACGCTTTAAAACTTAACCCATGAGCCACTGGATTATATTTTTTCTTGCTCAGCTCAGAGAGTAGTGATTACGGGTATAAACATCTACTCCAGTGGCTAAAAAATACTTAATAATATATTTTTAGTCAATGGCGAATATCACATTTTTATAAATAGATTCTCTCGCTCTACCCGGTCAGGAATTAAGTATAAGGCGCGCTTAATAATTTGAAAGTGAAGGGTTAAAGTTCAATTAAAGGCAGGGAAATATATAGTCCTTATTATTCTTAATATTACATGGAAGGGGGTAATAAATATTCGTAAAAAATTTCATTATTACCATATAAAATACGAGCAATAATGCTATCTGAAAGGAGGTCATTGTTTAAAACACATTAACTCATTTGCACTGCAACAGATATGCCGTCAGTTATGAGCAAATCGTCAGTTTCAAGAGTGGTTCAGAAATGGCTCATCGGGTTCCTGTATGGAGGCGCATGCAGCGTGATCGTTCTCATGCTGACAACCCATACTACTCAGTTACTGTGATACCGACATAAGCCATCAATGATATAGCCTGCTCGTCATCAATTTTGACTCCCTCAAGATTGGTGCGTCGGATATCTAGTTCCCCTGTAACAGCTCCCCTTAGATCGCAGTTCGTCACATCAGCAGAGCGCCAGTTGAAGTTGGTGAAATCACCACCAGACAGATCTGAGCCACTAAAATTGGCACCGGTGACAATGGTCCCGTTCCAGCAGTTTTCCCACAGCTCACACTCTTCCAGTGTCGCGCCTGAAAAATCAGCATAACTTAGGTTACTTTTGGTTATGAAGGCACTACATATCCAGAGTCGGGGACTGATTTTTTTCATAAATCGTGCCTGACGGAAATTGCACCCCATTGCGCGGCTGTCCCTGATTTCAATACCAAACAGGTCTGCATTCTTAAATGTGCTCATCGTCAGATCACAGTTTATAAAGCTGGCCTCCTTCAGCTTTGCTCCGCTGAAGTCACCCCCAACCTGTTTATCCGGATGCCAGAAATGGCAATTAATGAATTGCGTTTCTGTCAGATCTGTTTCCGAAAAATCACATGCGTAAAACTTCACGCCTGAAACTTTCTCACCAGTAAAGTGACTTTCTGAGAACTTTTGTTCTTCAAATTTCTGCGTTGTCATTATATTCATCTGGTTATATTTAAATCTCACATATTAATTTCATGATTTGGCCGGGGGTATAGAGATGTTAAAAGGAAAGCCGGTTTTTAAACAGCTCTGGCTCAGGGAAGACGGATGAATAACCGGATATTTTCAATATGATGACAAATCAGTGTGGTAACTGCGTGAAATCTAATGCAACGCACGGTTCATCACCCACAACCCAGGCATCGTGATTTTCAGCAACTTCAAATGCTTCACCGGCATGAACAAGACTTTCATTTCCGGAGCTGTCACGAACCATCATCTCCCCTGAAATGATAAAGCCAATATGACGTTCTGACGTTTTACCCGTTATAGCTCCGGCGTGAAGCGAACAGCGCCATCCAGGATTGTATGTCCCAATACCAATAGCGGATGACAGTAATATCACTGAATTTCTGGAGCTACCATCAAGGAAAGATGTTTCTAGATCTGGACGTTCAGTGCTCTTACAGAGAAATTGTGGAGCCTTATTCATCATAAGCATTATAAAATCAACAACTTAAAGTGTTGGTGCTGATTAATATTGTGACTCTCTACGGCAGACATCGGCGTGGTCATCTGTTGCCACCTCATACGGGATGAGAGTCAATTCGGTTTGTGTAACTTAACTGAGGTTCACTCGTCCGCTTTATGAGCCCAGGCTGGCATTGCCGTCAGATAACGTTTTGCACGCTTCTGTGCTTCTTCCGGGCCGACTTTTTGCCAGGAATCAAGGAAGCTGGCCAGGCCTGATACCGCCTCTTCCCAGGGTTTAAGATTGCCGTTGCTGTCGCTGCAGTACGCGCAATATTGATTGCTGGCACTGTGTGCATCGGGTGCGGACATCGGCATTCCGCAGGCCTGACAAAACCGTTCGTACGGGGTCATAATGCGCTCCTTCTGTCGTTTGATTGTTTACTAAATATACAGAATAACTGCGCGGCGTTTAGCGTGTCAGATCAATAGATCCTGATGTAATCATCATCAATATTGATTGAACTCATTTACCCGATAATTACCGCTTTGCTAGTCTCGGTATATCTTTTGGTCACCTACAGGATTATAGCGTTGGAAATCTTTTTTTTAACCCGCTGAAAAATATCTCTTAAATATTTTTCATACATAAACATTCATAGTCCGTTTCGTACGGATTAGGTTTTGTATGGGTTAAAAAAGGTACGTTATGAAAGTAACATGGACCGTCACGCCCGTGGGGTATCAGCGCATTGCGAAACGATGCCCTTCTTGCAAGATTAAACGGGACTTCACGCCGTCAGGTGCATTTCGGGTTAATTCTCAAAAGAAGCTGCTGGATGTATGGAGTATCTATAAATGCACACACTGTGATTACACCTGGAATATCTCCCTGTTTTCGCGCCTGCACGTCAGCAAAATTGACCGCCAGCTTTTTCATCGGCTAATGACAAACGATGCCGCCACGGTACAACACTTTGCAAATGATATCGCGATGCTGAAGCGAAACAACGCAGAGCTATCGGGTCGGCTTGGCTTTAACGTTCATGAGCGCTGGCCGTTAAGCATCACCGCCCACCAGCGGGTCCGCGTTCGTGTCAGGACTTCCCGTTCATTTCAGGTCAGCCTGCTGTCGATTTTGAAGCAACAGCTCATGCTGAGCGCTGGTGAAATTCAGAGAAAGGTGGAAGCAGGTCAGATTTGGGGCGTTACGATGAAGATGCTTAAATCGAGAAAGCTAAAGGCAGCGGAATATGAATTCCAGCTGTCTGCGGAAACGTTGTATGCCCGGCGCAGGATTGTTCTGACACGTTGTTAAAAATAAGAAGCTCACCCAGGAAATCAACGTCAGTATGGCAGCCGTTCAACATAATAACGGATAGGCCAGGGATAGGGTGGGCTTCTGTTTTTCAGCTTCTGTTTTTCAGCTTCTGAATTGAGAACTTTAGTGAATGGGGTGATAGAGCATATCGTTTGAATTATGCCGAGTCTAATGGTGCTTTAAGGATTGGGATATCGGGAAAGGTGTAGCTTATAACGAATGGTTTGTATCAATGGCCGCGTGAATCGGCAATGCGTTGCTGTAACCATAATTCAACTTCGCTTTTCTTCCAGCGGGAGCTGCGACCCAGTTTGATTGGCTTCGGGAACAGGCCATCTTTTATCAGCTTGTAGAACCACTTATCTGTTAGCCCCGTTAGCTTCGTGATGAACCGCATATCCACCAGTTGGTCATCAAGCAAAGAAATTTGTTCAGTCATGATGCTGTCTTCCAGTGTGGGATTATCCTGAGCTGGTGGTTGATCGCTCGTTACCACCAGCCCTTCCACATCAATGGATTAATACGTAAAAAAGTGCAGAACGTGAGTTACACCGTGCGAGGCCGCCCCAGTCCGCTGGGCGGCGGTACCTCGCTGGCTCCGTAATGATAATGACCGTGCTTTTGCTCTTCTTTGGCAAGGTAGCTGATTATGTAGCGGAGGTTACCAATGGCTTCGGTATCACCGTAGTTCACCGGCCTATCAATACTGACTTCATAAGTGGTTTTGTACTCGCAGCGGTTGTAATAGCCTTCTCGTTGCGTTATTTCCCGCCATATTGTTCCGACTCTCTCAGCTATTGGGTAGGTAGCCTGGTTAAGGTGCCTGTCGAGATAGAACACGATATGGGCATGGCAGCCGTGGTCTACAGAATTCTCGAGTACCCAGAAATACCCTGCCAGATTTGTGTGCTGCAGGGTGCGTTCAACCAGCATACGCACCTCTCGCTCTGTTTCGTTCCATGAATGACGTTTATAGCGTTCTGTACTTTTCTGATAGAACAGGTCGAGTCTGAGTGCCTGTATTCGGGAGTATCGGTTCAGTAGCTGATTCAGGTGGTCATTGAGTAGAGACAGTAGAAACCAGTTCATCGTGTATCTGGGGTTAAAAGGGTAAGGTGTGTGCATTGATTTATCCTTTGTCAGGTGGAGTACAAAGGATTGGGATGAGATGTAATTTTTAAGAGAAGCGGGGATACTGCAGATACAGGGAGCCGTGTATCCAGGGGAATACAGACAGGGTTGCTTGTTGGGGGAAGACGCTGTAATCAGAGTGGTATAGAAACAGGGAGTGCCCCTTAATTATACTAAAAACCCAAATGTTCATATTTGCTGTTGAACGATGCTAATGAGGTGAACAGAGGACGATCCTAGGGTAAAAATCACAGGAATAATGCAGTAAGGTGTCAGAGTATTATCACAATAGAATCAGGGGGATATCAGTAAAAAATCAGCCATTCCTCAGCCTGTGACCCGCCTCCCTCTACCTAAAAGATGCTCATGCTAATCTGTGTCCAGGAGCCAGAATTAGAGGGAAGAGACGATGTTGCATTACGATATGATCCGCTACGAGATAATGTATCTAAAAATGCTTGGTGCGCTTTCCAACACTGATTACTCCTTACAGTGGAGTACTTATGATTCGCCGGATCAGTTTCGACGTTTAATCTCTGAGATCCTTGAACGGCATTTCCTAGGCGATCAGGACAGGATCAAAGTTGGTCGGAAAACTCTTAAAGAATGGGCTGAGCTGCTACTGATTGATAAAGATTATTTTGATTGTTTCAAAGGTACACCAAGAGCATTGTGGTTTGCTCACCATTATATTTTTGAATACCCAGTATTATCTGCAGGGCTGACGCTTGGTGGGTTGGGGAATGACGTCGGTTGTTCTGGTAGTTTTAATTCTCTTTTAATGGACGATAATATCTTCACAAATCTTGATTTCTCTAATTTGAATACTGACCTGGACGATATAGATTGGGACCTGATAACAAATCCACAGGCCACTGCTTTAAAGAAACCGAAACGCGTTTTCTCCCGATTTTATCTGAACGCGGGAGCTAGTACCTCTCTGTATAACCCCACTCCGGTAACTGAGCGTGAACTCATCAATGGTGTGATGAGGTACATTGATGAAGCGCCATGCTCACTTGGAGATAAGATCTCTTATTTCAAAAAACTGCATGAGCGCTGGCTTGAGCAATATGATTTTTTTCTGACAGATTTTGACTGGATGTCACGTGATGACGAAATTCAGTTAGTCTATCTCTGGGACTATCTCAAAGGAAAAGGACGAATAGCAGGCTATCTTCGCCCTTATAATACCTCTATGCGTTATGACATGATTATTGCGGCTATAGATGTGTGGAACGTCCAACCTGAAGAGAAGCTGGAGTTTATTGAGAAGATGAAACATGCCTGGCAAGCGGCGAAATCTTATCGGCGATCTGCTAAATAGCGTTGTGATCCCAGCGGTTTCTTCGTCTGATTTCTCAGTATTGTTATGAATCTTAATCGACCAAGGTTCTATAGCTGTCTCTCTCTTGCCCGTTACGTACAGAGCACCGTAGCCGAGGCATGGAAGTTAGAACTTTTACTTCTGGCTCGAAGCGTACAAACTGACTGATCTGAAGGTCCGCTGTGAGCGCAGGCTATGTGAAAACTCATAGCTTCAAATAGCCAAACAATATTTCTCATCTGTGCTTTAATAATGTCGTTTAAGTTGACGAGGTAATCTGTGATTTTATTCGGGTGACTCAGAATTTTTTATTGCGGGGAAGAACCTGATATTTGTTGTTACTGGAGGATAAAATGGCTGGAACCGTTAGCCGTATTGTTCCTGCAGCTGAATTATCAATCCTTCAGTACCCCATATTGATAGCATCCTTTTCAGGTTATAAGCCAATATATGCAGACTAATTTCTGTACTGACGTTTTTAAATTTCCGCATCAAGAAGTGCGTTGCACCCATCCACATTTTTATTGTCCCAAACGGATGTTCTACCGTTTGCTTTCGCATGACTACTGCTTGAGGAAATGCCTCAAGTCTGGCATGCATTTCTTCCATTTCAGCTTCATGAACCCAGCGCCGTATACGCCTTGGATCGCGTTTTGATGTGGTACACCTGGAGCGCTGGCTGCAATCGCGACAGGCAATATTGTTAAAGTATAATTGTTGCTCCAGACCGTCCTCTATTGAGGTAAATCGATTCTGAAGCTCGTTGCCCATTGGGCATACATAAACATCTTTTTCCCTGTTATATCTGAACATTGAGCGATTATAGAGCCCTTTACGTTCAGCACCAGAGGTATCTCCCTTTGGCACCAAAGCCACGGCTCCGCTATCCAGAACTGTTTTAATATCGCTGCGACTGTAATACCCTTTATCGGCAAGTACTGTTATGTCCTTCCGGCCAACAGCTTTCTGAGCCAGTGTTGCCACTGAACCAAGTTGCCCCCGATCTGTTGTATTGGTGACTTCATGCGCAACAATCAAATGGTTCTTCGTATCCACGGCTGTCTGAACGTTGTAGCAAACTTGCCGGTTCATATTATTTGTTTTCATCAACCGAGAGTCAGGGTCGGTTAAAGAGAGTTGTTTATCTGGCTGTTGTGCGACTGCGTGTTGGATTGCCTGAAGTTCACGTAAACGCTTTTGTAGCCAGGCCAGTTTAGTGGCTGTTAACTTTGTGCTTGCATTGGGCCCGGTATTCTTGTCGGCTTCATCCAGCTTGTTTAAATAATAAGTAATACTTTGCTCAACGCGCTCAATATGGTCTTTGGCTTTCTAGGATGTAAAGTTGTTCGGTTTGCTGTTTACTGCTTTGAATTTGCTGCCGTCAATAGCAACAACAACATCAGTGAACATTTGCATTTGCCGGCACAGGCCAATAAAGGCCCGACAAGCATTCCTGATACCTTCACCGTTATCTTTCCTAAAGTCTGCAATGGTTTTAAAGTCAGGCGTTAATCGTTCAAGTAACCACATCAGTTCAACGTTCCGATGGGCCTCTTTTTCCAGTCTTCGGGAGGACTGAATTCGGTTGAGATATCCGTAAATGTACAGCTTCAGTAGGGTGGCAGGGTGATATCCGGGCCGTCCGGTTCGCTTTGCGTTAACTCTTCTGAAACCAAGAGAATCAAGCTGTAACCCATCTACAAATATATCAACTACTCTGACTGGGTTATCTTCAGTGACAAAATCATCCAGTGCATCTGGGAGCAATGTCATCTGGTGCCTGCCATGTCCTTGAATGTGATTGGTCATGTCGGTACCCGCAGTGTTCACTTGTATGTTTATAATTTTAATGGAAAAGTAAGTCCGCGGCATGGGTTTATAAAGAATGGTTGATCATATGAAACCATCGCTTAGACCAAAAAGTGCTCAGGTGTTTTCACACAGCCTGAGCGATCTGCGGACATTGCTGGCACCATTCTGTGTGAATCACCAGGGAGCAGGTCACTATCGTGTACTTTATCGCACACCAGGAAAAGGGCGTAAAAAAAACCGCCAGACGGCGGTTTTGTCTGAATTGAAGTGAATGATTACAGAAAAGACATCTGATTGTTTTTCAAACGCGCCAGCTTGCCGCTTAAACTGATTTTGTCTTCTGCCTTTTCCAGATCGGTAGTTTTCATCATTTTTATCAGCGTATCAATATCGTCAGGCGTTTTAACTTTAATAAAGCCACGCATTTTGTTGACGAACACCACTGAATACTTATTTCGCAGAAGCAACTCTACTACGTTATTAAGCGTACCTGGACTCTTGCAGTCCCACACCATCAGGCCACAGTCTGCGTTCTCGGCCATCTGGATATCTTTAGCAGTGTAAAACTCACGTGTTCCGCGCTTGTAATCTGTTTTGACAACATTTACGGGCCACGCACCTAAGTTGTTTCGCGGCTTTGGCGAACTGCTGAAAACTGTAGTGGTTTCACAATTCAACGCAACAAGCGCTCGCTGAACTGATGAATCTACGCCGTTAGCGTCACCAACAACCACACGATACTTTTTGTCTACAATCTTCTTCAACCGCTCAATGATGAGCGGATCAAGTTCTTTAATGGTTATAGAGCCAGCAACGAAAATCGTCGTCATGGTTATCTCCAAGTAAGAGCCGCAACGTAAATATTACTGATTTTATTATAGCCGCGTAGCGCCGCACAAGCAGCCTCCATTGATGCTCCCGTATGGTATAGGTCATCAATCACTAAAACGTTCCATTGTCCTTGATTGGTGATAATAGGGTTTACGGAAAAGCTGTTCCCAATGGCTTCAACTTTTTCCTCTTTGGTATGCAGATTCTTAAGTGAAACACCACCAGGAGCTTTCAACAGGAGATTGTCAGAACAGGGAACACCGGCTAAGTTTGCCAGTGCCTGAGCAATCTCTGTAACAGGTTGTCGTGCACGGACATTAGAAGCAGCCATAGGAAGGATGAACCCAACCTTTTCAAACAGTGGATATGCTTCATCATAAAGGCATTGAGCCAGCGGATGAACCTGACTCCAGTCAGACCTGTACTTAAGCTGAAAGAGAGCTTCGCCCACTTCAGTACGCGTAGTGTCGTAAATGTTATGGCCCCACTCGTTTTGCCCTATCACCACGCTGTACTTGCTGTGCTTGTCCAGTACCACACCACGATTCCAGTTGCCCACAATGTCTTTGATGTTCACTTCCATCGGTGTTTCCCTCACTTGTTACAAGATATGAATGAAGATATGCCAATTAAGAACATTCTTAAAGTGTGGTTTTAATGAAAGCGTCTGGGATGAAGGCTCTGTCGCATAGGCGGTTTTACTGAACACCGGGAATAGTGCGTAAAAGACACTTCTTTCGGCTGCCATTTGGACGTTTACCACTTCTGGCTAGGGCTGCTTTTCTTGATGGTGTGAGTGTAAGTATCCCTGTAAAACGACCATCAATTTATAGAAAACCTCTGGCACTCCAACTTCTGCTTATGGCACTAAGCGGACATCGTTCAGTTCTGGATTGCACAATTTCCTTTACGTGTTAACCTAATATTCCAAATAATTTCAGACAGATATTATCTCAGTGAATCCCCGCCTTCCTGACTGGAACGCGGGGTTTTTAATTCTTCACGCTGAGACTACTGTATGAATAAACCTGATGGCCTTCAGGCCCTTGAACAACCGCTCGCGTCGCTTCCGCACACGCTTCGCCAGCTTATTCTTGAACGTATCCAGAACCTGACCCATTACGAGCCGGTGATTGGCATCATGGGCAAAAGTGGTGCAGGTAAATCCTCTCTCTGCAACGAACTTTTCCGGGGGGAAGTGTCTCCGGTGAGTGACGTGAATGCCTGCACTCGCGACGTACTGCGCTTTCGCCTACGAAGTGGTAGTCACAGTCTGATGATTGTCGATTTACCGGGTGTAGGTGAAAACGGGCAGCGGGATCATGAATACCGGGCCCTGTACCGTCGTATGCTGCCGGAACTGGACCTGGTGCTTTGGGTCATTAAAGCCGATGATCGGGCACTGACCGTGGACGAGCAGTTCTGGCACGGTGTGATGCAAACTTACAGGCAAAAGGTACTGTTTGTGATTAACCAGGCCGACAAAATAGAACCCTGTCATGAATGGGATACCCTTACCAGCAAACCTTCACCGCACCAACTGGGAAATCTTAAAGCGAAGCAGGCTGCAATTATGGCTATGTTTAAACCGCATCATCCGGTTTGTGTGGTGTCAGCCCGCACTGGATGGGGCATTGAGGAGATGGTGGCAAACATGATGCGCTGTCTGCCTGACCGCGCCACCAGTCCGGTGGTGACACAACTGCACGGGAGACACTGCACAGAGCCGGTAAAGTCGCAGGCCCGTGACAGTTTCGGCGACGCTGTGGGCCGGGTTTTTGATACGGCTGAGTCATCGTCGTTCCTGCCTGCATCGCTGAAAACGGTGATCCGTAGCGTGCGTGATGCGGTGGTGTCGGTCGCTCGGGCCGTCTGGGACTGGATATTCTTCTGACATCGCAATTTTCTATGCGAATGATGAACTGGTTGTTAATGATTTGTTGATTGTGGACATGTCCTGTCCACTGAGTTTTACCAACAATTAAATCAGGCGAAGTATCATTATCTGTCAGACGAGCGCCCACAAGCCCGGATTGCTCATAAAAAATAGTTCCGATGTTGTCCATACCCTGTCCACTCCTTCCTTTAAAGTAATCAGTATTAATTCAGAGAGTTAACTTCTCAGGAGAAATCTTTCATGACGCTTCAGGAGCGGCGACATGACCGGCTTGCTGTCAGGTTGTCGTTGATTATTAGCCGCCTGGTGTCCGGTGAAACTCTGTTTATTCGCAAACTGGCAACTGAATTCGGGGTGTCAGAGCGCACGTTACGTCGTGACTTTCGGGAACGTCTGATGTATCTCGACCTGGATTATTACCAGGGGCAGTGCAGTCTGCGCTCAGATATTCACAGTACGCGGCAGGAAATAGATATTCTGACCTTTGCTCACCGCACGGGGTTGGCCGGGGTTTTCCCGGGCTTTGACCGGCGACTGGTCAGCAGCCTGCTGGACTGTGATGAGCGACCTTGTCTGGTATGGCATCAGGACAGACCTCATCCCCCGGCAGGAAAGCTCTGCTTCTACAGGCTGGTCAGAGCTATTTCGGGATGTCAGCGCATCACCATTCTGACTGAAGGGGAGCGTCATGAGGCCGTTGCACCTTACAGGCTAATCGCCCTGGATGGTTACTGGTATCTGGTCGCTGAACATAACAGACAATTACGTGTCTTCCGGCTGGATGAGATTCATCTGGTAAGGCCATCCCGGGAAACATTTATTCGCAGTGAGCTCCTCCATCAGCTGTCGGAGGACAAACATTTTATCTCAGCCTTACCTCATTTCCGTTTTATTCAACAGTCGCTGAATTCATTTTCTCCATCAGAAAGTCGGGGGCAATCCGGACAAACTGATTAGAGATGGTCTCCATAATTAAATGTAAGGTTAATGCAATGAAAAAATTGAAATTATTGTCTTTACTGCCAGTCATGTTGTTCACCTTACTTATCGCAGGTAATGCTCACGCAGCACGTCCTTATAGCGGGTTCCTGCCTGCGGCAGTGAATAATAAGAGCGGGAATATATTCTGGTGTGATGCCCACCGACAGGTCAGAAAACTGTGTACAGCGACGGAAGTGGATTCAATGGGATGGTTTATTGTTGTTCGCTCGAAACCTTCCAGAGATTGTCCGGGTGGCATATGGGGGTGGATCACTCCCAGTAAAGACGATGTGGCAACAGGATATACCATTACGCCAGGTAAAGAATTCAATCTCACCATGAAGGATATGTGCAGTCCCGATATGAAAGTAACGTTCCGCCCGAATAAAAAGGACCCTCGTTATGACGATCTTGTCGGGATTTATGCCGGGAAAGAAGCGTTTCGCTACAAACAAATAAAATAATCCAACTGTTTTTTCATTACTTTATTGTTTTAAACAACAAAAGCTTTATTACATGATTTGAGGACAACATTATGCGACTGCCTTACGTAATAGTTACATTAGCTATGCTGGCTTCTGTATCAACAGCACAGGCTATTCCCAATATGTGGACGAGTGGTTTTGGGATGGGCGTGACCGAATATATCATTACCAGCCCGGATAAGGTGGTGTTTAATCTGAACTGTACTGGCAATCCGGATGCGCAGAATATTCTGCAACACGGTGTTAATCTCACCCTGCCTGATGGAACATCAGTAAGTTCTCATGACGACGGGACAGAAATAACGGTAGTCATGGATAGCAGCCAGTATCCGTTACCTTCATCCCTCGGCTGGCGAAATGGTGATAATGCCTGGGTGTCATTTATTGACGCGCTGGGTCAGTCGTCCAATTTCGATGTTTACGTCAACAATAATAAAGTTGGCTCCTTCAGTCCGGGGCTGAAGAATACGCAAAAAGAGCTGTCTGACCTCAGTGAATGCCGGACCACACACTACAGCGATTAGTTACTTACATTTCAGACCTCTCCACCCCACAACATACCAACACCAGATAGCAACAGGCCATGCTCCTTCGGGAACATGGCCTTTTTGTTTTTAATTCATTATCAGATAAGGAGTTAGCCATGCGATTAGCCAGCCGCTTTGGTCGTATAAACCAGATACGCCGTGACCGGCCTCTGACCCATGAAGAGCTGATGAGTCATGTACCCAGCGTGTTCGGGAGTGACAAGCATGAATCTCGTTCAGACCGTTATACCTACATCCCGACCATCACCATTCTCGAAAGCCTGCAGCGTGAAGGCTTTGAGCCGTTCTTTGCCTGCCAGACGAAGGTCCGCGACCAGAGCAAGCGGGAGCACACCAAACACATGCTTCGCCTGCGTCGTGCCAGTCAACTGACCGGGCATCAGGTACCGGAAATCATTTTGCTCAACAGTCATGACGGCTCCTCGAGCTATCAGATGCTTCCGGGACTGTTTCGTGGCGTCTGTACCAACGGCCTGGTCTGCGGTCAGTCATTCGGAGAAGTGCGGGTACCGCATAAAGGTAATGTCGTCGAGAAGGTGATTGAAGGGGCTTACGAAGTGCTCGGGGTCTTTGACCGGGTGGATGAGAAACGCGATGCAATGCAGTCGCTGGCGTTACCAGCCCCGGCCCGTCACGCGCTGGCAAATGCCGCACTGAAGTATCGATTTGGTGAGGAGCACCAGCCGGTCACGGTATCGCAGTTGCTGACCCCACGTCGCCGGGAGGACTACAGCGATGACCTGTGGACCGTATACCAGCGCGTGCAGGAGAACCTGATGAAAGGTGGATTGTCGGGTCGAACCGCTCAGGGGAAAAGCAGCCGCACCCGTGCTGTTACCGGTATTGATGGCGATGTGAAGCTCAATCGCGCCCTGTGGGTTATGGCAGAAAACATGCTCGATTTTTTCGGGCGTTAAACAAGAGTTCCGGCATAAGGAGATAGTTTAATGAATACACAAAATCATCAGTTCGCGGAGCTTACCGCAATTACTGCCTCAGTGGTCCCAGACGAGTTACGCATCGGCTTCTGGCCGCAGCACTTTGGTTCCATCCCACAATGGATAACCCTTGAACCTCGCATTTTCGCCTGGATGGAGCGGCTGTGTGCCGATTACCACGGTGGTATCTGGCGCTTTTCGATACTCAGCAACGGCGGCGCTTTTATGGCTCCCGAGTCAGACCACGATGAGAAGTGGATACTGTTCAACAGCATGAACGGCAATGGTGCAGAGCTTACTAGTGAAGCTGCAGGGATGGTCGCCTGTCTGATGGCTTACAATCACCACGCCTGTCGCACCGAGAGTGACGCGATGACTGAGCACTATTATCGCTTACGCGACTACGCACTGAACCATCCAGAGTGCAGCGCCATTATACATCTCATCGACTGAGGGATACCGAACATGAATACCGCATTACCCCCGCTGTCATATCAGCCTGAACTCTTTCCTCTGGCGATTATGGCCCAGCATGGTTGTTTGTTCCTCGCGACCTCCGGATTAACCCCCTATGCCCAACGCAGCATTCGTCGTGCCATCAACCTGCTGGATAAATATCTGCGCCAGCCTGGCATATCCTTTACCTCTAGTACTGCTGCCCGTGACTGGCTTTGGTTACATCTGGCAGGACAAGAACGGGAAGTGTTTATGGTGCTCTATCTTGATAACCAGCACCGTTTACTGGAGAGTGAAACGCTATTTGCCGGTTCGATTAACCATGTCCGGGTCCATCCTCGAGAAGTATTGAAGTCAGCGCTTCGCTTCAATGCTGCAGCTGTCGTGCTGGCGCATAACCATCCATCCGGTGATCCGGAGCCCAGCCAGTGCGATCGCAACATTACGGGCAGGCTTAAAGAAGCGCTGGCACTGGTTGATGTGAACACGCTCGATCATCTGGTTATCGGATCAGATGGCATTGTGTCGTTTGCAGAGCGAGGCTGGATATGAGGGTACTTCAATGAAATCTACTGACTCAGAGAACGATACATTTCTCCAGTGGGGACTGAATCGTAATGTAACGCCTTGCTTTGGCGCTCGTCTGGTACAGGAGGGAAACCGACTGCACTATCTGGCTGACCGGGTCAGCATTACCGGTGAATTCAGTAACGCAGAATCTTTGAAGTTGAATGAAGTATTCCCACGTTTTATCAGCCAGATGGAATCGATGTTGACCACTGGTGAAATGAATCCTCGCTATGCCCACTGCGTCACCCTGTACCACAACGGTTTCACCTGCGAAGCCGATACACTTGGTTCACACGGTTACGTCTATATCGTCATTTATCCTGTACAACGTTAACTAACTCTACAAGAGCAAATATGAAAACTCTACCTGGAATAATCCTGGAGGGCTCCTAGCTAATAAGAAACTGGAAAGTAAGGTTCAATATCTTGGCATTGAAGTCAATGGTTCGTTAGAGATCCCTGAGTTGATTGAAATCTAAGCTCGGCAGGGCTGCTGCAGCCCTGCCGTAAATGGTCGTTGCTGACTTGTCTGGAAACCAGAGATAATAGTGGTATTGGTAGACTCAGGATTGTGTCAATGTGGAAAAAAGGGACTAGGTTAGTTTCAGAGTATTAGCAACAGTTCTGACTATAGCATTACTCCGTTAACCCTCTGATGTATCATGAAAATGATTGTGCTGATATCTAGTAATTTCATTATGAGATGCTTAAAATCAAAAAGGATGAAGATATGAATCAATTCAGTTAATTGGTATATCATGAAATTAATTTCTAGTTGGTCTAAAAGACAGTGCTTGTGGGATAAATTAGAACTAAACAGGGTGTGAGATGATAAAAAAAACTACCGTTAATAAACTTGTAACCTTTAACTCCAAACTTGATACGTCTCAAAAAATAATAAGGAATCTTATTGTTGCAGTCGTCATTTGTTTTCTTCTAAATTTCCTTGGGTTAGACGGTTTGTGGAAGGGGTTCTTTATACTGACTTTGATTTACTGGAGCTTTTCGGTATTCCATAGTCTAATTATTATTTATAAAAAGCATATGAAACAACATTGGGTAAATGGATCCTAATATTAGGAGGCACGCTATGTGTGAATTTCGCCCTATGTCTTTCAGGTGTGGTGATCAATGATATAACTTCAGTTTCACCAACAAACTTCCCTCACTCTTTGATATTTATTGCGGCTTCGATGATTCCTTTGATCGTGCCTCTTTGTATGATCTTACTGTTCGCGGTTATTTTGGTGTCAGTACCTATATGGTGCTGGTTTTTTTTGTATGACGATAAGCTTAAGAAATTTTTAATGCCAGGATATGAACCTAATCAGCAGAGGTTTTTGCATAAAAGCACTTTAATAATCCAAGTTATATCTTTAATAATTTATTGTGCTTTTATTTTTCAATTTTCACGACTCATAGGCAATGATTATATATCATATATCAATAATAAATCTCAAGGGATGATTTACACACTCGAGATGTTTGATAAAAGTCCATGTGCCAACATTAAGAATGCTAAGGTTTCATTTTTAGGTGATGGCAATGTTCTGGTTGCGTCTAGGAATAATGATAAATACTCCTTCAAAGTCATGAAGTGTGAGATAAAATAGTAAAGAATGCTTTGTTATAGTTATAGCATGTTATTTTAATAGG
>NZ_QBJC02000008.1:0-165288 GCF_003057695.2 Pseudocitrobacter sp. RIT415 | reverse complement strand
GCATTTCCGGATTCTTACACAACCACTGGATCGTTCAACCGATCCTTAACTGATCGGCATTACACCTTCAGCGTGCCGGTTTTTTTATGTCTGGAATTCGCCTTCCCACTTTTTTGCAAGCCGCTGCAACCCTGTAAATTCACTGGAAAGCGCCTCGTAGAAACGCAATCAGCCTCTCGCAACCTCTCTTCAGTTTTCCGATACTCCCGCCATGAACAGACAAACGGGTTACACCCTGATTGAAACATTGGTTGCGGTCTCGCTGGTTATCATCCTTAGCGCGGGTGGGCTATACGGCTGGCAAAGCTGGCAGCAGCAACAGCGGCTATGGCAAACCGCGACGCAGCTGCGGGATTACCTGCTATTTCTGCGTAATGACGCTAACTGGCATAACCGTGACCGAATGATTAAAGCCCACTACGCTGATACGCGCTGGTGTCTGGTGGCAGATGACACTGTGGTGGAGGGCTGCCCACCGGCAAACCCGCGGGTTTTTCTGCCGCCATGGGGCGAGGTGCAACTGGCGAGTATCACACCTTCTCTGGGCTTTTTCGGGCTACGTAATACAGCGTGGGCCGGGAGCATCTCCATTCAGAACGCGGGCGGACACTGGGCAGTGATTCTCTCAAGCTTTGGGCGAATAAGGTTGTGTGAGAGTGAAGGGGGTGATGAGTGCCAGTGATCATGCGCGGTTTTTCGCTGCCGGAAGTGCTGATTTCGATGGCTATCAGCAGCGTATTGCTGCTGGGAGCGTCACGTTTTCTACCCGCATTGCAGCGTGGAATTTTACATCAAACTCGCCAGCAGGCGCTGGAAGACGAGGTCTGGCAGCGGCTGTACACGGTGGCGAAGCATCTTCAACGCGCCGGATACTGCAACGGTGAGTGTCAGGGCGAGCCACTGGAACTTGCGCAGCAGGGGCGGTGCGTCATTATTCGCTGGGATGGTAATAGCGACGGTATCTGGCAGGCATCACCGATGACCGATGCCGACAGTATCGGGTTCCGCCTGCAAAAGGGCGTGCTGGAAACCTTACGCGGCGCGTCGGGCTGCGAGGGAAAAGGGTGGGACAAAATGACCGATCCGGCGACGGTCACCATCACGCAATTTCAGGTTACGCGTCATAACAGCGCGGGGTTTCCACCGGAGTTAACGGTCGCGCTAAGTGCATCTGGTATCAATGGCGCGGGTAACATCAATGCGCTGTATAGCGTGACGGGGTACAGCCTGTGAATCGCGAACGGGGGGCATCGTCACTGGCGCTGGTTCTGTTACTGCTGGTGTTAGGCAGCTTGATGTTACAGGGGCTTAATCAGACCCAGCGTCGGCAAGTCGCGATGGTGAATAATGAAACGCTGGCCCTGCGCGATACGGCGCGGGCGCACTCCGCACTGCAGTGGGGGAAAACCGTGCCGTGGAATAGGACGATGGCTGTGCAGTGCCGGGCAGGTAGCGACGCCAGCCGCGTGTGTCTGCGACGGCTTAATGATGACGCCATATTGCTGATGGCGGAGAGTAACGGCATTCAGCTTTGGCAGTCCGGCACGCTGCAGGATAACAGCGTTGTGTTTTCACCTCACGGCTGGAGCGATTTTTGCCCCTTACAGGAGAAGGCCCTGTGTCAGATACCTTAACCAAAATGCGCGGCTTTAGCCTGCCGGAAGTGCTCCTGGCGATGCTGCTGATGGTCAGCGTCATTACGGCGTTGGGCGGATATTATCGTAGTCTGGCGCTGGGCAACCATCAGCTTAACCAGTATCGCCAGCTTTGGCGCTATGCATGGCTGCAAACCCAGCGGCAGGTACAACCCATGCCGGAAGGCTGGAGTAGCCAGCGCGTGCAGACAACAAGCCAACGTTGTGTCAGCATCAATGTTACTATTACCACCCCGCTGGGTAAGCAAGGTCACATGACGCGGCTGCATTGCCCCGTCAATCTGTAGTCAGGAGCGAATATGTTACGGGTCTACCACTCCAACCGTCTGGACGTGCTGGAAGCATTAATGGAGTTCATTGTTGAGCAGCAGCGGCTCGATGACCCATTCGAGTCTGAAATGGTGCTGGTGCAAAGCACCGGGATGGCGCAATGGCTACAGATGACCCTGTCGCAACGCTTTGGTATTGCGGCGAATATCGACTTCCCGCTCCCAGCCAGCTTTATCTGGGATATGTTTACCCGCGTGCTGCCGGATATTCCCGGCGAAAGCGCCTTTAACAAGCAGAGCATGAGCTGGAAGCTGATGACTCTGCTGCCACAAATGCTGGATGACGACGCATTTACCCCGCTGCGTCACTATCTGCACGATGATGCCGACAAGCGCAAACTGTTCCAGCTTGCCTCACGGGTAGCGGATCTCTACGACCAGTATCTGGTGTATCGCCCGCAGTGGCTAACCAACTGGGAAAACGACACGCTGGTGGATGGACTCGGCGAGGCGCAACTGTGGCAGGCACCGTTGTGGAAAGCGCTGGTGGCGCACACCAAAGCGCTTGGCCAGCCGCTCTGGCACCGTGCCAATCTCTATCAACGTTTTATCGATATCCTTGAACAAAGCGAAACGCGCCCGGAAGGCCTGCCTTCGCGCGTGTTTATCTGCGGTATTTCGGCGTTGCCGCCGGTATATCTCCACGCTCTTCAGGCGCTGGGCAAGCACATTGATATCTACGTGCTGTTCACTAACCCTTGCCGTTACTACTGGGGCGATATTCAGGATCCGGCGTTTCTGGCGCGTTTGCAGGCGCGCCAGCGTCGTCACTTCCGTGAAGAACGCGAGTTGCCGCTGTTTCGTGACGCGGATGCCGCGCCGGGCTTGTTTAACGACGACGGCGAGCAGAATGTTACCAACCCGATGCTGGCCTCCTGGGGCAAGCTGGGGCGCGATTATATTTACCTGCTTGCTGGCCTTGAGCGTTATCAGGAGCTGGAAGCGTTTGTTGATATCGAACCGGATAACCTGCTGCACAATCTGCAGCATGACGTTCTGGAATTAAAAAATTCCGCCATCGCCGGGCGCACGGCGCAAGAGTTTGCCCACAGCGGCGCCAAACGCGTGTTGAAGCCCGACGATCGCAGCCTGACGGTACACGTCTGCCACAGCCCGCAGCGTGAAGTGGAAATATTGCACGATCGCCTGCTGGCGATGCTGGAAGCAGATCCGACGCTAACGCCGCGCGATATCATTGTGATGGTAGCGGACATCGACAGCTACAGCCCGTTTATTCAGGCGGTGTTTGGCAGCGCCACCGGCGAGCGCTATCTGCCGTATGCGATTTCCGACCGTCGCGCGCGTCAGGCTCACCCGGCGATGCAGGCCTTTATCACGCTACTCTCGCTGCCCGATAGCCGCTTTGTGAGCGAAGACGTGCTGGCGCTGCTGGACGTACCCGTGCTGGCCGCCCGCTTCAACATTGATGAAGAGGGGCTGCGTTACCTGCGTCAGTGGGTTAATGAGTCTGGTATTCGCTGGGGGCTTGATGACGATAACGTTCGAGAACTCGACCTTCCTGCTACCGGGCAACATACCTGGCGCTTTGGCCTGACGCGCATGCTGCTCGGCTACGCGATGGAAAGCCAGCAGGGCGAGTGGCAATCGGTCTTACCCTATGATGAGTCCAGCGGTCTGATTGCTGAGCTGGTGGGGCATCTGGCATCGCTATTAATGCAGCTTAACCACTGGCGACAGGGCTTATCCCAGGATCGTCCATTGGAAGAGTGGCTACCCGTATGCCGCGATATGCTCAACGACTTCTTCCTGCCGGATCAGGATACGGAAGCCGCGCTGGCGCTGATTGAGCAGCAGTGGCAGGCGATTATTGCCCAGGGTACGCAGTCTCAATACGAGGGTATGGTCCCGCTTTCACTGCTGCGCGACGAGCTGGCGTCCCGGCTCGATCAGGAGCGTATCAGCCAGCGTTTCCTTGCGGGGCCGGTGAACATCTGTACCCTGATGCCGATGCGTTCAATACCGTTCAAAGTGGTGTGCCTGCTGGGCATGAATGATGGTGTGTATCCACGCGCGCTACCGCCGCTGGGATTCGATTTGATGAGCCAGAAACCGGTACGAGGCGACCGCAGCCGTCGTGATGACGACCGCTATCTGTTCCTCGAAGCGCTGATGTCCGCTGGGCAGACGCTCTACATCAGCTATATTGGCCGCTCCATTCAGGATAACAGCGAACGTTACCCGTCCGTGCTGGTACAGGAACTGCTGGATTACATTGGCCAAAGCCATTGTCTGGAAGGCGATGAAGCGCTGAACTGCGACGAAAGCGATAAGCGCGTGAAAGCGCATATCATGCACCAGCACACGCGAATGCCGTTTGATCCGGAGAACTTCACCGCCAATGAGCGGCAAAGCTACGCCCGCGAATGGCTGGCAGCGGCGAGTCAGCAGGGCGAGGCCCATTCGCCTTTTATTCAGCCACTTGCGCCGCTCGATATCACGCATCTGCCGCTGGAGCAGCTTCAGCGTTTCTGGCAGCACCCGGTACGCGCCTTCTTCCAGATGCGCTTACAGGTGAATTTCCGTTCCGAAGAGAGTGAGATCCCGGATACCGAACCGTTTACCCTGGAAGGGTTAACCCGTTATCAGCTCAATCAACAGCTACTGAATACGCTGATTGAAGAGCAGGACGCCGGGCTGATGTACCGCCGTTATCGGGCGGCGGGTACGCTGCCTTATGGCCCTTACGGTGAAATCGCCTGGGAGGTGCAGCGTCAGGAAATGGAGGCGCTGGCCTCGCGCGTTATCGAGCTACGCGAGCCTGCGCAAAGCATGGAAATCGACCTTGAGTGTGCAGGCGTTAACATTACCGGCTGGCTGGCGCAAGTACAGTCGAACGGATTGTTGCGCTGGCGCCCATCTTTGCTCAGCGTTTCACAGGGAATGCAACTTTGGCTGGAACACCTTGTCTATTGTGCCAGTGGCGGAACCGGCGAGAGCCGTCTGCTGCTGCGCAAAGAGGGGGAGTGGCGCTTCCCGCCGCTGTCGACCACGGAAGCGCACGGTTATCTCGCGGAGCTGGTTGAAGGTTACCGACTTGGCATGATGCAACCGTTGTTGTTCTTGCCTGAAAGCGGCGGTGCCTGGCTTAAAGCCTGCTTCGACGCTGAAAGCAATGCCCTTCTGATGGACGATGAAACGCAGCAAAAAGCGCGAAGCAAGTTCCTTCAGGCGTATGAAGGGAATATGGTAGTGAGTGGTGAAGGGAGTGATATATGGTACCAACGCCTGTGGCGTACGCTCGAAAATGAGCAATATGAAGCCATTATCGAACAGACGCAGCGCTACCTGTTGCCCGTTTTTCGTTATCACCAGTCATAATGGCTGTATAAAAATTGCGCAATTAAAACCCTTCGTTTACTATGCGCAAGAAGTCACGGACTGATGCGCATACGATACACCGGCTGACACGTTCAGCCGCCGGTTTGTTAATGATGAGGTCCGTGAATGCCCCGTAGTATCTGGTTGAGTGTTGTTGTTTTGATTACCGCCCTTTGGGCACCTATTAGTCAGGCAGACACCGGATGGCAACCCATACAGGAAACCATCCGCAAAAGTGAAAAAGATCCTCGTCATTATCAGGCTATCAAGCTCGATAACGGCATGGTGGTGCTGCTGGTTTCCGATCCTCAGGCGGTGAAATCCTTGTCGGCGCTGGTTGTACCGGTGGGCTCATTGCAGGATCCCGATGTTCATCCTGGCCTCGCGCACTTCCTCGAACATATGACGCTGATGGGCTCGAAGATGTATCCGCAGCCTGACAGCCTCGCTGAATATCTGAAAATGCACGGTGGCAGCCACAACGCCAGTACCGCGCCTTACCGTACGGCTTTTTATCTGGAAGTTGAGAATGATGCGCTGCAGGGCGCGGTTGACCGCCTTGCCGACGCGATAGCATCACCCAAACTGGATAAAAAATACGTCGAGCGCGAACGTAATGCGGTGAACGCCGAGCTGACCATGGCCCGCTCGCGCGACGGTATGCGCATGGCGCAGGTGAGCGCCGAAACCATTAACCCGGCGCACCCCGGTTCGCGCTTCTCCGGCGGTAACCTTGAAACGCTGAGCGACAAGCCCGGCAGCCCGGTGCATCAGGCGCTGCTCGCCTTCCGCGATCAATACTACTCTGCCAATCTGATGAAAGCGGTTATCTACAGCAATAAACCGTTGCCGGAGCTGGCGCAGATGGCGGCGCAAACCTATGGTCGCGTGCCCAACAAATCCATTACCGTGCCGCAAATTGATGTGCCCGTGGTGACCGACGCGCAAAAGGGCGTATTGATTCACTACGTCCCGGCGCTGCCGCGTAAAGTGCTGCGCGTGGAATTTCGTATCGACAACAACACTGCCCAGTTCCGTAGCAAAACCGACGAGCTGGTGACCTACATGATTGGCAACCGTAGCCCGGGCACACTGTCCGACTGGCTGCAAAATCAGGGGCTGGTGGAAGGCATTCGCGCCGACTCTGACCCGGTGGTGAACGGCAACAGTGGCGTACTGGCGATTTCCGCGACCTTAACCGATAAGGGCCTCGCGCATCGCGATGAGGTTGTGGCGGCTATCTTTAGCTATCTCAATCTGTTACGGGAAAAAGGCATCGATAAGCGTTACTTCGATGAGCTGGCGCACGTGCTGGATCTCGACTTCCGTTATCCGTCAATCAACCGCGATATGGGCTATGTCGAATGGCTGGCGGACACCATGATCCGCGTGCCGGTCCAGCATACGCTGGATGCGGTGAATATCGCCGACCAGTTTGATGAACAAGCGGTAAAAGCACGGCTGGCGATGATGACCCCGCAGAATGCGCGCGTCTGGTATATCAGCGAGAAAGAGCCGCATAACAAAACGGCCTACTTCGTGAATGCGCCTTATCAGGTCGACAAAATCAGCGCGCAGACGTTTACCGAGTGGCAGCAAAAAGCCGAAACGATCTCGCTGAAGCTGCCGGAGCTGAACCCCTATATTCCGGATGATTTCACTCTGATTAAGCCGGAAAAAAGCTATACGCACCCTGAACTTATCATTGATGAGCCAACGCTGCGTCTGGTGTATATGCCGAGCCACTACTTTGCCAGCGAACCGAAGGCCGATGTCACGCTGATTCTGCGGAATCCGAAAGCGATGGACAGCGCCCGTAATCAGGTGATGTTCGCGCTCAATGATTATCTGGCGGGGATCTCGCTCGACCAGCTCAGCAATCAGGCGGCGGTGGGGGGCATCAGCTTCTCGACCGGCGCAAATAATGGCCTGATGCTGAACGCTAACGGGTATACCCAGCGTTTGCCGCAGCTGTTTGATGCGCTGTTGCAGGGCTATTTCAGCTATCAGACAACGGAAGAACAGCTGGCACAGGCGAAATCCTGGTACGCACAGATGATGGATTCCGCCGATAAAGGCAAAGCCTACGAACAGGCGATTATGCCGGTGCAGATGCTTTCTCAGGTGCCGTACTTCCAGCGTGAAGAGCGCCGGGCATTGCTGTCGTCCATTACTCTGCAAGAGGTAATGGCTTATCGCGATCGCCTGAAAACCAACGCCCGCCCGGAATTTATGGTGATTGGTAATCTGAGCAAAGAGGCCTCCAGCACGCTGGCGCACAATATCCAGGCGCAGCTTGGCGCAAAGGGCACCGAATGGTGTCGCAATAAAGACGTGCTGATTGATAAAAAACAGTCAGCCATGTTTGAAAAAGCCAGCCCCAGCACTGATTCTGCACTGGCGGCGGTATTTGCACCGATCAATGCCGATGAGGCCAGCACATCCGCGACCAGCGCTGTCCTGGCACAAATTGTCCAGCCGTGGTTCTACACACAACTGCGTACGGAAGAGCAACTGGGTTACGCGGTATTTGCCTTCTCGATGAATGTAGGCCGTCAGTGGGGTATGGGCTTCCTGCTGCAAAGCAGTGATAAACAGCCAGCCTTCCTGTGGGAGCGATTTAAGGCCTTCTTCCCGATGGCGGAAGCGAAGCTGCGCGCCATGAAACCGGAAGAGTTCGCGCAAATTCAGCAGGCGGTGATTGCGCAAATGGTGCAGGCCCCGCAAACCCTGAGCGAAGAAGCGTCACAGCTCAGTAAAGATTTCGACAGGGGTAATATGGCGTTCGATTCACGTGATAAAGTAGTGGCCCAGATTAAGTTACTGACGCCGCTTAAAGTTGCCGACTTTTTCCATCAAACGGTGGTTGAGCCGCAGGGCATGACCGTACTGTCGCAGGTTTCCGGTAGTGATAACGGAAAACAGGACTATGCGCATCCTGAAGGCTGGAAAGTATGGCAAAGCATCAGTGAATTGCAGCAAACCTTACCGTTGAGACGAGAGAACGAATGACCGATACCGCCGAGTCCCTTGATCCCCTGCGCTTGCCCCTGTATGGCGAGCGCCTGATTGAAGCCTCTGCGGGCACCGGAAAAACCTTCACCATCGCCGCACTCTATCTGCGGCTCTTATTAGGCCTGGGCGAAAGCGCTGCTTTCCCCCGGCCCGTCAACGTCGAAGAACTGCTGGTAGTGACCTTCACCGAAGCGGCGACAGAAGAGCTTCGCGGGCGTATCCGCAGCAACATTCACGAGCTGCGTATCGCTTGTCTGCGCTACAACCCCAATGAACCCGAAACCACCGTTGACCCGCTGTACGCTCGGTTGCTGGATGAAATCGCTGATAAACAGCAGGCCGCGGAAGTGCTGCTGCTGGCCGAGCGGCAGATGGACGATGCGGCGGTCTTTACCATTCACGGCTTCTGTCAACGCATGCTCAGCCTCAACGCTTTTGAGTCGGGCATGCTGTTTGAACAACAGCTCATTGAAGATGAATCTCAGCTTCGCTACCAGGCCTGTGCCGATTTCTGGCGACGTCACTGCTACCCATTGAAGCGCGAAATTGCGCAGGTGATTTTTGACACCTGGAAAGGGCCGCAGGATCTCCTGAAATCCATCGACCGCTACTTACAGGGCGAAGCGCCAACCATCAAACGTCCGCCGGATGGCAGCGAGACGCTGGCGTCGCGGCACGAAAAAATCGTCGCCCACATTGATGCGGTTAAACGCCAGTGGCTGGCGGCGGTGAGCGAACTGAATGATGTGCTGGAAAACTCCGGCATTGACCGGCGCAAATTTAATCGCGGCAACCAGGGCAAATGGATTGATAAAGTCAGCGCCTGGGCGAGCGAAGAAACACGCGGTTATCAGCTTCCGGATGCGCTGGAAAAATTCTCGCAGGCCTTTTTAGCCGAACGCACCAAAGCAGGCGGTGAGGTGCCGACGCACCCGCTGTTCAGCGCCATTGAGGCACTGCTTGCCGCACCGCTCAGCCTGAACGACCTGGTGATCACTCAGGCGATGGTGGAAATTCGCGAAGCGGTGGCGCAGGAGAAACGCCGCCGCGGCGAACTGGGTTTTGATGACATGCTCAGCCGCCTGGACACCGCGCTGCAAAGCGAAAGCGGCGACGCGCTGGCAGCGGCGATTCGTCAGCGTTTCCCGGTAGCAATGATTGATGAATTCCAGGATACCGACCCACAGCAATACCGCATTTTCCGCCGTATCTGGCGACAGCAACCGGACACCGCGCTGCTGCTGATTGGCGACCCGAAGCAGGCCATTTACGCGTTTCGCGGTGCGGATATTTTTACCTATATGCGCGCGCGCAGCGACGTGGCGGCGCACTATACGCTGGACACCAACTGGCGTTCTGCGCCGGGCGTGGTGGCAAGCGTCAACAAGCTTTTTTCCACGGTTGATAACCCGTTCATGTTCCGCGATATCCCTTTTTTGCCGGTAAAATCCGCCGCCAAAAACCAGTCGCTGAAATTTGAAATTAATGGCGAAACGCAACCCGCCATGAATTTCTGCCTGATGCCGGGGCAGGGCGTTGGCGCGGGCGATTATCAGGCCTTTATGGCGCGCCAGTGCGCGGCGCAAATTCGCGACTGGCTGACCGGGGGGCAACGGGGCACGGCGCTGTTGTGGCGCGGCGAAAAAGCCCGTCCGGTACAGGCATCTGACATCACGGTGCTGGTGCGTAATCGTCAGGAAGCATCATTGATTCGCGATGCGCTTAATGCGCTGGCGATCCCTTCGGTTTATCTCTCCAACCGTGACAGCGTGTTTGAAACACCAGAAGCGCAGGAGTTGCTTTGGGTACTGCAAGCGGCGTTAAGCCCCGAACGTGAAACCACGCTGCGCAGCGCGCTGGCGACGGCGATGTTTGGCCTGAACGCGCAGGACATTGAGCGCCTGAATCAGGATGAAAATGCCTGGGATGCGCTGGTGGAAGAGTTCAGCCAGTACCGCGATATCTGGCAAAAGCGCGGCGTGATGCCGATGCTCCGCGCCCTGATGAGCGCGCGAAACATCGCTGAAAACCTGCTGGCGACCCACGGCGGCGAGCGCCGTTTGACCGACATTCTGCATTTAAGCGAACTGTTACAGGAAGCGGCGACACAGCTTGAAAGTGAGCACGCGCTGGTGCGCTGGCTGAATCAACAAATCGCCGAGCCCAACACTAACGCCTCGAATCAACAGATGCGTCTGGAGAGCGACAAGCACCTGGTGCAAATCGTCACCATTCACAAATCGAAAGGGCTGGAGTATCCGCTGGTCTGGCTGCCGTTTATCGCCCGTTTCCGCAAACAGGATCAGGCGTTTTATCACGATCGCGAATCCTTCTCGGCTGTGCTGGATCTCCAGCAGGGCGAGGAAAGCCTGGAACTGGCGGAAGCGGAGCGGCTGGCGGAAGATTTACGCCTGCTCTATGTGGCGCTAACCCGCGCTGTCTGGCACTGTAGCCTGGGTATGGCGCCGCTGACTTCGCGTCGCAGCGACAAAGCGACCGAAACCGATATCCACCACAGTGCGCCGGGACGATTGCTGCAAAAAGGTGAGCAGCTTGACGCCGCCGGGCTGGAAGCCGCACTGCGCGCGCTGTGTGATGAACATATTGCGCTGACGATTGCCTGTGAACCCGACGACACCCGCTGGCAGGCGTTACAACCAGAGGTGCCAGAACTGACGGCGCGTCAGGTGATGCGGCGTATGGTTGATGACTGGCGCGTGACCAGTTATTCCGGCCTGCAGCAGCGCGGCCATAGCGTGGCACAGGATCTGCTGCCGCGTCTGGATATCGACGCTGCAGGCGTGGGGGAGGCGATGGAAGAGGAGGCGCTCACGCCGCATCACTTCCCGCGCGGCGCATCGCCAGGTACCTTCCTGCACAGCCTGTTTGAAGAGCTCGATTTTACGCAGCCGGTTGAAGCCGAATGGATGCGTGAAAAATTGCTACTTAACGGTTTTGAAGAGCACTGGGAACCGGTGCTGACGCGCTGGATTTCCCAGGTGCTGGCAACGCCGCTCACGCCGGAAGGCGTGGCGTTAAATCAGCTTGATGCACGGCAAAAACAGGTGGAGATGGAGTTCTATCTTCCTATCGAAAAACCGCTCGACCCGGTAGCGCTGGATGCCGTGGTGCGCCGTTATGACCCGCTTTCGGAAGGCTGCCCGCCCCTTGATTTCCGTCAGGTGCGCGGGATGCTGAAGGGCTTTATTGACCTGGTGTTCCGCCACAACGGGCGCTATTACCTGCTCGACTATAAATCGAACTGGCTGGGCGCAAACAGCGACGCTTATACCCAACAAGCGATGGCGCAGGCGATGCAGTCGCACCGCTACGATTTGCAGTATCAGCTCTATACGCTGGCGTTGCACCGCTATCTTCGACACCGCCTGGCCGATTACGACTATGAGCAACACTTTGGCGGCGTGATTTACCTGTTCCTGCGCGGCGTGGATGGCGAACCGGGCCAGCAGGGGATTTTCAGCACGCGTCCCCAATTCGAACTGGTTGATGCAATGGATGCCCTGTTTGCCGGGCAGACGCAGGAGATGGCATCGTGAGCCTGGAAAATTTATTGATTGAAGCCACCGAGTTGAAACTGCTGCGCCCGCTGGATGTGCAGTTTGCGCTGACTATCGCCCGTAATGAGAATCCCGCCGTCATGCTGGCGGCGGCGATTCTGAGTCGCGACGCTGGAGAGGGGCACGTTTGCCTGCCGCTCAGCCATTTGCAGCAAGCGCCAACGCTGAATGGACGAGCAAAAGTATTGTGGACGCAACTGCTGGACGCGGTCGAAATACCCGAAGACTGGGCGGCCATGCTGCTGGCCTCTCAGGCGGTAAGCCAGGGCGAGCGCCCGACGCCGTTGATTCTTTGCGGTGATCGTCTCTATTTGAACCGCATGTGGGGCAATGAACGTAACGTCGCACGTTTCTTCCGCGATGCGCAGCTTGCGGAGAACATTGACGAATCGCTGATTGCCGAGGCGCTCTCCGATCTTTTCCCGCCATCTGACCGCGTTGACTGGCAAAAAGTCGCTGCCGCTGTGGCGCTCACCCGACGTATTTCGGTGATCTCAGGCGGGCCTGGCACCGGGAAAACCACGACAGTGGCAAAACTGCTGGCGGCGCTGGTGCGCATTGCAGGCGAGAATAAATGCCGTATTCGCCTGGCCGCACCGACCGGGAAAGCCGCGGCCCGACTGACAGAATCGCTGGGCGCTGCGCTGCGCAAATTGCCGCTGAGCGAAAGTCAGAAAGCGATGCTGCCAACCGATGCCAGCACGCTGCATCGTCTGTTAGGCGCGCAGCCGGGCAGCCAGCGTATGCGCTATCACGCCGGAAACCCGCTGCATCTGGATGTGCTGGTGGTGGACGAAGCCTCAATGATTGACCTGCCAATGATGGCGCGCCTGGTTGACGCGCTGCCACATCACGGACGGGTGATTTTCCTTGGCGACCGTGACCAGTTGGCCTCCGTGGAAGCCGGTGCGGTGCTGGGCGATATCTGCGCGTGGGTTAACAGCGGCTATACGCCAGCGCGCGCGCTACAGCTCAGCCGTCTAACGGGTACACCTGTGCCAGAAGGTGAGGGAGAGGCGGCGGGCGCATTGCGTGACAGTCTCTGTCTGCTCCGTACCAGCTACCGTTTCGGCAGTGATTCCGGAATCGGGCAACTGGCGCGCGCGGTGAATCAGGGCGATCGCGCGGGCGTACGTGATGTGTTTGCGCACGGCTTTTCTGATATTGAACTGAAATCCCTGCGCACCAGCGATGAGTATGAAGCGATGCTCGACGATGCGCGGGCGGGCTATGGACGCTATCTGCAATGTCTGCGTCAGCAGGCTGAGCCGGCTGAAATTTTGCAGGCCTTTGGTGAATATCAGCTTCTGTGCGCTTTGCGCGAAGGGCCGTGGGGTGTCAGCGGGTTGAATCAACAGCTGGAGTTATCGCTGGCCCGTCATCGTATGATTGTGCCGCAGCGGCATTCTCGCTGGTATGAAGGGCGTCCGGTAATGATTGCCCGAAACGACAGTGCGCTGGGGCTGTTTAACGGTGACATTGGCGTGGCGCTCGATCGCGGACAGGGGCTGCGCGTCTGGTTCCCGATGCCGGATGGAACCATTAAATCGGTGCAGCCGAGCCGTTTGCCCGAGCACGATACGGCATGGGCGATGACGGTGCATAAATCCCAGGGCTCTGAATTTGACCATGCCGCGCTGGTCTTGCCAACGCAGCCCGTGCCGATTGTGACGCGGGAACTGGTGTATACGGCGATTACGCGTGCGAAATCACGCTTGTCGATGTATGCCGATGCGGCGTTGTTAGGGCAGGCGATTGTCGCCAGAACCGAGCGTCGCAGCGGGCTGGCCGCGATTTTCGCCGAGGATTAACGGGGTTGTCGGATGCGGCCTCGCCTTATCCGACCTGCGTTATGATGTTTTGTAGGCCGGATGAGCAATAGCGCCATCCGGCGTAAAACGTCACCCCAAATCCGCCATCAGCACTTTTGAGCGCCGCTGATAGTTATACATCTGCTTTTTGCTTTCCGGCAGCAACTCCACGTCCACCGGCTGGAATCCGCGCTCCTGGAACCAGTGAATGCTGCGCGTGGTCAGCACAAACAGTTTGCTCAGCCCCATCTGTTTAGCCTGCGTAGAGATGCGCTGCAACAGCACTTCCCCGCGTGATGAGCTTTGATAATCCGGATGCACCGCCACGCAGGCCATCTCGCCAATTTTCTCTTCCGGGAACGGATAGAGCGCCGCACAGGCGATGGTGGTGTTATCGCGCTGAATAATGGTGAATTTGTCGATCTCCATCTCCAGTTGTTCGCGGGAGCGGCGTACCAGAATACCCTGCTGCTCCAGCGGATGAATGAGATCGAGTATGCCGCCGATGTCGTTGATGGTGGCGCGGCGGATCTGCTCGGCGCTTTCCATCACAATCTGGGTTCCGATACCGTCGCGGGAGAAAAGCTCCTGCAACAGCGCGCCATCTTCCTGATAGCTGATTAAGTGACTGCGGCGCACACCGCTACGGCACGCCTTGACCGCACCGCGCAGGAAACGCACGGTGCCAGATAAGTAATCGCCTTCCTGCTCAAGCTCCTCAACGCGGGCCTGTGCTTCGTTGGGGAAAAGCTCTGGGACGATGTTGCCCTCACGATCGTAAACGCCCTGAGAAGAGCAGAAGCCGATCATCTTTTCTGCTTTCAGTTTGATAGCCAACTGCGTGGCAATCTCCTCGGAGGTAAGATTGAAGCTTTCGCCGGTGACAGAAACGGCGACCGGGCCCATGAGTACGATTGCGCCGCTGTCGAGCTGACGATGAATCGCTTCTTCATCGATACGACGAATGCGTCCGCTATGGCAGTAATCAACGCCATCATCAACGCCCAGCGGCTGGGCAATGATAAAGTTACCGCTCACCACGTTGATATGCGCCCCCTGCAACGGCGTATTGTTGAGGCTCATAGATAAACGCGCGGTGATATCAAGTTGTAACAATCCGGCTGCCTGTTTAACCAGTTCGAGGCTTTTGGCGTCGGTCACGCGAATTTGCTTATGGTAGATTGGCTCATGATGATGCGCTTCAAGATTGGCATCGATTTGCGGACGCGCGCCATAGACCAGCACCAGGCGAATTCCCAGGCTATGCAATAAGCCAATGTCATTGACAATACTGGAGAAATTGTCATGTTCGATGGCTTCTCCGCCCAGCATGATGACAAACGTTTTTCCCCGATGGGCATTGATATAGGGAACTGAATGACGAAACCCTTCGACCAGTTCGGTTTTACGTTCCTTCACCACGGCATGACCTCTCAGTGCATTTTTATTCGCAATAAATGTATTTTTATTCTGTTTTAGCCGTGAGTGCAAGCGCGAATTTTCCGCGAATGGGCAAAATGGATTCTGAAAAAGGGCTTAGCAAAAGAATGTTTACCCTTTTATAGATGACAGTTTATGCGCCTTTGGTTAAAGTTTTTGGTCAAACTTATTATGCGTAATACCAAAGTAAACATTTTTGGCTTGGGAGAAGCATGTCGGGAAGTCAGTCATTTAGCCGCCGCCGCCTGTTAAAAGGGGCGGGCGCCATGTGGTTATTAAGCGTCAGTCAGGTAGGTATGGCTGCCACAAGCCAGGTGGTGGCCGTACGCGTCTGGCCTGCGTCCAGCTATACGCGTGTGACGGTTGAGTCGAATCGGGAACTGAAATACCGACAGTTTGCGCTGAGCAACCCGGAACGTCTGGTGGTCGACCTTGAAGGCGTGAACCTGAACTCGGTGTTGAAAGGCATGACCGCGCAAATCCGTGCTGACGATCCCTTTATTAAATCCGCGCGCGTTGGGCAGTTCGATCCGCAAACCGTGCGAATGGTGTTTGAGCTTAAGCAGAACGTCACGCCACAGCTGTTTGCGCTGGCGCCGGTTGCCGGGTTTAAAGAGCGTCTGGTGATGGATCTGTACCCGGCGAATGCGCAGGATGTGCAGGATCCGCTGCTGGCGCTGCTGGAAGATTACAACCGCGGTGACCTCGATAAACAGGTTCCACCCGCGCAGAGTGGGCCGCAGCCTGGTAAGGCCGGGCGCGATCGCCCGATTGTGATCATGCTCGATCCGGGGCATGGCGGGGAAGACTCCGGCGCGGTGGGTAAATATAAAACGCGTGAAAAGGATGTGGTGCTGCAAATTGCCCGACGCCTGCGGTCGCTTATCGAGAAAGAGGGCAACATGAAGGTCTACATGACGCGAAATGAAGATATCTTTATTCCGCTGAAGGTGCGCGTGGCGAAAGCCCAGAAGCAGCGCGCGGATCTTTTTGTCTCTATTCACGCCGATGCTTTCACCAGCCGTCAGCCGAGCGGTTCCTCCGTCTTTGCGCTCTCAACCAAAGGCGCAACCAGTACCGCCGCGAAATTCCTCGCGCAGACTCAGAACGCCGCCGACTTAATCGGTGGGGTGAGTAAAAGCGGCGACCGCTACGTCGACCACACCATGTTCGATATGGTGCAGTCGCTGACCATCGCCGATAGCCTTAAATTCGGAAAGGCAGTGCTCCAGCATATGGGCAAAGTGAATAAGCTGCATAAGAACCAGGTTGAGCAAGCGGGCTTTGCGGTTCTGAAAGCACCGGATATTCCGTCGATCCTCGTCGAAACGGCGTTTATCAGTAACGTTGAAGAGGAGCGAAAGCTCAAGACGGCAACTTTCCAGCAGGCTGTTGCCGAGTCTATTCTGGCGGGAATAAAAGCCTATTTTGCCGATGGCGCGACGCTGGCGAGGCGATAAGACACAGGCAAAGAGCGCTACGGCGCTCTTTTTTATGGCTGGGGCAAATAACAGGCAAAAAAAAACACCCAAATGGGTGCTTGATTTTGTTGGTTGCGGGGGCCGGATTTGAACCGACGACCTTCGGGTTATGAGCCCGACGAGCTACCAGGCTGCTCCACCCCGCGTCCGTCTGTTACTCTTCCATCGAGTAACCTTTTCTCTTATGTACAATGTGTTGGTTGCGGGGGCCAGATTTGAACTGACGACCTTCGGGTTATGAGCCCGACGAGCTACCAGGCTGCTCCACCCCGCGTCCGTCTGTTACTCTCTTTCAAGTAACTCTTTTCACATTGTAATTGGTTGCGGGGGCCAGATTTGAACTGACGACCTTCGGGTTATGAGCCCGACGAGCTACCAGGCTGCTCCACCCCGCGTCCGTGGATGCGCACTATACTCTGCTCGCTTTCTGATGCAACTATTTTTTGATTTAAATGGTTATTTTTTCCGAAAACGCGTTAAAAAGCGCCAGCTCGGTTTGTTTTTTGTACGAAATTTCGCTCAGGGGACGTTATCACGTTTCAATAGGCCTGGCGGTTTGTTATCTTCTTCGGGCATTCACGATTTACGTAGAAGACGAGATACCATGAAAGGACGTTGGGCAAAGTATGTGGTAACGGGCGCAATGCTGGCGATGCTGGCTGCCTGTTCTTCCAAACCGACCGATCGCGGTCAACAGTATAAAGACGGGAAATTTACCCAGCCTTTCTCACTGGTCAATCAACCTGAGGCCGTCGGCGCGCCAATCAACGCCGGTGACTTTGCAGAGCAGGTTAATCAAATTCGCAGCGCGTCGCCGCGCCTGTATGGCAACCAGAGCAATGTGTATAACGCCGTGCAACAGTGGCTGCGTGCCGGGGGCGATACGCGCAACATGCGCCAGTTCGGCCTCGACGCCTGGCAGATGGAAGGTGCCGATAATTACGGTAACGTCCAGTTTACCGGCTACTACACGCCGGTAATTCAGGCGCGCCATACCCGTCAGGGTGAGTTCCAGTATCCGATTTACCGCATGCCGCCGAAGCGCGGAAAACTGCCATCACGCGCCAGTATTTATGCTGGTGGCCTGAGCGACAGCTACATCCTGGCCTACAGCAACTCGCTGATGGATAACTTCATTATGGATGTGCAGGGTAGCGGCTATATCGACTTTGGCGACGGTTCGCCGCTTAACTTCTTTAGCTATGCCGGTAAAAATGGCTGGCCTTATCGCAGTATTGGCAAAGTGTTGATCGACCGCGGGGAAGTGAAACGTGAAGATATGTCGATGCAGGCGATTCGTGAGTGGGGCGAAAAACACAGTGAAGCGGAAGTCCGCGAACTGCTGGAGCAGAATCCGTCGTTCGTCTTCTTTAAACCTCAATCGTTTGCGCCAGTAAAAGGTGCAAGCGCGGTGCCGCTGATTGGTCGTGCGTCTGTGGCATCGGACCGTAGCATTATTCCGGCAGGCACCACGCTGCTGGCGGAAGTGCCGCTGCTGGACAATAACGGCAAGTTTAACGGTCAATATGAGCTGCGTCTGATGGTCGCGCTGGATGTGGGTGGGGCGATTAAAGGCCAACACTTTGATATCTATCAGGGGATCGGCCCGGATGCCGGACACCGCGCAGGCTGGTATAATCACTATGGTCGCGTGTGGGTGCTGAAAACTGCGCCGGGCGCGGGGAATGTGTTTAGCGGCTGATGCAGACACCCTCACCCTAACCCTCTCCCTGAGGGAGAGGGAACCGATTGTGCTCGCTTTTCTCCCTCTCCCTCAGGGAGCGGGCCGGGGTGAGGGGAAGCCTTCACTCCCACTCTTAATGTATTTCAACTCCGAGGTTCTATGTCAGTTGTCATCAGTGACGCCTGGCGCCAGCGTTTTGGCGGCACGGCGCGGTTGTACGGTGAAAACGCGTTACAGCTCTTTGCGGGCGCGCACATTTGCGTGGTAGGTATCGGCGGTGTCGGCTGCTGGGCGGCGGAAGCGTTGGCGCGTACGGGTATTGGTGCTATCACGCTTATCGACATGGACGACGTCTGTGTGACCAACACCAACCGTCAGCTGCATGCGCTGACTGGCAATGTCGGGCAGGCCAAGGCGGAAGTGATGGCCGAGCGTATCCGCCAAATCAACCCGGAATGCCGCGTCACAGTGATAGATGATTTCGTTACTACGGAAAATGTCGCACAGTACATGAGCGCAGGCTATGACTATGTGATTGATGCCATCGACAGCGTGCGCCCTAAAGCGGCGCTGATTGCTTACTGTCGCCGTTATAAAGTGCCACTGGTGACCACCGGCGGGGCGGGCGGGCAAATCGACCCGACGCAGATTCAGGTCACCGATTTGGCGAAAACGATTCAGGATCCGCTGGCGGCTAAACTGCGTGAGCGGCTGAAGAGTGAATTCAACGTGGTGAAAAACAGTAAAGGCAAGCTGGGTGTAGACTGCGTGTTTTCAACTGAAGCGCTGGTTTACCCGCAATCGGATGGTTCAGTGTGTGCGATGAAAAGCACGGCGGAAGGGCCTAAACGGATGGATTGCGCCTCCGGCTTTGGCGCGGCGACGATGGTTACCGCAACCTTCGGTTTTGTTGCGGTGTCCCATGCGTTGAAAAAAATGATGGCAAAAGCGGAGCGTCAGGCCAGCGCCTGACGTGCAGCGTCGGTTACCGCTTCACTCAGGGCCGCCAGGCCCTGCGAGCGTGAAGCACTAAGTTGACCACGTAGCCCCAACTCATCAAACAGCGCCAGTGGGTCGGCTGAAGCCAGATCGCTGGCGCTTCTTCCTTCTACCGCTGTCAGCAACACAGCCAGCAGGCCACGCACAATTCTGCCTTCACTGTCACCAAAGAAATGCATCGCGCCCGATGGCGTGACCGTATAACCCAGCCAGACGCGATTTTCACAGCCGGGAATTTCCCGCGCCTGCGCTTTAAGATCGTCGCTGAGCGCCGGAAGCTGCTTGCCCAGCAAAATTACCTGTCGGTATTTCTCTTCCCACTGCTGCAGGGGCGCAAAAAGCTGGCGCAGCGAGTCGGGTGTCACGGTTGTGCCGAACGGGTGCCCGGCGAGGAGAGAAGCTGTCATTCGTCCACCAGTAATTCGAGTGCCCGATCAACGGCGTTGACCAGCGCGTAAACGTCATCTTGCGTATTATAGGGGGCAAAGGAAGCGCGCAGCGTGCCGCCCACGCCGAGGGCCGCCAGCAGCGGTTGTGCGCAGTGCTGCCCGGCGCGCAGGGCGATACCGTACTCTGCCAAAAGCGTAACCATATCGCTATGGTGAACGCCTTTAAAATCGAACGCCAGCAGGCTGGAATCCTGACAGCGGAAGGAACGGAACCCCGGTCGTTTCGCCAGTTCATCTTCTGCAAGCGTTGCCAGCCCTCGGCTCCAGTTTTCTGCCTGCACGATATCTGTCTCCGCAAGCCACTCCAGCGCGGCGCTCAGGCCAATAACGCCCGCTACGTTTGGCGTGCCTGCTTCCAGACGATAAGGTACCGGTTGCGTGGTAAAACCGTCGAAAGTGACTTCACTGATCATCTTGCCACCGCCAAGCCACGGCGACATCTCATCGAGAAGATCGCTTTTGCCGTACAGCGCGCCGATACCCGTCGGGCCATACAGTTTATGCCCGGAAAAAGCGTAGAAATCGATATCCAGCTGTTGCACATCCGCAGGGCAATGCACCGCGCCCTGCGCGCCGTCGACCATCACCACCATATTTGTCTGATGAGCAAGGGTAATGGCGCGAGCGAGATCCGGGCAGCCGCCGGTCACGTTGGACATTTGCCCCAGCGCCAGAATTTTACTGCGCGGTGTGATAAGCGAAGGCAGAAGATCGAGATTGGGCAGACGATCGCGTCCCAGCGGAAGCTTAACGATTTTCGCCCCGGTTTGTTGCGCAACCATCAGCCACGGTACCAGATTGGCGTGGTGCTCTGCTTCGCTAACAATAATCTCGTCACCCTCCTGCAAACGAGGCCGCGCGTAGCACTGCGCCACCATGTTGATGGCTTCTGTCGTACCGCGTGTCCAGACGATATTTTTGCCGGAAGGTGCGTTCAGCCACGCGGCAACTTGATCGCGTGCGGCTTCATAATGTGCGGTGAGCTTTTGCGCCTGCGCGAACTGGCTACGGTGGACGTTGCCTGCGCTGAGCGAATAGAAGTGTTGCGTGGCATCAATGACGGTCTGCGGTTTCAGGGCCGTGGCGGCGCTATCGAGATAGACGCCTGCATCGGCTAACGCAGGGAACTGGGCGCGAAACTGCGCGGGGTTAAAAGCGTTCATGATATTCCTCGGTTCAGTAGTGCGATCGTGGCGCAAAACTGGCCTTATGACAAGGCTTGTGCTAACCATCAGAATAATCTGGATATACTGGCGAAATCTGACCAGTGACATATGCTAAATAACGTTAGGCAAATGTTTTTGCCTGTTACGGAATATGAACTATCTGGCATAAATCGCTTAAAGGAGTAGAAGATGAAAAAGACTGCCGCAATTATTTCAGCTTGTGTAATGACCTTTGCCCTGGGCGCCTGTTCTTCCCCGAACTACGTCATGCACACGAATGATGGCCGTAGTATCGTCTCTGATGGTAAGCCGAAAACGGATGACGAAACCGGGATGATTTCTTACAAAGATGCCAACGGTAACAAGCAACAGATTAACCGTACCGACGTGAAAGAGATGGTTGCTCTGGAAGACTAAATCAGGCTGACAGGCAAAAAAAAGCACCGCAATTGGGCGGTGCTACATTAATCACTATGGACAGACAGGGTAAATGTACAGGAAGTGAAAAAGGGTAGCGTTGCTACCGTGGTCTGAATCGCAGACCAATTGCAAACACAACAACACAACATCACAACCGTAAGCCAAAAGCCCATCAGAACACGCATTCCGAAAAAAGCTTTTCGTTCCGGCTCAGGAAGTGCCGCCACTATAGGTATTTGCTGGTAGAAGCTCAACGGACAATTTATAATGGCTCAGATAAAAAAAACTAATAGGTTAAACGTTGTTTCCTATTTGTTAAATCCTATTAACATTTGGGTTCTGGGACCATGTCGAAGCGATTGCCACCACTGAATGCATTACGTGTATTTGATGCAGCAGCCCGCCATTTGAGTTTTACTCGCGCCGCCGATGAGCTTTTTGTGACGCAGGCCGCAGTAAGCCACCAAATCAAGTCACTTGAGGATTTTTTAGGACTGAAGCTGTTCCGTCGCCGCAATCGTTCACTGTTGCTCACGGAAGAGGGGCAGAGCTATTTCCTCGACATCAAAGAGATCTTTTCGCAATTAACCGAGGCAACGCGTAAACTACAGGCACGAAGTGCAAAAGGGGCGTTGACGGTCAGTTTATTGCCCAGTTTTGCCATTCAGTGGCTGGTGCCTCGTCTTACAAGCTTTAACTCAGCTTATCCGGGAATTGACGTCAGAATCCAGGCTGTCGACCGTCAGGAAGACAAGCTGGCTGACGATGTGGACGTGGCGATTTTTTATGGTCGCGGAAACTGGCCGGGTCTGCGTGTCGAAAAATTGTACGCAGAATATCTGCTTCCGGTGTGCTCGCCGCTGCTGCTGACGGGCGATAAAGCGCTCAAAACGCCGGCAGATCTCGCGAAGCATACCTTATTGCATGATGCTTCACGTCGTGACTGGCAAACCTATACCCGCCAGTTGGGGCTTAACCACATCAACGTGCAGCAAGGGCCGATCTTCAGCCATAGCGCAATGGTGCTACAGGCTGCCATTCATGGACAAGGCGTCGCGCTGGCGAATAACGTCATGGCGCAGTCGGAAATAGAAGCAGGTCGCCTGGTCTGCCCGTTTAATGATGTCCTGGTCAGTAAAAACGCTTTTTATCTGGTTTGTCATGACAGTCAGGCTGAACTGGGTAAAATAGCTGCCTTCCGGCAATGGATACTGGCGAAAGCGGCCAATGAACAAGAAACATTCCGCTTCCGTTACGAACAATAAATGAATTTAGGGTAATCGCATGACCAGCCGTTTTATGCTGATTTTCGCCGCCATTAGCGGTTTTATCTTTGTTGCACTGGGCGCTTTTGGCGCGCACGTGTTAAGCAAATCTCTGGGTGTTGTTGAGATGGGCTGGATCCAAACCGGCCTCGAGTACCAGGCGTTCCATACGCTGGCGATCCTCGGCTTATCCGTTGCGATGCAGCGTCGTATCAGCATCTGGTTCTACTGGAGCAGCGTCTTCCTGGCATTGGGTACCGTGTTATTCAGCGGCAGCCTTTACTGTCTGGCGCTCTCTCATTTACGCCTGTGGGCGTTTGTTACTCCGGTGGGGGGCGTTAGCTTCCTCGCGGGTTGGGCGCTGATGCTGGTCGGCGCTATTCGTCTTAAGCGTAAGGGTGTTGTTCATGAATAAGGTTGTGCTCTATTGCCGCCCTGGGTTTGAGAAAGAGTGTGCTGCGGAAATTACGGATAAAGCCGCACGCCGTGAAGTCTTTGGTTTTGCGCGAGTAAAAGAGAACTCGGGCTATGTGATTTTTGAGTGTTATCAGGAAGGCGAGGCCGATAAGCTGGCCCGTGAGCTGCCGTTCAGATCGCTGATTTTCGCCCGTCAGATGTTTGTTGTCGGTGAATTACTCAAAGATTTGCCGCCGGAAGATCGCATTACGCCGGTGGTCGGCATGTTGCAGGGTGTGGTCGAGAAAGGCGGCGATTTGCGCGTTGAAGTGGCGGACACCAATGAAAGCAAAGAACTGATGAAGTTCTGTCGCAAATTCACCGTGCCGCTGCGTTCGGCACTACGTGAAGCGGGCGTATTAGCGAAATACGAGACGCCAAAGCGCCCGGTCGTGCATGTGTTCTTTATCGCACCGGGGTGCTGCTACACCGGTTATTCCTACAGCACCAATAATTCCCCGTTCTATATGGGCATTCCGCGCCTTAAATTCCCATCCGATGCGCCAAGCCGTTCAACCCTGAAGCTGGAAGAGGCGTTCCATGTCTTTATTCCTGCCGATGAGTGGGATGAGCGCCTGGCGAACGGAATGTATGCGGTTGACCTCGGGGCTTGCCCTGGCGGTTGGACCTATCAGTTGGTAAAACGCAACATGTGGGTTTCCTCGGTCGATAATGGCCCGATGGCGCAAAGCCTGATGGATACCGGGCAGGTGACCTGGCTGCGCGAAGATGGTTTCCGCTATCGCCCGAGTCGTAACAACATCTCGTGGATGGTGTGCGATATGGTCGAGAAACCGGCGAAAGTCGCCGCGCTGATGGCGCAGTGGCTGGTAAATGGCTGGTGTCGCGAAACGATCTTCAACCTCAAGCTGCCAATGAAAAAGCGCTATGAAGAAGTGTCGTCAAACCTGGCGCACATTGAGCAGGCGCTGCAAGAACATGGCATTAATGCTGAGATTCAGGCGCGTCAGTTGTATCACGACCGCGAAGAAGTGACGGTACACGTGCGTCGCTGGTGGGCGGCGGTCGGTGGACGTCGCGACGAGCGGTGAGGCCTGACCCCTCACCCTAACCCTCTCCCACAGGGAGAGGGGACTGATTGTGCGTACCTCACAGAACTGAGCTGTCCCTAACCCTCTCCCGCAGGGAGAGGGGACTGATTGTGCGTATCTCACAGAACTGAGCTGTCCCTAACCCTCTCCCACAGGGAGAGGGGGCTGATTGTGCGTATCTCACAGAACTGAGCTGTCCCTAACCCTCTCCCGCAGGGAGAGGGGACTGATTGTGCGTTTCTCACAGAACTGAGCTGTCTTTCTCCCTCTCCCTGAGGGAGAGGGCGGGGTGAGGGGGCGTCCTACCGCACCAGCCGCAACTGCTGCAAATTCCCATCAAGCTGTAAATTCGTCTCCAGCCGTGCGACGTCACGGCAGATAAACGCCATCTCTTTATGTTCTTCAAGCTTTTTGCGCCACTTCTCCGGTACGTTATCCAGTTGCGTGTAAATCCCTTCCAGCGATTCAAACTCATTGAGCAACTGGGTGGCGCTCTTGGGCCCGATTCCCGCGACACCCGGCACTTTTGAACTGCTGATCCCCGCCAGCCCCCAATAATCTGGCAATTGTTGCGGCGTGACGCCAAATTCGCTGGCGATAAACGGCGCATCCAGCCAGCGTTTCTGGAAGTAATCACGAATGCGAATGGTGGGCGAGAGTAACTGACAGTAGCCTTTGTCCGTGGACACAATCGTTGCCTGATGCCCGGCCTGCGCGACTTTTACCGCAAGCGTTGCCGCAAGATCGTCGGCTTCGCTGCCCGGCAGGGCCCAGCATCTGAAGCCGCGCTGTTCGAACGCCGCACGTAATGCCGGCATCTCTTCTATCAGCGTATCCGGCATTGGGGCGCGGCCCGCTTTATAGTCGGGCAGACGCTGATGTCGCCAACCCTGGCCCCGCTCTTCATCATCAAATACGGCGACGACGTGCGTGGGCTGGCTGTGAGCAATGAGTTGCTCCAGCGCCCGCAGGCACGTTTCACCGCAGGGGGAACCCTGCACGGCATGAATGCGGCGAATCAAATTAAGCGCGTCGACGATAAGCAGATGAACGGACACCGGGACCTCCTTGTAACAATTGAGGCTAGGGTAACATTTGCATCAGGGGGAGGCTACGCGGGATAAAAAATCAGGAAGGAGGCTCGCAAAAAAACTGCCCGGCGCAGCGTGCCACCGGGCAGTTGGGGGGATTAATCGCAGGCAACCACTTTCATTGCCAGGCCGCCGCGAGAGGTTTCGCGATACTTGGCGTTCATGTCTTTGCCTGTTTCATACATCGTCTCGATAACCTTATCGAGGCATACGCGCGGCTGGCTGGTTCGACGCAGCGCCATACGGGCTGCGTTGACCGCTTTCACAGAGGCGATCGCGTTACGCTCGATGCACGGCACCTGAACCTGACCCGCAACCGGGTCGCAGGTTAAACCGAGGTTGTGCTCCATGCCGATTTCCGCGGCGATGCACACCTGCGCCGGGCTGCCGCCCAATAGTTCTGCCAGACCTGCGGCGGCCATAGAACAGGCCACGCCGACTTCGCCCTGACAGCCCACTTCCGCGCCGGAAATTGAGGCATTCATTTTGTAAAGCGAGCCGATGGCGCTGGCTACCAGCAGATAGCGCGCCAGCGAGTTGGCGTTCACTTCACGGATAAATTTGTCGTAGTACGCCAGCACTGCCGGAACAATCCCGCAGGCGCCGTTCGTTGGCGCGGTGACCACGCGTCCGCCAGCGGCGTTTTCTTCATTGACCGCCAGCGCGAACATGTTGATCCAGTCAACGACCGCCATCGGGTCACTGCTGATTTTATCCTGGCTAACCAGCATGCGGCGCAGCGCGGAGGCACGGCGCGGTACGCGCAGTTTACCCGGCAGGACGCCTTCGGTGGTGGTGCCATGTTCTATGCCGCCTTTCATCACCGCCCAGACGTCAGCAAAGTGCTTTTCCAGCTCTTCTTTGCTGTGTAACGCCAGTTCGTTTTGCATCATCAGGCCTGAGAGGGAGAGCCCCGTTTCCTGGCAATGACGCTGTAAATCTGCCGCGCTGCTATACGGATAAGGTACGGCGACAGGCGCTTCAGCCTGCAGGCCGAAGTGCTCTTCATCGACGATAAAGCCACCGCCGATGGAATAATAGGTTTTGCTGTAAACCGCTTTTTCGTCCACCAGTGCGGTGATGCGCATGCCGTTTTCATGCAAAGAGAGGTTGTCGGCATGGAAATTCATGCACTTATCAACCGGGAACTCCACTTCATGCTGGCCGTTTGCCAGCAGTAAACGACCGTGGGTATTCACGTCCTGAATAAAACCAGGAATGCTGTCGATATCGACGGTGTCCGGCAGGTTACCCGCCAGGCCCATGATGATGGCGATATCGGTATGGTGGCCCTTCCCGGTGAGGGAGAGTGAGCCGTAAACATCGACGACGACGCGGGTGATGTCGGTCAGGATCCCACGCGCAATCAAGTCGTCCGTGAATTGTTTGCCTGCTTTCATTGGCCCGACAGTATGAGAGCTGGAGGGACCAATGCCGATTTTGAAAATATCGAATACGCTGATCATGATGCGTCCATTGCTGTAGGAGAAGAAGAGACGCGCCGCCCGAAGGCGGCGCGGGGGATTAGCTGAACAGAGAGTAGAAGATAGCGGAGATAGCAATCAGACCCATAACCACAACGAATACGTTGCTGATGTGGCCGCTGTATTTACGCATCGCCGGTACTTTCTGAATTGCATACATCGGCATCAGGAACAGAATCATCGCGATAACCGGGCCGCCCAGGGTTTCAATCATACCCAGGATGCTTGGGTTCAGGGTTGCCACAATCCAGGTGGTAACCAGCATGAACAGCGCAGTGATTTTGTTCAGTTTGTTGATTTCGATGGATTTGCCTTTGCCACGCAGAGACTTAATCACCATCCCGTTGAAGCCTTCACGTGCGCCCAGGTAGTGGCCCAGGAACGATTTCGTGATAGCGATAATCGCGATGATTGGCGCCATCCATTCGATGAAGGAGACGTTAAAGTGGTTCGCCAGGTAAGACAGAATCGAGATGTTCTGTGCTTTCGCCGCCGCCAGGTCTGCCGGAGTCAGGCTCAGTACGCAGCTGAAGACGAAGAACATTACGGTCAGCACCATCATGATGTGCGCGCAAGCCAGGATTTTAGAACACTTCTTCTCAGCACCCTGACCGTACTCTTCACGTTTCGCGACGGCGAAAGAGGAGATGATCGGTGAGTGGTTGAAGGAGAAGACCATAACCGGGATAGCCAGCCACAGTGTCATCCACAGACCGTTACCGGTAGAGGTCGCAGAGCTCAGGGACAGGGTTTCCAGCGCCGCGCCGTTCCACTGTGGGATGAGGTACAGAGCAAGTAGCATCAGGGCTGCTACGAACGGGAACACCAGAATACTCATCGCTTTAACAATCATCTGCTCGCCGAAGCGCACGATGGTCATCATACCGACGATCAGAATCAGCGACAGAATCGCACGCGGCGGAGCAGTCATCTGCAGCTGGTGCGTCATGAAGCTTTCTACGGTGTTGGTGATGGCTACGCTGTATACCAACAGAATCGGATAGATAGCGAAGAAGTAGAGCAGGGTAATCAGTTTACCTGCGCCCACGCCGAAGTGTTCTTCAACCACTTCCGTGATGTCTTCACCCGGATTTTTACCGGACAGCACGAAGCGGGTCAGACCGCGGTGTGCGAAGAAGGTCATTGGGAAGGCAAGAATGGCCATGATAATCAGCGGGATCATACCGCCGACGCCTGCGTTGATCGGCAGGAACAGAACGCCCGCGCCGATTGCTGTACCGTACAGACCCAGCATCCACATGGTATCTGTTTTGCGCCATCCGCTAGCGGATTGTGTTGACGCGATGGTGCTGGTTTGAGTGCTTTCCATCTGTATCTCCTGGAGGACTAAAATTGCCGGTTTTTAGTTAAATCCAATGGAATTAAGACCGACAGTAATATGAAATCTTTTCAGTGACGGTTTTTTTATGATTTTCCACCCATCACTACGACGGGGCGGAAAGATACATTTAACTGATGAATCTATCAGTGATCATGATCCCAAATGTAATAATTCACTCCTCTTCGCTGTGTTTGCAGTTCATCTGCCTGTGATTGTTATTTAGGCGGAAATTTATGGGCGCGAAAGCTAGCATTAGCAGTATGGTTGGTAAATAGGCAGGAGTGTAAATACGCGGATTGCACTAATAAAAGTATTAAAAATAGCGTTTTAGACGGTTTATTTCTCTTTGTTGTTAATAATTCACGCTTTGGTCTTCAGGCAAACGCCCGGGATTGAGTGATTAACAATAAGGAATTGTTGTCATTTTTAGTTCAACGCCATTAGATGAAGTGAGGGGATAAACGTAACGGGGTGGGGTTTTATGCTAATAGATTCAACGGCCAGGAAGGGATAAGTCGCCCGGCAGGCGGGCGACATGGTGGCAGGCTTTATCAGGCCATGATTTCGTAGCAAGGGATATAAGCGGAGCCTGGCAGCTTCATACGGTGCTGGGCGACAAAGCCCTGCAACAGATCATCCATGCGGCGCATCATCGCTTTGTCGCCGTGGATTTTGTAAGGCCCAAACTCTTCGATAGCCCGAATACCTACTTCCTTCACATTACCGGCGACGATACCCGAGAAGGCGCGGCGCAGGTCAGCGGCGAGGACTTCAACCGGCTGGTCCGGATAAAGTTTCAGGTTCGCCATGTTTTCGTGGGTCGGTTCGAACGGCATCTGCAGATCTGGCGCGATTTTAATCGACCAGTTAAAGCTATAAGCATCACCCGTATCACGGCGGTTTTCTTTCACCAGCGGCATCGCTTTCTTCATCTGACGGGCCACTTCCGCGGCGTCGTCGATGATGATTTTGTAGTGACGACGCGCGCTTTCACCCAGCGTATGGACGATAAACTCATCCAGCACGCGGAAGTAATCGGCGCTCTCTTTCGGCCCGGTAAGGATGAGCGGTAGCACCTGATTTTTGTTCGCCGGGTTCATCAGAATACCAAGGAGATACAGCAGCTCTTCCGCTGTACCGACGCCGCCGGGGAAGATTATGATGCCGTGCGCGATCCGAACAAACGCTTCGAGACGTTTTTCGATATCCGGCATGATAATCAGTTCGTTAACCAGCGGGTTAGGTGGCTCAGCGGCGATGATTGACGGTTCAGTCATGCCAATAAAACGGCCTTCTTTGTAACGCTGCTGCGCGTGACCAACCGCCGCACCTTTCATGGGCGCTTCCATTGCACCAGGGCCGCAGCCGGTGCAGATATTCAGTTCGCGCAGGCCAAGCTGATTCCCCACGCGGCGCGCGTAGAGGTACTCGTTTTCGTTAATCGAGTGACCGCCCCAGCAAACGACCATACTTGGCGCTTCGCCGACGTGTAGCGCACGGGCGTTGCGCAGAATGCTGAAGACCAGGTTAGTAATATGCGTAGAGCTTTCCAGATCAAGATTCGGGAAGCGTACGGTGTTGTGGATTTGGCCATAAACGAACAGGATATCGCGCAGAACGGCAAACAGGTTGGCCTGCAGCGAGCGAATAATATGGCCATCAACAAACGCCTCTTCTGGCGGGTTGATGAGTTCCAGCTTCACGCCGCGCTCGCGGCGCAGCACGTTAATATCGAAATTCTCAAAACGTGACAGCAATTCTTTACTGTTATCGGTCAGGCTGCCTGAATTCAGTACCGCCAGCGAGCAGTTACGAAACAGATGGTACAGGTCGCTGCTGGCCGTGCGTTTAAGCATGTCGACTTCCAGCTGCGACAACATATCCATTGAGCCAAGCGGGCTAATATGTGTAATCAAGTGAGCTCCTTACGGGACGAGAATCGTCTTCCCTGCTGATTACAATAGCCTTGCCTGTAGGAATACTACAACCATCCTGTGTGGGAGAATGATTGCAAATTGAGAAATTATTTAGGTTTGTGAGGGGCTTCCCCTCACCCCGGCCCTCTCCCACAGGGAGAGGGAGAAAACTGCGCTGAACGTAACAATGTGCACAATCACTCCTCCTTCCCACAGGAAGAGGGAGAAAACTATGCTGAACGTAACAATGTGCACAATCACTCCTCCTTCCCACAGTGAGAGGGAGAAAACCGCGCTGAACGTAACAATGTGCACAATCACTCCTCCTTCCCACAGGGAGAGGGAGAAAACTACGCTGAACGTAACAATGTGCACAATCAGTCCTCCTTCCCACAGGGAGAGGGAGAAAACCGCGCTGAACGTAACAATGTGCACAATCACTCCTCCTTCCCACAGGGAGAGGGAGAAAACCGCGCTGAATGTAACAAGGTGCACAATCGGTCCCCTCTCCCCGTGGGAGAGGGTTAGGGTGAGGGGGGAACTTACTGCCTGACCAGTCGCCCAATAGCTGGCACAAAGTCCGTATTCGAACGCCATGGGTTGATATCCAACCCGCCGCGACGGGTATAGCGTGCATAAACGCTCAGGCTTTCCGGCTGACAGAAGCGCAGAATATCGCTGAAAATACGCTCGACGCACTGTTCGTGGAACTCGTTATGGTGACGGAACGACACCAGATAACGCAGCAGTTTTTCGCGGTCAATCTGCGGCCCGCGATACTGGATCTGCACGGAGCCCCAGTCTGGCTGGTGGGTAATCAGGCAGTTGGATTTCAGCAGATGACTAACCAGCGTCTCTTCCACTTTTTTGCTGCCGGTTGAGTTCAGCAGGTAATCGGCATTGAACTGATAGTTATCAATCTCGATATCCTGATTATCAATGCAGGTGCCGTGGAAGTGGGCGATAGGCTGCCCTTCAATTTCATCCAGACGATAAAGCGAAACGGTGACGTCACCCTGTGCGCAGGCGCTGAGATCGCGCTCCAGTGTTTGCCGAACATCGTCCCATGATCCAAAACGCGTCTGGTTAAAACTGTTCAGGTACAGCTTAAAGCTTTTGGACTCAACCAGATTGACGGTGGTGTGGCGCAACTCGACGTGACCGACGGCCACCTGCGGTAACCCTTTGGCGTTAAGCCAGGAGAGCTCATACAACGTCCAGCTATCGGCGCCGTGGAATGGCAACGCATCGGCACGCAGGCCCAGCGGATCACGATTCAGGCTACGCGGAACGCCCTGTAATAATCCGGCATCGTAAGTGTCGCGGTAATCCGTTGATTTACCGAGCGTCAGGCCCGTCAGCGCCTGATGATTATCATAAGAAGACATGTTTCACCGTTATAAAGCAGGTAGACTATGCGCCAAGTGTAACCTGACTAACCAGAAGAGAGAAATCGGTGGACCTTCAGACCGCAGAAGCGCTTAAAGCCTTTACCCAACGTTATTGCGACGCCTGGCAGCAGCAGAATCACTGCTGGCCGCGCAGCGAAGAGCTGTTTGGCGTAGCGTCTCCCTGCATCGTCAGTACCACCGACGACGCGGTTTTTTGGCAACCATTGCCCTTTAGCGGTGAGCAGAATGTAAATGCCGTTGAACGTGCATTGGACATTGTGGTACAACCACCGCTTCATACTTATTATACCACTCAGTATGCTGGCGACATGGAAGCCCGTTTTGCCGGACAACGACTGACGCTGCTACAGGTATGGAGCCCGGACGATTTTCGCCGCGTGCAGGAGAATCTGATTGGTCACTTAGTCACTCAGAAACGCCTGAAGCTATCACCAACGCTTTTCATTGCCACGCTCGACAGTGAACTGGACGTGATTTCCGTCTGTAATCTGACCGGCGAAGTGGTTAAAGAGACGCTAGGCACCCGTAAGCGCCAGACTCTCGCCCCCTCTCTTGAGAGCTTCCTCACTCAACTAGACCCCGATTTGTAATCCACTTTGCCCGAGAGCTTGTGAGAGATCTCTTACAAGCCTTGTAGGAGATCGCCAGGCTGTAAGTAGGACAGCGACTGAAGCATTATTATGTTTTCCTTATAAATCAGCTTATTAAGATTTTTCTTAGGCTCTTTCATATGAAAATCTCCTTACAGGATTGCCTGAAGAGCCCTTGTAAGACGGGGCGGAATAAGCGATTCTATGTCCGTCGACAAGGAGTCGCACAGTGAAGTGAACATCAGGATGATGACACTTCAAACAGGACACACCAGGACGGTGCTTCAGGGATAGGCCTCAGGATGAGGTAAGTGGATACGCCAGGATGGTGTAACAAGGATAGGCTTCAGGACGAGGCAAAAGGATAACGCAGGACGCGTTAAAGGACACCTCCAGGATGGAGAATGAGAGCCAGACAGGATGCCTGGTGGAGCAAGAAGTTCAGGACATACTCAGGGATTGGGTAGATTCGCATCGGGGTGGTGTGAGCAGGACGCAACAGTTTACGGATGAACAGGCCGCAAGGCCGCAGGAAAAGTTGTCACGGACGAGCAGGGAGCACGAAAAGTAGCTGGAATGCTGCGAAACGAACCGGGAGCACTGTTTATACAGTGCTCCCTTTTTTTGTTTTGCGTCCGGCTGGTGTATCCTGCACGCGATTTCGTTTCCATCGAGGTACCCATGACACTTCACGATAACCTGCGCGAACAACTGCAAGCCATTGAAGCGATGCTGCGCCTGCATCAACACTGGCAGGACGAAGCGCCGCATGAAAGCAAATTTACCAGCGACCAACCCTTTTGCATGGACACGCTGGAGCCGCTGGAGTGGTTGCAGTGGGTATTGATTCCGCGCATGCATCAACTGCTGGATAACGGCCAACCGCTGCCGCAAAGTTTTGCCATCGCGCCGTATTATGAAATGGCGCTGGATGCTCAGCATCCGCAGCGCGATATCATCCTGATCGAGCTGCAAAAGCTGGACGCCTTCTTTGCCGATGATGCTCACTGATGCTGGAAATTATTTATCAGGATGAGTGGCTGGTGGCCGTCAATAAACCTTCTGGCTGGCTGGTTCACCGCAGCTGGCTCGATCGCGACGAAAAAGTGGTGGTGATGCAAACGGTGCGCGACCAGATTGGTCAGCACGTGTTTACTGTCCACCGCCTCGATCGCCCGACCTCCGGCGTTCTGCTGATGGGGCTATCCAGCGAGGCGGGGCGTTTGTTGTCTCAGCAGTTTGAGCAGCATCAAATGCAGAAACGCTATCACGCTATCGTACGTGGCTGGCTAATGGACGACACGGTGCTTGATTACCCGCTGGTGGAAGAACTCGACAAAATCGCCGATAAATTCGCGAAAGAGAACAAAGATCCGCAGCCTGCGGTCACACATTATCGCGGACTGGCGACAGTCGAAATGCCGGTCGCTACCGGGCGCTACCCAACGACCCGTTACGGGCTGGTTGAGCTGGAACCGAAAACCGGACGTAAACACCAGTTGCGCCGCCATCTGGCGCATTTGCGTCATCCCATTATCGGTGACAGTAAACACGGTGATTTGCGTCAGAACCGCAGCGCGGCGGAACATTTTGGCTGCCAGCGCCTGATGCTGCACGCCAGTTCCCTTTCGCTGACGCATCCGTTTACCGGCGAACCGCTTACGCTGCGCGCCGGGCTTGACGATACCTGGATGCAGGCCTTGTCACACTTTGGCTGGCGCGGGCTTCTCCCCGATAACGAAAGGGTTGAGTTTGTTGCCAACAGCGGTCAGGATGAGATCATCTGAAAGTAAACAGGGAGTTAAATCATGGCTGAAGTAGGGATTTTTGTTGGCACCATGTATGGCAATTCGCTGTTAGTCGCTGAAGAAGCGCAGGCGATCCTGGGCAATCAGGGCCATACCGCCAAAGTGTTTGAAGACCCGCAGGTCAGCGAATGGGAAGAGTACGTCGGCAAATATGTGCTGGTGGTGACCTCCACAACCGGACAGGGCGATTTGCCAGACAGCATCATGCCGCTGTTTAACGATCTCAAAGATATGTATCAGCCACATCTGCGCTACGGCATTATTGCGCTGGGTGACAGCACCTACGCTAATTTCTGCGGCGGCGGGAAAACGTTTGATGCACTGCTACAGGAACAGGGCGCGCAACGCATTGGCGAAATGCTGATGATCGATGCCAGCGAAGACCCAGAACCAGAAGGCGTGTCGAACCCGTGGGTTGAGCAGTGGGCAACATTGCTTAAGTAAGGTGTCGCCCTCTCCCTACGCAGAGGGCGCTCCCTTAAATCGCCAGTTCGCTGCACCAGCAGCTTTCACTATTTTATTCCTCATTTTCCCCATCTGCTTCAGGCGAATGCCAATATTTGCCTAATTAATAAAGTCTTAGCGCAGGGCGTTTTCACTGCGTCAAGAGAGCCGTTTCACATTCTGTATTTCCCGATGCTTATTACACACGCTTCCCGCAAACAGTTTTCATTTCCGTGAGGTATCTTCCAGCGCGTTGTGCAGAAGCCATAAATCTCTTTTATTTACCGCGTGAATGCTGTGAAGATGCACGGTGAGCCACAGGTGACCTCTTTTTATACTTCCTGAGCCAGTTATAAACCGCAGTCAGCAAGACATAACGATACGCTGCGATAAAAACACAAATACGTCATTCTGATTACCCTACAGGTTGTGCTGTTCAGAGTGAATGTAGCCGAAAGCTATAATTCAGGAGTACAACAATGAGTTCATTAAGTCAGGCTGCGAGCGGGGCGGAAAAGCGCACCAATGCTCGTTACTGGATAGTGGTGATGTTGTTCATCGTCACGTCCTTCAACTACGGCGACCGCGCCACCTTGTCTATCGCCGGCTCGGAGATGGCGAAAGATATTGGCCTCGATGCGGTGGGGATGGGTTACGTTTTCTCCGCATTCTCATGGGCCTATGTTATCGGTCAAATACCGGGCGGCTGGCTGCTTGACCGCTTCGGTTCGAAACGCGTCTACTTCTGGTCAATCTTCATCTGGTCGATGTTTACCCTTTTGCAGGGCTTCGTCGATATCTTCAGCGGGTTTGGTATCATCGTCGCGCTGTTTACCCTGCGTTTCCTGGTCGGTCTTGCGGAAGCGCCTTCCTTCCCCGGTAACAGTCGAATCGTCGCGGCATGGTTCCCGGCACAGGAGAGGGGGACGGCAGTAGCGATTTTTAACTCCGCACAGTACTTCGCCACGGTTATTTTCGCGCCGATCATGGGCTGGTTGACTCATGAGGTGGGTTGGTCGCACGTCTTCTTTTTCATGGGCGGATTGGGGATCGTCATCAGCTTTATCTGGCTGAAAGTGATCCACGAACCCAATCAACATCCGGGTGTGAACAAAAAAGAGCTTGAATACATCGCGGAAGGCGGCGCGCTGATCAATATGGATCAAAAGGGCGCAAAGGCGAAAGTACCGTTAAGCGTTAAGTGGGGGCAAATCAAGCAGTTGCTGGGCTCACGTATGATGATTGGCGTTTATATCGGCCAGTACTGCATCAACGCCCTGACGTATTTCTTTATTACCTGGTTCCCGGTTTATCTGGTGCAGGCGCGCGGCATGTCGATTCTGAAAGCGGGATTCGTGGCCTCTGTCCCGGCGATTTGCGGCTTCGCGGGCGGCGTGCTGGGTGGCATTATCTCCGACTGGCTGATGCGTCGCACAGGCTCGCTGAATATCGCCCGCAAAACCCCGATCGTGCTCGGTATGCTGATGTCGATGGTGATGGTGTTCTGTAACTACGTGAACGTTGAGTGGATGATCATCGGCTTTATGGCGCTGGCCTTCTTCGGTAAAGGGATTGGCGCGCTGGGGTGGGCGGTGATGGCCGATACCGCACCGAAAGAGATAAGCGGTCTCTCCGGCGGTTTGTTCAATATGTTCGGCAACATTTCCGGTATCGTCACGCCAATCGCAATTGGCTATATCGTGGGTACCACGGGCTCGTTTAACGGTGCGCTGATTTATGTTGGAGTGCATGCGCTGGTGGCCGTGTTGAGTTATCTCGTGCTGGTCGGCGACATTAAACGTATCGAACTGAAACCTGTTGCGGGGCAAGCATCATGACAACGCAATCCAGCCCGATCATCACCGATATGAAAGTCATTCCCGTCGCCGGGCATGACAGTATGCTGCTCAATATTGGCGGCGCGCATAATGCCTATTTCACCCGTAATATCGTGGTGCTGACCGATAACGCCGGGAATACTGGCGTAGGGGAAGCGCCGGGCGGTGAGGTGATTTATCAGACGCTGGTGGATGCCATTCCGATGGTATTGGGACAGGAGATTGCGCGGCTGAACAAAGTGGTTCAGCAGGTGCATAAAGGCAACCAGGCGGCAGATTTTGACACCTTCGGCAAAGGCGCGTGGACGTTTGAGCTGCGGGTTAACGCGGTGGCGGCGCTGGAAGCGGCACTGCTCGACCTGCTTGGCAAGGCGCTCAATGTCCCGGTTTGTGAACTGCTGGGCCCAGGTAAGCAGCGTGATGCGGTGACGGTACTGGGCTATCTCTTCTACGTCGGTGACCGTCGCAAAACGGATTTGCCGTATCTGGAAAGCACGCCCGGCAATCATGACTGGTATCATCTGCGTCACCAGGAAGCGCTCTCCAGCGATGCGGTGGTGCGTTTGGCGGAAGCCTCGCAGGATCGCTATGGCTTTAAAGATTTCAAACTGAAGGGCGGCGTGCTGCCGGGGGAACAGGAAATTGAATCGGTGAAGGCGCTGAAAAAACGCTTTCCGGATGCGCGTATCACCGTCGACCCCAACGGTGCCTGGTTGCTTGATGAAGCCATCTCACTGTGCAAAGGTCTCAATGATGTCCTGACCTACGCGGAAGATCCGTGTGGCGCCGAGCAGGGCTTTTCCGGGCGCGAAGTGATGGCGGAATTCCGCCGCGCAACTGGCCTACCGGTTGCGACCAATATGATTGCCACCAACTGGCGCGAAATGGGCCATGCGGTGATGCTCAACGCAGTAGACATTCCGCTGGCAGACCCGCACTTCTGGACGCTCTCCGGCGCAGTGCGTGTCGCGCAACTGTGCGACGACTGGGGGCTGACCTGGGGTTGTCACTCCAACAACCATTTCGACATCACGCTGGCGATGTTTACCCATGTGGGCGCGGCAGCACCCGGTAACCCGACGGCGATTGATACCCACTGGATCTGGCAGGAGGGCGATGCGCGCCTGACCAAAAATCCGCTCCAGATTATCGACGGCAAAATTGCCGTTCCCGATGCGCCCGGGCTGGGCGTAGAGCTGGACTGGGATCAGGTACAAAAGGCGCATGACGCCTGCAAAAGACTGCCGGGCGGCGCGCGCAATGACGCTGGCCCGATGCAGTATCTGATCCCCGGCTGGACATTCGACCGCAAACGTCCCGTTTTCGGCCGCAACTCATTAAAAAAGGACTGAATCATGTCTCAACATTCAACGCCAGTTGTTACTTCCATGCAGGTCATCCCGGTTGCGGGCCACGACAGTATGCTGATGAACCTGAGCGGGGCGCACGCGCCGTTCTTTACCCGCAATATTGTGGTGATTAAAGACAATTCCGGGCATACGGGCGTGGGGGAAATCCCTGGAGGCGAGAAGATCCGCACCACGCTTGAAGATGCGATCCCGCTGGTAGTCGGTAAAACGCTGGGCGAATACAAGAACGTCCTGACGCAGGTGCGTAATACCTTTGCCGGTCGTGATTCCGGCGGCCGTGGGCTGCAAACCTTCGACCTGCGTACCACCATTCATGTGGTCACCGGTATTGAGTCCGCGATGCTCGACCTGCTCGGTCAGCATCTGGGCGTAAACGTGGCTTCCCTGCTGGGCGATGGTCAGCAACGTAGCGAAGTGGAAATGCTCGGCTACCTGTTCTTCGTCGGCAACCGCAAAGCAACACCACTACCGTATCAGAGCCAGCCGGATGAAAAGTGCGACTGGTATCGCCTGCGCCACGACGAAGCGATGACCCCGGATGCGGTCGTGCGCCTGGCAGAAGCGGCGTATGAAAAATATGGTTTTAATGACTTTAAACTGAAGGGCGGCGTGCTGGCCGGGGAAGAAGAGGCCGAGTCGATAGTGGCGCTGGCGAAACGCTTCCCACAGGCGCGCGTCACGCTCGATCCGAACGGCGCCTGGTCGCTCAACGAAGCGATTAAAATCGGCAAATATTTGAAGGGCGTGCTGGCGTATGCGGAAGATCCGTGTGGTGCGGAGCAGGGCTTCTCCGGACGTGAGGTGATGGCGGAATTCCGTCGTGCCACCGGCCTGCCGACTGCGACCAATATGATCGCCACCGACTGGCGTCAGATGGGCCACACGCTTTCGCTGCAATCTGTCGATATTCCGCTGGCGGACCCGCACTTCTGGACGATGCAGGGCTCGGTGCGCGTGGCGCAGATGTGTCATGAATTCGGCCTGACCTGGGGCTCGCACTCCAACAATCACTTTGACGTTTCGCTGGCGATGTTCACCCACGTGGCCGCTGCCGCGCCGGGGAATGTGACTGCGATTGACACTCACTGGATCTGGCAGGAAGGGAATCAGCGCCTCACCAAACAACCGTTTGAAATCAAGGGCGGGATGGTGCAGGTGCCGACTACGCCAGGCCTGGGCGTGGAACTCGATATGGATCGCGTAATGCAGGCCAACGAGCTGTATAAGAAACACGGGCTGGGCGCACGCGATGACGCGATGGGCATGCAGTATCTCATCCCGAACTGGACGTTCGATAATAAGCGCCCTTGCATGGTGCGTTAATCAAAATGCCGATCCCTGCCGGGGTCGGCATTTTTTCTGATTCAGATGTAAGATCATGGCACTCCCGACGCATAAGGACAGCCAATGAAGATTGTAATTGCCCCGGATTCATACAAGGAAAGCCTGAGCGCGCTGGAGGTGGCGGGAGCCATCGAGCGGGGTTTTCGCGAAGTTTACCCCGACGCGGATTATCATCAACTTCCCGTTGCGGATGGCGGTGAAGGCACCGTCGAAGCGATGGTTGCCGCTACTCAGGGGCGCGTCGTCGAAGTAGAGGTTACCGGCCCGCTGGGCGACACGGTGCAGGGTTTTTACGGCTTGTCTGGCGATGAGCAGAGCGCTTTTATTGAAATGGCGGCGGCAAGCGGGCTGGAGCTTGTTCCGACGGACAAACGCTGCCCGCTTACCACAACGTCCTGGGGAACCGGGGAACTGATTCGCCACGCCTTAGATGCGGGCGTAAAGCATATTATTATTGGCCTCGGCGGCAGCGCGACCAATGACGGCGGCGCAGGCATGGCCCAGGCGCTGGGCGTCAAGTTGCTGACCGCGGATAACCAGGCCATTGCCCCGGGCGGCGCAGGGCTGGAGACGCTGGAACGTATTGATATCAGCGAACTGGATGCACGGCTGGCTGAGTGCCGTATTGAAGTCGCCTGTGACGTCACCAACCCATTGACGGGCGAAGAAGGCGCTTCCGCTGTGTTTGGCCCGCAAAAAGGCGCTACGCCCGAGATGATTACCCGCCTTGATACGGCGCTTGAACATTACGCGCAGTGCGTGAAACGTTGTCTGGATATTGACGTGCTGACCCTGGAAGGCGGCGGTGCGGCGGGCGGTATGGGGGCGGCGCTGTACGCCTTCTGCGGCGCAGAGCTTCGCCCTGGCATCGAAATTGTCACCGACGCGCTGCATCTCGACAAGCTGGTGGCTGACGCTGACCTCGTGATTACCGGGGAAGGGCGTATCGATAGCCAGACCATTCACGGCAAAGTACCGGTAGGTGTGGCACGCGTGGCAAAGCGCTATAACGTACCGGTCATCGCGATTGGCGGTAGTCTGACGCCGGATGTCGGCGTCGTGCATGAGCATGGGTTAGATGCGGTGTTTAGCGTGCTGTATCGTATCTGTACGCTGGAAGAAGCCTTGCGGGATGCCGAAGATAATCTGTTTATGGCGGCGCGGAATATCGCGGCGGTGTTGAGGATGGGAGAAAGGTTGTAGTTTTTTCCCCTCACTCCGGCCCTCTCCCACAGGGAGAGGGAGAAAACCCGCACAATTCTACGATATTAGCACGGTCTGTCCCCTCTCCCTTAAGGGAGAGGGCGAGTGTGAGGGGGCGATAGCAAGCACTCACCCCAACATCTTCTTCGTTTCGCGCGTCACGTTATCCATCTCATCCAGCAATTCCAGGAACTCCGGCTCCAGATCTTCCGCCGGCGTACCGTTGCGCAGTTGCCCTTCAATCAGATGACATAAGTGCTTCAGGCGCGGCACGCCGCTGTAGCCACAACTACCGTGAAGTTTATGAATGGCATCCACCAGATTTTCCGGTTCTTCACCCACCAGTTGCTCCTCTACCTTGTTACGCACCTCTGGCAGGAACGCGACCAGCATTTGCAGCATCTCGCGTGCAAGATCTGGTTTATACGCGGCCTGACGCAGTGCCAACTGCCAGTCGAGCGTGGTATTGAGATCGATAGCAGGTTCTATGGGTTCAGACACCGTCGGCAGTGCCGCCGCAGATAGCCCCGGTTTATACCGCAGCAGAAGATTATGCAGCTTATCCTCTTCAATCGGTTTTGCCAGATAATCGTTCATGCCCGCGCTCAGCAGCTTTTCTTTCTGTCCGGCCATCGCGTGCGCAGTTACCGCAATCACTGGCGTTTGCTGTTGATGCGGCAACTGGCGAATCAATTCACAGGCGCGAATGCCGTCGATATCCGGCATCTGAATATCCATCAGGATCAGGTCAAACTGCATTTCCCGCGCGCGTTCAATGGCCTGCTTGCCGCTTTCACACAGCTCAACGTGCTGTACCTGATCGCTGAGCAGGGCACCGATAAGCTTAAGATTCGCCGGGTTATCGTCCACCGCCATCACCGTCATGGCGAGACGCGAATCGTTGTCCTGCGGGATGAGCGCCGGCTCGGTAAGGTGACAGAAATCCGTAAGCGCGGGCAGCAGACGCGTGGAGGTGAGCGGTTTGAGCAGACAGGCCGCCGCCCCCTCTTTTTTCAATGCTTCGGCATCCACCTGCGCGTGGCACGGCAACGCCAGCAGAAGATAATCGGTCATGGCGCGCGCCTGGGCGAGTTTCTCTCGATGGTGCGCAAGATCGCGAACCGACACCGGAATCGCCGCCAGCATCATATCGTAATGCTCAACGGGAAGCGCAGAGAAGGTCTGGCTGTAAATGACTTCCAGCGGCGTTGAAGCCAGCATATCCAGCGTGGCCTGGGCCGCCGCGGCATTGGCTTCCACATACGCCAGGCGTTTGCCTTTCAGGCACTGTGTGGAGGGCCCGTCGGAGATCACATTCGGATTCAGATCCAGATTAATATTGAACCAGAAGGTTGAACCACGATTGGGTTGGCTGTGGAAGGAGATATCTCCGCCCATCTCTTTCACCAGTTTCTGGGTGATCACTAATCCCAGCCCGGTGCCGCCGTGGCGGCGAGAAATACTGGCGTCGGCCTGACGGAATGCCTGGAACAGCCGCGACTGATCGCGCTCTGGAATGCCAATTCCCGTGTCGCGAATTTGCACTTCGATTTGCACTTTGTTGTTGCTAAGCGCGCGTTTCTCAACCAGCACGTCAATGTTGCCGTGCTCGGTAAATTTAATCGCGTTGCCGACCAGGTTGGTGATCACCTGCTGTAAGCGTAGCGGGTCGCCAATCACGTTATCCGGCACATCGTTTTTGATATTGAGGGTCAGCTCCAGCCCTTTATCATGAGCGGAGTGGGCAAGCAGTGTCACCACTTCATCCAGCGAGTTACGCAGCGGGAACGGAATGCTTTCCAGAATCAGTTTACCGGCTTCCAGTTTCGAGAAGTCGAGCACATCGTTGATGATCGCCAGCAGGTTATTCGCCGAACGCTCAATGGTATTCAGGTGGTCACGCTGAGTGGGATTCAGCTCGCTTTTCAGCGTCAGACGGGTAAAGCCGATGACGCCGTTGAGCGGGGTACGCAATTCGTGCGACATGTTGGCAAGAAACTCAGACTTAATGCGCGCCGCTTCCTGGGCGCGCTTTTTGGCGAGATCCAGCTCAACGTTTTGAATCTCCATCTGCTCCAGCGTCTCACGCAGGTCTGAGGTGGCCTGGTCGACGTTGTGCTGCATCTCCTCATGATAGGCCGCAAGCGACATCGCCATCGAGTTAATGCCATTTTTCAGCATATCCAGCTCGCCCAGCATAAAGCCTTCCACGCGGCTATCGAGTTGCCCCCGGCGGATGCGGTCAACCGTGTTCACCATGTTGCGAATCGGCCCGGTTACGTCGCGCATCAAACGCCAGCCGAAGATCAGCGCTATACCGATACAGAACAGCATCATCACGCTGGAGATGAAAATCTCTTTGTACTGCTGAAGCCGCACGGAGCGGAGATCCAGCTCCAGCGCGACGTAGCCCAACATATTGACTGGGGTTTTTGCCTCGGATTGCGGGGATTCGTCCGGTGAATAATGTTCTGAGATAATCGGCGTGCGTAAAATCATGATGTCGCCGTGGCGCACGACGCTCAACCGCCGGGGGAACGGCTGCCCGTTGGGCAAGCGTAGTTCAGTCGGGTCGAGCTGATAGTTCGAGGTCACGAACAGTTTGTTATGTTCGTCATACACCGAAATTGCCCGCACGATATCCGAATGACGGCGATGCAATACGCTGATGAGCTGGCCAATGGATTCGCGGTTTTGCAAATTCATTCCATATTCGCTGGAAACGGCAAGCGGTTCGATAATGCTGGCGCCAGCGTCTTCGAGTTGACGCTGCAGGTCGTTATAGCGGTGAACGACAAAGAAGATGCTGAGCAGCAAACCGATGAGTACGGTCGGGGCCAGGATCAAAATCATCATGCGCGCACGCAGGCTGTAGTTGGTCATGAAGGTCCGTTGTGGGAGAATCAGGGTAATATGTTTGATTGAGAAAAATCTCTACGATGGCGCAATTCTACTCTGCAAAACGGCGCGTGACGACGCGCCAGATCATAACTGTGACAGTCAGCGACCTCGATCCCTTTGGTCAGGGTGTTGCGCGTCACAATGGTAAGACGCTATTTATCAATGGATTACTTCCTGACGAAAGCGCGGAAATTACCCTGACGGAAGATAAAAAACAGTATGCCCGCGGGCAGGTAAAACGGCGCTTAAGCGACAGTCCGGCGCGTGAAAAGCCGCGTTGCCCGCATTTTGGCGTTTGCGGTGGGTGCCAGCAGCAACATGCCTCAATTGCACTACAGCAGCGCAGCAAACAGGCCGCACTGGCTCGCCTGATGAAGCGTGAAGTCGAAGAAGTGATTGCGGCCCAGCCCTGGGGCTACCGCCGTCGCGCGCGCCTGAGCCTGAACTATCAGCCTAAAACGCAGCAGTTGCAGATGGGTTTTCGTAAGGCCAACGCCAGCGATATCGTCGATGTGGTGCAGTGCCCTGTTTTGGTGCCCACTCTTGAAGCATTGCTGGTGCCGTTGCGCGAATGCCTGAATACGCTGCAAGGCAAACGCAGCCTCGGGCATGTTGAGTTAGTGATCGCTGACAACGGCCCTTTGCTGGTGCTTCGCCATACCGCGCCGCTGAGTGCGCAGGACAGAGAAAAACTGGAACGCTTTTCGCATTCTTCAGGTCTTTCCCTGTATCTCGCTCCTGAAAGCGAGATACTTGAACGTGTAAGTGGTGAAACGCCCTGGTATTCCTCAGACGGACTACGCTTAACGTTCAGCCCGCGCGACTTCATTCAGGTGAACGATGGCGTAAACCAAAAAATGGTTGCCACCGCGCTTGCATGGCTTGATGTACAGAAACAGGACCGGGTACTCGATCTGTTCTGCGGTATGGGGAATTTCACGCTGCCGCTGGCGAAACGCGCCGCCAGCGTCATTGGCGTAGAAGGCGTACCGGCGCTGGTGGCGAAAGGCCAGGAAAATGCAGCGCTGAATAATTTACAGAATGTCACATTTTTCCATGAGAATCTGGAAGAGGACGTGACGCGTCAGAGCTGGGCGAAACATGGTTTTGACAAAATTTTACTCGATCCTGCCCGCGCCGGCGCGCCGGGTGTGATGCAACATATTATAAAATTAGCGCCAACGCGGATGGTCTATGTGTCCTGTAACCCCGCTACGCTTGCGCGCGACAGTGAAGCGCTATTACGTGCGGGTTACCAAATTCAGCGTATGGCAATGCTTGACATGTTCCCGCACACTGGGCATCTGGAATCAATGGTGTTGTTTGAGCGTAAGTAATAATTGTGGCTTGTCGACTTCGACAGGCCCGGTCCCTTAAGGAGAGGACAATGGTTGCGGTAAGAAGTGCACATCTAAATAAAGCTGGTGAGTTTGACTCACAAAAATGGATCTCAAGTCTGGGAATTTCCAGCCAGCAGTCGTGTGAGCGCTTAGCCGAGACCTGGGATTATTGTCGACAGCACACCCAAAATCACCCCGACGCCGAGCTGCTGCTCTGGCGCGGTGTTGAAATGGTTGAGATTCTGTCGATGCTCAGTATGGATAACGACACCCTGCGCGCCGCCTTGCTGTTCCCGTTGGTGGATGCTAACGTTGTCTCTGAAGAGGTGCTGACCGAAAGCGCCGGAAAATCGGTCGTCACGCTAATTCACGGCGTGCGCGATATGGCGGCTATTCGTCAGTTAAAAGCCACTCACACGGATTCCGTCTCCTCCGAACAGGTTGATAACGTACGCCGTATGCTGCTCGCGATGGTCGACGACTTCCGCTGCGTGGTTATCAAGCTGGCAGAGCGCATCGCGCATCTGCGTGAAGTGAAAGACGCGCCGGAAGATGAACGCGTCCTGGCGGCGAAAGAGTGTACCAACATCTATGCGCCGCTGGCGAACCGACTCGGTATTGGCCAGTTGAAGTGGGAGCTGGAAGACTACTGCTTCCGCTATCTGCACCCGGCGGAGTACAAGCGCATTGCCAAACTCCTGCACGAACGACGTATCGACCGCGAACATTACATTTCTGAATTCGTTGAGCACCTGCGTGCGGAGATGAAAACCGAAGGTGTGAAGGCGGAAGTGTATGGGCGACCGAAACACATCTACAGCATCTGGCGCAAAATGCAGAAAAAACAGCTCGCGTTCGATGAGCTGTTTGATGTGCGCGCCGTGCGAATCGTCGCTGAGCGTTTGCAGGATTGCTATGCTGCATTGGGGATAGTGCACACTCACTATCGCCACCTGCCGGATGAATTTGACGATTATGTCGCCAACCCGAAACCGAATGGCTATCAATCCATCCACACCGTCGTGTTGGGGCCGGGCGGCAAAACGATTGAGATCCAGATCCGTACTAAACAGATGCATGAAGACGCTGAGCTGGGCGTCGCCGCGCACTGGAAATACAAAGAGGGCACGGCTGCGGCGGGCCCGCGTAGCGGCCATGAAGACCGTATCGCCTGGCTGCGTAAGCTGATTGCGTGGCAGGAAGAGATGGCTGATTCCGGCGAAATGCTCGACGAAGTACGCAGCCAGGTCTTTGACGATCGTGTCTACGTGTTTACGCCGAAGGGCGACGTAGTCGATTTACCGGCGGGCTCGACGCCGCTTGATTTCGCCTACCACATCCATAGTGATGTGGGCCACCGCTGCATTGGCGCGAAAATTGGCGGGCGCATCGTCCCGTTCACCTATCAGTTGCAGATGGGCGATCAGATTGAAATCATCACCCAGAAGCAGCCGAACCCGAGCCGTGACTGGCTGAACCCGAACCTGGGCTACGTTACAACCAGCCGCGGGCGCTCAAAAATTCACGCCTGGTTCCGTAAACAGGATCGCGATAAAAATGTGCTGGCCGGGCGTCAAATTCTCGACGACGAGCTGGAGCATTTGGGTATCAGCCTGAAAGAAGCGGAAAAACATCTGCTGCCGCGTTACAACTTCAACGATGTGGAAGAGCTGTTAGCGGCGATTGGCGGCGGCGACATCCGTCTCAACCAAATGGTTAACTTCCTGCAGGCGCAGTTCAATAAGCCGAGCGCGGCAGAAGAAGATGCGGCGGCGCTTAAGCAGCTGCAGCAGAAAACCTACGCTCCGCAAAACCGTAGCAAGGACAATGGTCGTGTGGTGGTAGAAGGTGTGGGTAACCTCATGCATCACATTGCCCGCTGCTGCCAGCCCATTCCGGGCGATGAGATTGTCGGCTTTATTACCCAGGGGCGTGGTATTTCCGTTCACCGTGCGGATTGCGAGCAACTGGTCGAACTGCGCGCGCATGCGCCAGAACGTCTGGTGGATGCCGTGTGGGGCGAAAGCTACTCGGCAGGTTACTCGTTGGTCGTGCGCGTCACCGCTAACGATCGTAGCGGCCTATTGCGCGATATCACCACCATTCTTGCCAACGAAAAGGTTAATGTCCTCGGCGTTGCCAGCCGCAGCGATACCCGGCAGCAAATGGCGACCATCGACATGACCATTGAAATTTACAACCTTCAGGTGCTGGGCCGCGTGCTCGGTAAACTGAATCAGGTACCGGATGTGATAGACGCGCGTCGTCTGCACGGCGGTTAATTTCCCGTAGGCCGGATAAGGCGAAGCCGTATCCGGCGTTACAATAGTGCCGGATGCAGCTTCGCCTTATCCGGCCTACCTGTTTTCGATTTTACCAGGATGTTTCATGAACCAAATCACCCGTCTTCTCACCATCATGCAGCGCCTGCGCGACCCGGAAACTGGCTGCCCGTGGGACAAAGAACAAACCTTCAATACCATCGCGCCTTACACCCTGGAAGAAACTTACGAAGTGCTCGATGCCATCGCCCGTGAAGATTTTGACGATCTGCGCGGCGAACTCGGCGACTTGTTGTTCCAGGTGGTGTTTTACGCCCAGATGGCGCAGGAAGAGGGGCGTTTTAATTTCGAGGATATCTGTGCGGCCATTAGCGACAAGTTAGAGCGCCGGCACCCGCATATTTTTGGTGAGGCGACCGCAGACAACAGCAGCGAAGTGCTGGCGCGCTGGGAGCAAATCAAAACCGCAGAGCGTGCTGAAAAAGCGCAGACCTCCGCGCTGGATGATATTCCGCACAGTTTCCCGGCGTTAATGCGCGCGCACAAAATTCAAAAACGCTGCTCGGCGGTTGGCTTTGACTGGGACACGCTTGGCCCGGTGCTCGATAAAGTGCATGAAGAAATCGACGAGGTGATGCACGAAGCGAAGCAGGCGGTTATTGATGAAGCCAAACTGGAAGAGGAGGTGGGGGATTTATTGTTCGCCACGGTCAATCTTTCACGTCATTTAGGCGTAAAAGCCGAAACCGCGCTACAAAAGGCCAATCTTAAATTTGAACGCCGTTTTCGTGAAGTTGAACGAATCGTCGCCGCCAGAGGCCTGGAAATGACGGGAGTAGACCTGAACACCATGGAAGAGGTATGGCAGGAAGTAAAACGACAGGAACATGATCTCTAAGGAAATTTCGCGATCAAGCGCAATTTGTGTGATTTTTTAAATGACAAGCGCTTGATTTGCGTCAAAAACATTTAGCCAAAAGCGGCTATTTTCTCACTCCTTATCTCTGTTGAGACTCCGTGCTGAGATGCTTTCAGCACTTATTCGTGAGACATCAAGGTGATAACGGAGTAATTCCTCGGGTGAATAGCAGTGTAATACCCTGTTAAACCCGGAGAAAACCAACATTAACGCGGCCTGAAGAACACAGGGGAGGGAGAATGAAAGTTTGTGGCGCTCGTCATGTTCGGGTATACTGTTTTCCCGTCCTGGTTATTCCATCGTTTCACCCTAACTTCTCAGGTTCAGCATGACAACGAACTATATTTTTGTGACCGGCGGGGTCGTATCCTCTCTGGGTAAAGGCATTGCCGCAGCCTCCCTGGCAGCCATTCTTGAAGCCCGTGGCCTCAACGTAACCATGATGAAATTGGATCCGTACATCAACGTCGATCCAGGCACCATGAGCCCGATCCAACACGGGGAAGTGTTCGTTACTGAAGACGGCGCTGAAACCGACCTGGACCTGGGTCACTACGAGCGTTTCATCCGCACTAAAATGACTCGCCGCAATAACTTCACGACCGGCCGCATTTACTCCGATGTCCTGCGCAAAGAGCGCCGTGGCGACTATCTGGGCGCGACCGTACAGGTTATCCCGCACATCACTAACGCTATCAAAGAACGCGTACTGGCTGGCGGCGAAGGCCACGACGTGGTGCTGGTCGAAATCGGCGGCACGGTTGGTGATATCGAATCCCTGCCGTTCCTTGAAGCGATTCGTCAGTTGGCGGTTGATATTGGTCGTGAACATGCGCTGTTCATGCACCTGACCCTGGTGCCATACATGGCCGCCGCGGGTGAAGTGAAAACCAAACCGACGCAGCACTCTGTAAAAGAACTGCTTTCCATTGGTATTCAGCCTGACATCCTGGTTTGCCGCTCCGATCGCGCGATTCCGGCTAACGAACGCGCAAAAATTGCATTGTTCTGTAACGTGCCAGAAAAAGCCGTTATTTCGATGAAAGATGTCGATTCCATTTATAAAATTCCGGGCCTGTTGAAATCTCAGGGATTGGATGATTATATTTGTAAACGATTCAGCTTGAACTGTCCGGAAGCTAACTTGTCTGAATGGGAACAGGTTATCTATGAAGAAGCCAATCCGGCAGGTGAAGTAACGATTGGTATGGTCGGCAAGTACATTGAACTGCCGGATGCCTACAAATCCGTTATCGAAGCGCTGAAACACGGTGGCCTGAAAAATCGCGTGAGCGTTAACATCAAGCTGATTGATTCGCAGGATGTTGAAACACGCGGCGTCGAAATCCTGAAAGATTTAGATGCTATCCTGATTCCTGGTGGTTTCGGCTACCGTGGCGTCGAAGGTAAAATTGCTACCGCACGCTATGCGCGTGAAAACAATATTCCGTATCTGGGTATTTGCCTGGGTATGCAGGTTGCGTTGATTGAGTTTGCACGTAACGTGGCGGGTATGGATAACGCCAACTCTACGGAATTTGTGCCAGACTGTAAGTACCCGGTTGTGGCGCTCATTACCGAGTGGCGTGATGAAGAAGGCAATGTTGAAGTGCGTAGCGAGAAGAGCGATCTCGGCGGCACCATGCGCCTGGGCGCACAGCAGTGCCAGCTCTCCGACGATAGCCTGGTTCGTCAGCTGTACAATGCGCCAACCATCGTTGAGCGTCATCGTCACCGCTACGAAGTCAACAATATGCTGTTGAAACAGATTGAAGCTGCAGGTCTGCGCGTTGCGGGCCGTTCCGGGGATGATCAGTTGGTCGAGATCATCGAAGTTCCGAATCACCCGTGGTTCGTTGCTTGTCAGTTCCATCCGGAGTTTACTTCTACACCGCGTGATGGGCATCCGCTGTTTGCAGGCTTTGTAAAAGCCGCCAGCGAGTACCAGAAACGTCAGGCGAAGTAAGTAAAAAAGTTAGAACGGCAACGCCCCATGAGGGGCGTTGTTTGTCTGGAGTTTTAGTTTAACTTGTACTGAGGAAAACCTAATGTCCAAAATCGTTAAAATCATCGGTCGTGAAATCATCGACTCCCGTGGTAACCCGACTGTTGAAGCAGAAGTTCACCTGGAAGGTGGTTTCGTCGGTCTGGCAGCTGCTCCGTCAGGTGCTTCTACTGGTTCCCGCGAAGCTCTGGAACTGCGCGATGGTGACAAATCCCGTTTCATGGGTAAAGGCGTACTGAAAGCGGTTGCAGCTGTTAACGGCCCAATCGCTCAGGCTCTGCTGGGTAAAGATGCTAAAGATCAGGCTGGCATCGACAAAATCATGATCGACCTGGACGGTACTGAAAACAAATCTAACTTCGGTGCGAACGCAATCCTGGCCGTTTCTCTGGCTGCTGCTAAAGCTGCCGCTGCCGCTAAAGGCCTGCCGCTGTATGCTCACATCGCTGAACTGAACGGCACCCCGGGTAAATACTCCATGCCGGTTCCGATGATGAACATCATCAACGGTGGTGAGCACGCTGACAACAACGTCGACATCCAGGAATTCATGATTCAGCCGGTTGGCGCGAAAACCCTGAAAGAAGCTGTACGTATGGGTTCTGAAGTGTTCCACAACCTGGCTAAAGTTCTGAAAGCGAAAGGTATGAACACTGCAGTTGGTGACGAAGGCGGCTATGCGCCGAACCTGGGTTCCAACGCAGAAGCGCTGGCTGTTATCGCTGAAGCGGTTAAAGCAGCAGGCTACGAACTGGGTAAAGACATCACCCTGGCGATGGACTGCGCAGCATCTGAATTCTACAAAGACGGTAAATACGTTCTGGCTGGCGAAGGCAACAAAGCGTTCACCTCTGAAGAATTCACTCACTTCCTGGAAGAACTGACCAAACAGTACCCGATCGTCTCCATCGAAGATGGCCTGGACGAATCTGATTGGGATGGTTTCGCATACCAGACCAAAGTACTGGGCGACAAAATCCAGCTGGTTGGTGACGATCTGTTCGTAACCAACACCAAGATCCTGAAAGAAGGCATCGAAAAAGGCATCGTTAACTCCATCCTGATCAAATTCAACCAGATCGGTTCTCTGACCGAAACTCTGGCTGCGATCAAAATGGCGAAAGACGCTGGCTACACTGCTGTCATCTCTCACCGTTCTGGCGAAACTGAAGATGCTACCATCGCTGACCTGGCTGTTGGTACCGCTGCAGGCCAGATCAAAACCGGTTCTATGAGCCGTTCTGACCGTGTTGCTAAATACAACCAGCTGATTCGTATCGAAGAAGCACTGGGCGAACAAGCTCCGTACAACGGTCGTAAAGAGATCAAAGGCCAGGCTTAATCGCCCCGCTTTTTAGCTCTTGATAAAAACCCGCTTCGGCGGGTTTTTTTGTGTCTGCAGGTGAAAGCACCAGCAAACATGACCCTCCCGCAGAAATCTGCGATAATTACCGCAGACCCCTTTTACAGAGATGATTATGCAGTACCCGATTAATGAAATGTTCCAGACCCTGCAAGGCGAGGGTTACTTCACTGGCGTTCCCGCTATCTTTATTCGTTTACAGGGATGCCCGGTGGGCTGCGCCTGGTGTGATACCAAGCATACCTGGGAAAAACTTAGCGATCGGGAAGTGTCTCTGTTCAGCATCCTGGCAAAAACCAAAGAGAGCGATAAATGGGGCGCGGCAGGCGAAGACGATCTGTTAACCGCCATTACGCGTCAGGGCTGGACGGCGAAGCATGTTGTCATCACCGGCGGCGAACCGTGCATTCACGACCTCACCCCGCTGACTACGCTGCTTGAGCAACATGGCTACAGCTGCCAGATAGAAACCAGTGGTACTCACGAAGTACGTTGCACGCACACCACCTGGGTGACGGTTTCCCCGAAAGTGAACATGCGTGGTGGTTATGATGTGTTATCACAGGCTCTGGAACGTGCCGACGAAATTAAACATCCGGTAGGCCGAGTACGCGACATTGAAGCGCTGGACGAGCTGCTGGAGACGCTGACGGATGATAAACAGCGTGTGATTGCGCTTCAGCCGATCAGCCAGAAAGAGGATGCGACCCGTCTGTGTATTGATACCTGTATCGCGCGCAACTGGCGCTTGTCGATGCAGACGCATAAGTATTTGAATATTGCCTAATAAAAAAGCCCGGTCGCGTGTACCGGGCTTTCATCGCCTCGCAGAAAATTATTCTCCGCGATAAACACAACCCGCCGTACAGGTCTCTTTTACCATCACTGCACTCAGCAGCGGTACGACTGGTTTCACCTGTTCCCAAATCCAGCGTGACAGCACTTCACTGGTTGGATTCTCCAGGCCTGGAATATCATTCAGATAATAGTGATCCAGACGATCGTAAGTCGGTTTGAACGCCGCTTTCAGTTCGGCGAAATCCATGATCCAACCGGTATGCGGATCGACTTCACCCGTAATCTCAAGGCGCACCATGAAGGAGTGGCCGTGCAGGCGACCGCATTTATGCCCTTCGGGTACGTGAGGCAAACGGTGAGCGGCTTCGAAAGTGAAATCTTTAAACAGTGTGGTGGACATCATGAACTCTCAGTCTTGCGGAAAAAACCGCCGCATAGTACCGGAAAGCACATTTTTTATCATTAATTAAAACCCATAAATGGCCGCGAAGAGCGTAATGGATTGTGTCTATACGTCATTTGTTAATTATATCAACAGGTTATCCAATCACTTTTATTGCTATTAACTACCGGGAAATCAGGTTAGTCCATTTGGTTATTTGTTATTTCCAACCCTTCTTTAATTGTTATTATCCAGCTCGTTAACCTTACATTCAGTTTTGTTTTTCCCGATTTAAAACAGCTTTGATACTGGAACATAACAAGCATGACAACACAGGTCCCCCCTTCCGCGCTGCTGCCGCTTAATACGGAGCAACTGGCACGCCTTCAGGCGGCCACCACTGACTTAACGCCGACCCAGCTTGCCTGGGTTTCTGGCTATTTCTGGGGCGTGCTTAATCAGCAGCCAGGTGCGGCGGCGGTCGCAGCAACGCCTGCTGCCGTTGCCGCACCAACCATCACGCTGATTTCAGCTTCGCAAACGGGTAACGCTCGCCGCGTTGCTGAAGCGCTCCGTGACGATTTACTTGCCGCTAAGCTGAACGTGAACCTGGTGAATGCCGGGGATTATAAATTTAAACAAATCGCGTCAGAAAAACTGCTGGTTATCGTGGCTTCCACCCAAGGGGAAGGGGAGCCGCCGGAAGAAGCGGTGGCGCTGCATAAGTTCCTGTTCTCGAAAAAAGCGCCGAAACTCGATGGCACTGCATTCGCGGTGTTGGGACTGGGCGATACGTCGTATGAATTCTTCTGCCAGGCCGGGAAAGATTTCGACAGCAAACTGGCGGAGCTTGGCGGCGAGCGTCTGCTCGATCGTGTTGATGCGGATGTGGAATATCAGGCTGCCGCCAGCGAATGGCGTGCGCGCATCGTCGAAACATTGAAATCACGCGTACCGAAAGATTCACCCGCGCAGGCTGCCGTTGCGGCCACGGGCGCGGTGAATGAAATTTATACCAGCCCGTACAGCAAAGAAGCACCGTTGAGGGCCAGCTTGTCCGTTAATCAGAAGATCACTGGCCGTAACTCAGAAAAAGATGTCCGCCATATCGAAATCGACTTAGGTGACTCTGGCCTGCGTTATCAGCCGGGTGATGCGCTGGGTGTGTGGTATCAAAACGATCCTGAACTTGTAAAAGAGCTGGTTGAACTGCTGTGGCTGAAAGGGGATGAACCCGTCACCGTTGATGGCAAAACTCTACCGCTGGCAGAAGCCTTACAGTGGCATTTTGAACTGACCGTCAACACCGCCAATATTGTCGAGAACTACGCCACCTTAACCCGCAGTGAAACCTTGTTGCCGCTGGTGGGCGATAAAGCGAAGTTGCAGCACTACGCGTCGACGACGCCGATTGTCGACATGGTGCGCTTCTCTCCGGCACAGCTTGATGCGCAAGCCCTGATTGATCTGCTACGACCATTGACGCCTCGTCTTTACTCTATCGCCTCATCGCAGTCGGAAGTGGAAAGCGAAGTGCACGTCACCGTTGGCGTGGTTCGCTACGATATCGAAGGCCGCGCCCGTGCGGGGGGGGCCTCCAGCTTCCTTGCGGACCGCGTGGAAGAAGAGGGCGAAGTTCGCGTCTTTATCGAACATAACGACAACTTCCGCCTGCCAGCCAACCCGGAAACGCCGGTGATTATGATTGGCCCGGGCACCGGTATTGCGCCGTTCCGCGCCTTTATGCAGCAACGCGCAGCCGACGAAGCGCCGGGCAAAAACTGGCTGTTCTTTGGCAACCCGCACTTTACGGAAGATTTCCTCTATCAGGTGGAATGGCAGCGTTACGTCAAAGAAGGCGTGCTGACGCGTATCGATCTCGCCTGGTCGCGCGATCAAAAAGAAAAAGTTTACGTACAAGATAAACTGCGCGAACAGGGCGCAGAGCTGTGGCGCTGGATTAATGACGGCGCTCACATTTATGTCTGCGGCGACGCTAATCGCATGGCGAAAGACGTTGAACAGGCACTTCTGGAAGTGATTGCCGAATTTGGTGGCATGGACACCGAAGCGGCGGATGAATTTTTAAGTGAGCTGCGCGTAGAGCGCCGTTATCAGCGAGATGTCTACTAATGAGCGAAAAACATCCAGGGCCTTTAGTGGTCGAAGGTAAGCTGGCAGATGCCGAGCGCATGAAGCTTGAGAGCAATTACCTGCGTGGCACCATTGCAGAAGATTTAAACGATGGCCTGACCGGCGGGTTTAAGGGCGATAACTTTCTGCTGATCCGCTTCCACGGTATGTATCAGCAGGACGACCGTGATATCCGCGCCGAACGTGCTGAACAGAAGCTGGAGCCGCGTCATGCGATGCTGCTGCGCTGCCGTCTGCCGGGTGGGGTGATCACCCCTACACAGTGGCAGGCGATTGATAAATTTGCCGGTGAAAACACCCTCTATGGCAGCATTCGTCTGACCAACCGTCAGACATTCCAGTTTCACGGCATTCTGAAAAAGAACGTCAAACCGGTGCACCAGATGCTGCATTCGGTCGGTCTTGATGCGCTGGCAACGGCCAATGACATGAACCGTAACGTTCTTTGCACCTCGAACCCGTACGAGTCGCAGCTACACGCGGAAGCGTATGAATGGGCAAAGAAAATCTCTGAACATCTGCTACCGCGTACCCGCGCGTATGCTGAAATTTGGCTCGACCAGGAAAAAGTTGCGACTACCGATGAAGAACCGATCCTCGGTCAGACCTATTTACCGCGTAAGTTCAAAACCACGGTAGTGATCCCGCCGCAGAACGATATCGATCTGCATGCCAACGACATGAACTTCGTGGCGATCGCCGAAAATGGCAAACTGGTGGGCTTCAACCTGCTGGTGGGCGGTGGGCTTTCTATCGAACACGGCAATAAAAAAACCTACGCACGTACAGCCAGCGAATTCGGCTATCTGCCGCTGGAGCACACGCTGGCGGTGGCGGAAGCTGTCGTGACCACCCAGCGCGACTGGGGTAACCGTACTGACCGTAAAAACGCGAAAACCAAATACACGCTGGAGCGCGTGGGGGTTGAGACATTTAAAGCGGAAGTGGAACGTCGCGCGGGGATCAAATTCGAACCGATCCGCCCGTATGAGTTCACCGGACGTGGCGATCGTATCGGTTGGGTGAAAGGTATCGACGACAAATGGCACCTGACGCTGTTTATCGAAAATGGTCGTATCCTTGATTATCCAGGGCGTCCACTTAAAACCGGGCTACTGGAGATCGCGAAGATCCACAAGGGGGATTTCCGCATTACCGCTAACCAGAACCTGATCATTGCGGGTGTCCCGGAAAACCAGAAAGCGAAGATTGAGAAAATTGCGCAAGCGAGCGGCCTGATGAATGTTGTCACCCCGCAGCGTGAAAACTCGATGGCGTGTGTGTCATTCCCGACCTGCCCGCTGGCAATGGCGGAAGCTGAACGTTTCCTGCCGTCGTTCGTCGACAAGGTGGAAGCGGTGATGGCCTCCCATGGCGTCAGCGATGAGCATATCGTTTTGCGCGTGACGGGTTGCCCGAACGGCTGTGGCCGCGCGATGCTGGCGGAAATTGGTCTCGTCGGGAAAGCGCCAGGCCGCTATAACTTACATATCGGCGGCAACCGGATGGGAACGCGCATTCCGCGGATGTACAAAGAGAACATCACCGATGCTGAAATCCTTGTGGTGATTGATGAACTGGTAGGGCGCTGGGCGAAAGAGCGCGAAGCGGGTGAAGGCTTCGGCGACTTTACGGTGCGTGCGGGCATTATCCGCCCGGTGCTCGACCCGGCGCGCGATTTGTGGGATTAACGCATCTCCTGACCATTCCCTCTCCCTTTGGGAGAGGGTTAGGGTGAGGGGAAAAGTGCAGAGGTAATTATGTCCAAACTCGATCTAAACGCCCTGAACGAACTGCCAAAGGTAGAGCGCATTCTGGCGCTGGCGGAACCGAATGCCGAGCTTGAAAAACTGGACGCTGAAGGCCGCGTCGCCTGGGCACTGGAAAATCTGCCCGGTGAATATGTGCTCTCTTCCAGTTTCGGCATTCAGGCGGCGGTGAGCCTGCATTTGGTGAATCAGATCCGCCCGAATATCCCGGTGATCCTTACCGATACTGGCTATTTGTTCCCGGAAACCTACCGTTTTATTGACGAGTTAACGGACAAACTCAAACTTAACCTGAAAGTGTACCGCGCCACTGAAAGCGCAGCCTGGCAGGAAGCCCGCTACGGTAAACTGTGGGAGCAGGGTGTTGAAGGCATTGAAAAATACAATGATATCAACAAAGTCGAACCCATGAACCGGGCGCTAAAAGAACTGAATGCGCAAACCTGGTTTGCAGGATTACGCCGTGAACAATCTGGCAGCCGCGCTAATTTGCCAGTGCTGGCTATCCAGCGTGGCGTATTTAAAGTGCTGCCGATTATCGACTGGGATAACCGAACTATTTATCAGTACCTGCAAAAACACGGTCTTAAATATCATCCATTGTGGGATGAAGGGTATTTATCCGTCGGTGATACCCATACAACTCGTAAATGGGAACCCGGCATGGCGGAAGAAGACACGCGCTTCTTTGGCTTAAAAAGGGAATGTGGATTACACGAAGGGTAAATGTTGTCCGGATAAATGAGACGCCTCTGTCAGAAATGATGGGGGCGTTTTTATTTTGCGAGAAGGATTCCTGATTTTAAACGTGAACGTAGCGGGGGGAATCAACAGGCATAGAATGGCGTCGGGTGCTTGAGGCTGTCTGGCGTTAAGCATTCGCGAGGTTCCAGATGGACAAAAGCCCCAGGCGATATTTCTATCAACCTGAGGCCTGCGTCCGAACCTAAGCAATTCGGATGTTAGTCTCTTCTTTGCAGGGAGGCAAGACATGCTGACAAAATATGCCCTTGTGGCAATCATCGTGCTGTGTTTTACAGTACTGGGATTCACGCTGATGGTAGGTGACTCGTTGTGTGAGTTAAGTATCAGAGAGCGTGGTATGGAGTTTAAGGCAGTTCTCGCTTACGAATCGAAGAAGTAGCCATCACGCGGGGGTAAAACCCCGCGTATTGAATTGTGAGGGTTGGGTCTCCGGCACCCTTTTAACCTAAACCTTCCCCGCCTTCGCCAGCTCCTTCACCAGCGGCATCATCACCTTCACTACATCGCGGCTGCGGCGCTCAATTCGCCCCGGGAGGGCTTTATCGAGATACTGTTGATTATCCAGACGCGCGTCGTGCCAGCTATTCCCCTCCGGGAAGCTGCGGGTTTTTGCCCGCTGCTGATAACCATCTTTTTTGCCTAACGACCAGTTAGTGGCTTCGACAGATAACACCGGAATACCCGCTTTATCAAACACCTCCGCGTCATTACAGCATCCGGTGCCTTTCGGGTAATCAGGATTCAACCCTGGATTGGTAAACGCGGCAATGCCGTGGCTGCGCGCAATCGCCAGCGCGCGGTCGCGCGTGAGTTTTCGTACCGACGCCGGGGTTTTTACGCCGCTGTTGAAATAGAGCTTATCGCCGACGACCAGATTATCGAGATTAATGACCAGCAGCGTATTTTTCTTCTCGGCGTCGCTCATGCGTTTCAGCAGATTCTCCGCGCCCAGCTTGCCTTCTTCTTCGCCGCTGGTGGCGACAAAGCGAATGCCGTACTCCGTCGGCACATCCTTCAGACGCTCGGCCAGCTCCAGCATCACGCCCAGCCCCATCGCGTTATCATCTATCCCCTGAAGCGTCAGCCCACCGAGGTTTTTTTCCACATCGTCATCATTTTGCGGCGCATAGGTGTCCAGATGCGCCATCACAATAATCTGCTGCTGCGATTTACCTTCATGGGCCGCGATGACGGTGCTGCCAATGACGTTATGCCAGTTCTGGCGGTTATTCTGGGCGGTGTAGATATAGCGGCTGTGGAAGGTGCGGATATCGCTTTGATAACCCATTTTGGCAAACTGCTGACGCAAATAATCTGCCGACAGCATCTCTGCCGGTGTGCCGGTAATCCGGCCTGGGAAATAGGTTGCGATATAACGAGCCTGGGTGTTCGCGATAGAACCGGGCGACGTTGTTGTCGCCAGTGCCGGGAAGGCAGAGCATACGCCGAGCGCCAGCGCGAAGAGTCGGCGACGCAGTGCGGAAGACATAGGGAAATCCTTTAAACAATGCAAAAAAATAGACGCAGCCAGTATGGAACCGAGGCGGTGATTACACAATTTCATTTCTTCTTAAATGCCCAAAAAAGAGGGTGTTAAGCACTTTTTGATATTTGCTTTTCCAGGCTGTTATTCCTTTGAGGAACTACTCATTCCATTTCGTAATTTCATTTGCACTAAGGGGCACCCTATAGTCGCTCTATGACTGATTGTTAGTGAGTTGTAACTCTGTGGATTATCTGCCCCTTTTTGCCGCTGTGAAAGACCGCACTGCCCTGGTTGTGGGCGGCGATGACACCGCGGCGCGCAAAATTGAGTTTCTGCTTCGCGCGGGCGCTCACGTTCAGATCGTGAGCGAAACGCTGTGCGATGAACTGACACAATGGGTAGCAGACAACAAAATTTCATGGCTGGCTGACGTTTTTCAGGAAACACAGCTTGATAGTGTGTTCCTGGTTATCGCTGCAACGGAGGATAACGCGCTCAATCAGCGTATTTATGATGCAGCAAATGCCCGCCAGCGCCTGGTAAATGTGGTGGACAGCCCGTCGCAGTGCTCCTTTATTTTCCCGTCGATAGTCGACAGGTCGCCGCTGCTGGTGGCGATTTCTTCCGGCGGCACCGCCCCCGTGTTGGCGCGCATCTTGCGTGAAAAAATTGAAGCGCTGCTGCCTACGCGCTTAGGCCTGCTGGCCGAAGCGGCCAGTTACTGGCGTCATGCGATCAAAACGCACCTGAAAACCACCGCCGAGCGTCGTCGATTCTGGGAACGTGTATTCCGTGGTCGTATTGCCAACATGTTGCTTGCCGGCAATCAACAGGCGGCGGAAGCGGCATTACAGGACGAGTTGACCCAGCCTCAGCGCCGCGTGGGGGAGATTATTCTGGTAGGTGCGGGGCCGGGTGATGCCGGGCTATTAACGTTGCGCGGCCTCCAGGTCATTCAGCAAGCTGACATTGTTTTCTACGATCATCTGGTCAGCGATGCGGTTCGTGAACTGATTCGCCGTGATGCGGAGTTGGTATGCGTTGGAAAACGTGCTGGTACCCATGCCGTGGCGCAGCACGAGACGAATCGTCTGCTGATTGAAGCGGCAAAAGAAGGCAAAAACGTGGTGCGCCTTAAAGGCGGTGATCCGTTTATTTTCGGGCGCGGTGGCGAAGAACTTCAGGCGGCGGCAGAAGCGGGAATTCCTTTCCAGGTGGTACCCGGCGTGACGGCAGCCGCAGGCGCAACCGCGTACGCAGGCATACCGCTTACCCACCGCGATTATGCGCAGAGCGTCACGTTCGTCACCGGTCACTATAAAGCGGACAGCGCGCCCTTTAACTGGAAACAACTGGCGCAAAGTCGCCAGACGCTGGCGATTTATATGGGCACGATGAAAGCCGCGGAAATTAGCCAACAATTGATTCAACACGGCCGCGACAGCGAAACGCCGGTGGCGGTGATTTCGCGCGGGACGCGTGCGGACCAAAAGATAAAAACAGGCACCCTGCAACAACTCGAAAACCTGGCAAAAGACGCCCCCATGCCAGCACTGCTGGTGGTCGGCGAAGTGGTGGAACTGCATCACCAGCTCGCCTGGTTTCAACACACAACAGACTCAGAAAATTTCGATTCTTCTGTAGTGAATCTGGCTTAAGGAACGGTTATGGACCAAAAACGACTCACTCACCTGCGGCAACTGGAGGCGGAAAGCATCCATATCATCCGTGAGGTGGCCGCCGAATTCGCCAACCCGGTCATGATGTATTCGATCGGCAAGGACTCCAGCGTGATGCTGCACCTGGCGCGTAAAGCGTTCTATCCGGGAACCCTGCCGTTCCCGCTGCTGCACGTGGATACCGGCTGGAAATTCCGTGAGATGTACGAGTTCCGCGACCGTACCGCGAAAGCCTATGGCTGTGAACTGCTGGTGCACAAAAACCCGGAAGGTGTAGCGATGGGGATCAACCCGTTCGTACACGGCAGCGCCAAGCATACCGATATCATGAAAACCGAAGGGCTCAAGCAGGCGCTGAATAAATACGGTTTTGATGCTGCATTTGGCGGGGCGCGTCGTGATGAAGAGAAGTCGCGCGCGAAAGAGCGCATCTACTCCTTCCGCGACCGTTTCCACCGCTGGGATCCGAAAAATCAGCGCCCGGAGCTGTGGCACAACTATAACGGCCAGATCAACAAAGGCGAAAGTATCCGCGTCTTCCCGCTCTCCAACTGGACTGAGCTGGATATCTGGCAGTACATCTATCTGGAAAATATCGAAATCGTTCCGCTGTATCTGGCGGCAGAACGTCCGGTGCTGGAGCGCGATGGTATGTTGATGATGATCGATGACGATCGCATCGATTTACAGCCGGGCGAGGTTATCAAAAAACGCATGGTGCGCTTCCGTACCCTTGGCTGCTGGCCGCTGACCGGCGCAGTGGAATCCGACGCGCAGACGCTGCCGGAAATCATCGAAGAGATGCTGGTTTCAACGACCAGTGAACGTCAGGGCCGCGTCATCGACCGCGACCAGGCTGGCTCGATGGAGCTTAAAAAACGTCAGGGTTATTTCTAAGGAGCCGCCATGAACAGTTCAATTGCACAACAAATTGCGGATGAAGGCGGCGTTGAAGCGTATCTGCACGCCCAGCAACACAAAAGCCTGCTGCGTTTTCTGACCTGCGGCAGCGTGGATGACGGCAAAAGTACGCTGATTGGCCGTCTGCTGCACGATACCCGTCAGATTTATGAAGATCAGCTCTCTTCGCTGCACAATGACAGCAAGCGCCACGGTACGCAGGGTGAACGCCTGGATCTGGCGTTGCTGGTGGATGGCTTACAGGCCGAGCGCGAGCAGGGCATCACCATTGATGTGGCGTATCGCTATTTCTCCACCGAAAAACGCAAATTTATTATTGCCGACACCCCAGGGCACGAGCAGTACACTCGTAACATGGCGACCGGCGCGTCCACCTGTGACCTGGCGATCCTGCTGATTGACGCGCGTAAAGGCGTGCTCGATCAAACCCGCCGCCACAGTTTTATCTCCACGCTGCTGGGGATCAAACATCTGGTGGTGGCGATCAACAAAATGGATCTCGTGGCATTCAGCGAAGAGAAATTTGAGCAGATCCGTCAGGACTATCTGACCTTTGCCGAACAATTGCCTGGCAACCTTGATATCCGATTCGTGCCGCTGTCGGCGCTGGAAGGGGATAACGTTGCCAGTCAGAGCGAAAAAATGCCGTGGTACAGTGGCCCAACGCTGCTGGAAGTGCTGGAAACCGTGCAGATTCAGCGTGTGGTCGATACCCAGCCGATGCGCTTCCCGGTGCAGTATGTGAACCGTCCGAACCTCGATTTCCGTGGGTTCTCCGGCACGCTGGCCTCCGGGAACGTCAGCGTGGGACAACGCATTAAAGTATTGCCGTCTGGCGTGGAATCCTCCATTGCGCGTATCGTCACGTTTGACGGTGACTTGCAGCAAGCGTTCGCGGGAGAAGCCGTGACGCTGGTGCTGAAGGACGAAATCGACATCAGCCGTGGCGACCTGCTGCTGGATGCCTCCGAAACGCTGCCTGCTGTGCAGAGTGCATCCGTGGATGTGGTGTGGATGGCGGAGCAGCCGCTGGCGGCGGGCCAGAGCTATGACATCAAAATCGCGGGCAAGAAAACTCGCGCCCGCGTGGACGGTATTCAGTATCAGGTGGATATCAATAACCTGACCCAGCGTGACGTCGATAACCTGCCGCTGAACGGTATCGGCCTGGTGGATCTGACCTTTGATGAACCGCTGGTGCTGGATAAATACCAGCAAAACCCGGTTACCGGTGGCCTTATCTTTATCGACCGTTTGACCAACGTCACGGTGGGCGCAGGTATGGTGCGCGAACCGAATACTGCTCCGACGGCAGTCGTGTCGGAATTCAGCGCTTTTGAGCTGGAACTGAACGCGCTGGTACGCAAACACTTCCCGCACTGGGGCGCGCGTGACCTGCTGGGAGGCAAGTGATGGCGGTGCATGACGAAAACGTCGTCTGGCACGCTCACCCGGTCACTGCGCAACAGCGTGAACAACTCCACGGTCACCGTGGGGTTGTGCTGTGGTTTACCGGGCTCTCAGGCTCGGGGAAATCCACCGTTGCCGGCGCGCTGGAAGAAGCGTTGCATAAACTGGGCGTCAGCACTTATCTGCTGGATGGTGACAACGTGCGTCACGGTTTATGCAGCGATCTCGGCTTTAGCGATGACGATCGCAAAGAGAATATCCGTCGGGTAGGCGAAGTGGCTAACCTGATGGTGGATGCCGGGCTGGTGGTATTGACGGCATTTATTTCTCCCCATCGCGCTGAGCGCCAGATGGTACGCGAGCGGGTAGGGGAAGGGCGCTTTATCGAAGTGTTCGTCGATACGCCGCTCAATACCTGCGAAGCCCGCGATCCAAAAGGCTTATACAAGAAAGCGCGTGCCGGTGAACTGCGCAACTTTACCGGCATTGATTCAGTATATGAATCCCCCGAACATCCTGAAATTCACCTCGATGGTGAACAATTGGTAACAAATTTAGTAGACCAAATGTTAGACCTGCTGAGACAGGACGATATCATCAGATCCTGAGAGAGTGCCGGGCGTATCGTTGCCCGGCCTGACAGGATTAACTATGCGCAATACTCAAAACATCAGCCTGACGCGTTCAGAGTCCATTCCCCCGCCCGATGACGAAACCACCTGGTCTTTGTCAGGCGCCACCGTGGGTTTCGTCGCCTGGCTGATTGCATTGGGTATTCCCTACCTTTGGTATGGCAATAACACCCTGTTTTTCTTCCTCTATACCTGGCCTTTCTTCCTTGCGCTGATGCCCGTTGCCGTGGTGATTGGCGTGGCAATCCACTCGCTGGTGAACAGCAAATTGCGCTACAGTATTATCGCAACGTTGCTTACCGTCGCCGCGTTGTGCGGTCTATTATTTCTATGGTTGATGGGCTAAGCCCGACATATTCTGTGAATATCCGCACAATCGCCCGACAACGAGACATAAGTATCGGCAGGCAAAATGTGATACATTGCCCGCGTGACGCGGTATCGTCCGCAGCCGGCGTAGAGTACGACGGCAAGTTTTGGGATGATGATGCCGTTTTTCAGGGGGCAGGATGGGTAAATTAACGCTGCTATTACTGGCTTTGCTGGTGTGGTTGCAGTATTCACTGTGGTTCGGCAAAAATGGTCTGCATGACTTTAGCCGGGTCCGTGATGACGTGTCAGTACAAGAGGCGACCAACGCCAAATTAAAAGCGCGCAACGATCAGCTTTTCGCCGAAATTGACGATCTTAACGGTGGCCAGGAAGCAATCGAAGAACGCGCACGCAATGAACTCAGCATGACGAAACCGGGTGAAACCTTCTACCGTCTGGTACCGGATGCATCGAAACGCAATCAGAGTTCAGGGCAAACAAACCGATAAACAGAATAAGCCCAGGATTAACACATGGCAGCAACTTTTCCGGGCGTTTGCGCCGTGGTTCCGGCGGCCGGATTTGGTCGCCGCATGCAAACGGACTGCCCGAAACAATATCTCTCAATCGGTAACAAAACGATTCTCGAACATTCGGTGGATGCGCTGCTGGCTAACGCGTGCGTTCAGCGGGTGATCATCGCTGTCTCTCCCGGAGACGAGCGTTTCAGCCAACTCTCTCTGGCGCAGCATCCGCAGATTACCGTTGTCGACGGCGGTGCCGAACGCGCCGATTCCGTGCTGGCCGGCCTGAAAGCCGCAGGGAATGCTGACTGGGTGCTGGTGCACGATGCCGCGCGGCCTTGTTTGCATCAGGATGACCTGGCGCGACTGCTGGCGCTGTGCGAAACCAGCCGCGTCGGCGGTATTCTGGCCGCGCCGGTGCGCGATACCATGAAACGCGCGGAGCCCGGCAAACCGGCTATCGCCCATACGGTTGATCGCAACGATCTGTGGCACGCCCTGACGCCGCAGTTTTTCCCCCGCGAATTACTCTTCGATTGCCTGACCCGGGCGCTCAACGAAGGCGCAACCATCACCGATGAAGCCTCGGCGCTGGAATATTGTGGTTTTCATCCGGCGCTGGTTGCCGGACGCGCTGATAATATTAAAGTGACACGCCCGGAAGATCTGGCGCTGGCAGAATTTTACCTCACCCGATCGGGACACCAGGAGAAAGCATAATGCGAATTGGACACGGTTTTGATGTACACGCGTTTGGCGGCGAAGGGCCGATTATTATCGGCGGCGTGCGCATCCCTTACGAGAAGGGGCTGCTCGCCCACTCGGACGGCGACGTCGCGCTCCATGCGCTGACCGATGCTCTGCTTGGCGCGGCGGCGTTGGGCGATATTGGGAAACTTTTCCCGGACACCGATCCGGCGTTCAAAGGCGCAGACAGCCGCGCGCTGCTGCGTGAAGCCTGGAAACGCGTGCAGGCGAAGGGCTACACCCTGAGCAACGTCGATGTCACTATCATCGCCCAGGCGCCGAAAATGCTGCCGCACATCCCGCAAATGCGCGTGTTTATTGCTGAAGATCTTGGCTGCCATATGGATGACGTTAACGTAAAAGCGACCACCACCGAAAAACTCGGATTTACCGGGCGCGGTGAAGGCATCGCCTGCGAAGCGGTCGCTCTGTTGTATAAGGCAAACAAATGATTGCATTTGATGACCTGACTTACCTGCACGGGAAGCCGCAGGGACACGGGTTGCTGAAAGCCAACCCGGAAGATTTCCTGGTCGTGGAAGATTTAGGGTTTGAGCCTGACGGCGAAGGCGAGCACATTTTGGTGCGGATCCTGAAAAATGGCTGTAATACCCGTTTCGTGGCTGACGCGCTGGCAAAATTTCTGAAAATTCACGCCCGCGAAGTAAGCTTTGCCGGGCAGAAAGACAAACACGCGGTCACCGAGCAGTGGCTCTGCGCGCGCGTGCCGGGCAAAGAGATGCCCGATTTAAGCAAGTTCGAGCTGGAAGGCTGCCAGGTGCTGGAGTATGCGCGACATAAGCGTAAACTGCGTTTAGGTGCCCTTAAAGGCAACCAGTTCACGATTATTCTGCGCGAGGTCAGCCATCGCGAGGATGTTGACGCCCGCTTGCAGGCGATTAACGCCCGGGGTGTGCCGAACTATTTCGGTGCGCAGCGTTTTGGTATTGGTGGCAGTAACCTACAGGGCGCGCTGCGCTGGGCTGAAAGCGGTGCGCCGGTGCGCGATCGCAATAAACGCAGTTTTTGGTTGTCGGCAGCGCGCAGTGCGTTGTTTAATCAGCTGGTGAGCGCACGCTTACAGAAACCGGAATTTAATCAAGTTGTTGATGGCGATGCGCTACAATTAGCGGGACGCGGCAGCTGGTTTGTTGCCACGCCTGAAGAAATGCCCGAATTGCAAACGCGTGTGGATGCGCGTGAACTGATGATCACCGCGTCCTTGCCGGGCAGCGGCGACTGGGGAACTCAGCGTGAAGCGCTCGCATTTGAACAACTTCAGCTTGCAGAAGAAACCGCGCTTCAGTCGCTGCTGGTGCGCGAAAAAGTAGAAGCCGCGCGGCGCGCAATGCTGCTCTATCCACAACAGCTTGAGTGGAACTGGTGGGACGACGTAACCGTAGAGTTGCGTTTCTGGCTCCCGGCGGGCAGCTTTGCGACCAGCGTGGTAAGGGAACTTATCAATACAACAGGTGAATATGCGAATATTGCTGAGTAACGATGACGGGATCCACGCGCCAGGCATACAGGCACTGGCCAGAGCCTTACGGGAATTTGCCGAGGTTCAGGTAGTTGCACCCGATCGTAACCGCAGTGGCGCATCAAACTCGCTGACCCTAGAATCTTCTCTTCGTACTTTTACGTTTGAAAACGGCGATATCGCCGTGCAGATGGGCACGCCGACGGACTGTGTCTATCTCGGCGTTAACGCACTGATGCGCCCGCGTCCGGATATCGTCGTGTCGGGTATTAATGCCGGGCCGAATCTGGGCGATGACGTTATTTATTCCGGTACCGTTGCGGCGGCGATGGAGGGGCGTCACCTCGGTTTCCCGGCGCTGGCGGTGTCACTGAATGGCACGCAGCATTACGACACGGCAGCGGCGGTCACCTGCACGCTGCTGCGCGCGCTGGCACGTGAACCACTGCGCACCGGGCGTATTCTCAACGTCAACGTACCGGACTTACCGCCCGATCAAATTAAAGGTATTCGCGTGACCCGTTGCGGCAGCCGCCACCCGGCGGATAAAGTGATCCCGCAGCAGGATCCGCGCGGCAATACGCTCTACTGGATTGGCCCGCCGGGCGAAAAACAGGATGCCGGCCCGGATACGGATTTTGCCGCGGTTGACGCCGGTTATGTTTCCGTCACGCCGCTGCATGTCGATTTAACCGCGCATAGCGCCCGTGAAGTCGTAGGCAGTTGGCTGGAACTGGCGGGAGTGGATACGCAATGGTAAGCGGACGCGTACTGGCGCTTCTGGAACAACTTCGCACACAGGGCATTCGCGATGAGCGGGTGCTGGATGCCATTGCCCGTGTTCCACGTGAAAAATTTGTCGATGAAGCGTTTGAACATAAAGCCTGGGAAAACGTCGCTTTACCGATAGGGCAGGGGCAAACCATTTCTCAGCCGTATATGGTTGCGCGGATGACCGAATTGCTGGAGCTGACGCCGGAATCGCGCGTGCTGGAAATTGGCACCGGCTCCGGGTATCAGACCGCGATTCTGGCGCATCTGGTGCAGCGCGTGTGCTCGGTTGAACGCATTAAAAGTTTGCAATGGCACGCAAGACGTCGCCTGAAGCAGCTTGATTTGCATAATATTTCTACTCGCCATGGCGATGGCTGGCAGGGTTGGCAGGCGAGAGCGCCTTTCGACGCCATTATCGTCACGGCCGCACCGCCGGAAATTCCGGTGGCGCTGATGTCGCAGCTGGATGAAGGCGGCATTCTCGTTTTACCCGTGGGTGATGAACATCAGTTTCTAAAACGCGTTCATCGGCGGGGAGGCGAATTCATTATTGATACCGTGGAAGCCGTGCGTTTTGTTCCTTTAGTCAAAGGAGAACTGGCCTGAGACCCGGATTTTTCTTAGGTTTTTCGGCACAATTCAGCGTATCGTGGTGAGACTTTGTAAGCATCCACGATGGACGCGACACGGTTATTAACACACTGGCAGTTAACACTATTCCTGGGGGATAAATGAGCGCGGGAAGCCCAAAAATCACCGTACGCCGTGTTGCGGCATTATCACTGGTTTCACTCTGGCTGGCAGGTTGTACTTCATCGGACAATCCGCCTGCGCCGGTAACCTCTGTTAACGGAAACACCTCCAGCAGCACGAATTCCGGCATGCTCATCACGCCACAGCAAAAAGCGGGCGGAACAGCGCAAAACAGCGTGCCGGCGACGCCGCAAATTCAGCCAGTGCAGCCGGTACAAACCCAGCCGACGCAGATTCAGCCAGTCACTCAGCAACCTGTTGCCCAGCAGCCGGTGCAAATGCAGAACGGTCACATCGTCTATAACCGAAAATATGGTGATATTCCGAAAGGCAGCTACACGGGGGGAAGTACCTATACCGTTAAGCATGGTGACACGCTTTTCTACATCGCATGGGTTACCGGTAATGATTTCCGCGATCTGGCACAGCGCAATAATGTCGCCGCGCCTTATGCGCTGAATGTCGGTCAGGTGCTGCAGGTTGGCAATGCGTCCGGTCAGCCGATTACCGGCAACAACCCGGTCGCCATGGCGAGCGCGCAGGCGGCGACCTCTTCTCAGACGACGTTCGCGAAACCTGCACAAAATTCAACCGTGGCTGTTGCGTCGCAACCAACAATTACGTATTCTGAGGATTCAGGTGAACAAAGTGCTAACAAGATGTTGCCTAATAACAAGCCTGCGACGACAGTCACAGCGCCTGTAACGGCACCTGTTGCGAGCTCTTCCGTACCGAATGCCAGCAGTACGACAACCAGCGCGCCAATTTCGTCCTGGCGCTGGCCGACTGACGGCAAAATCATCGAAGGCTTTGGCGGCTCCGAAGGGGGCAACAAAGGCATCGATATCGCAGGTAGCAAAGGACAGGCTATCACCGCGACCGCGGATGGTCGTGTTGTGTATGCCGGTAATGCACTGCGAGGTTACGGTAACTTAATTATCATCAAACATAACGATGATTACCTGAGCGCCTACGCCCATAACGACACAATGCTGGTCCGGGAACAACAAGAGGTTAAGGCGGGGCAAAAAATAGCTACCATGGGTAGCACCGGAACCAGTTCTACACGCTTGCATTTTGAAATTCGTTACAAGGGGAAATCCGTAAACCCGCTGCAGTATTTGCCGCAGCGATAATTCGGCAGAGTACTGAGCACGGAGTCTTTCAGGCGGTGTGAACACGCCGTCTGGAGATGAAGTGATAAGGTGCTTTGCCTGGGGATCACGGGTAGGAGCCACCTTATGAGTCAGAATACGCTGAAAGTTCATGATTTAAATGAAGACGCGGAATTTGATGAGAACGGAGCAGAGGTTTTCGATGAGAAAGCCTTAGTAGAAGAGGAACCCAGTGATAACGACCTGGCTGAGGAAGAGCTGTTATCGCAGGGGGCCACACAGCGTGTGCTGGACGCGACTCAGCTTTACCTTGGAGAGATCGGTTATTCTCCACTGTTAACAGCCGAAGAAGAAGTCTATTTTGCACGTCGTGCATTGCGTGGAGACGTCGCCTCCCGTCGCAGAATGATCGAGAGTAACCTGCGTCTGGTGGTAAAAATTGCTCGCCGTTATGGCAATCGTGGTCTGGCACTGCTGGATCTCATTGAAGAGGGCAATTTGGGGCTTATCCGCGCCGTTGAGAAGTTTGACCCGGAACGCGGGTTCCGCTTTTCAACCTACGCGACCTGGTGGATCCGCCAGACGATTGAACGGGCAATTATGAACCAAACCCGTACCATTCGTTTGCCGATTCACATCGTCAAAGAGCTGAACGTCTATCTGCGTACGGCGCGTGAGTTGTCCCATAAACTGGACCACGAGCCAAGTGCGGAAGAGATTGCCGAACAGCTGGATAAACCGGTTGATGACGTGAGCCGTATGCTGCGTCTCAACGAGCGCATTACCTCAGTCGACACGCCGCTGGGCGGCGATTCTGAAAAAGCGCTGCTGGACATCCTGGCCGATGAAAAGGAAAACGGCCCGGAAGACACCACGCAGGACGATGATATGAAACAGAGCATCGTCAAATGGCTGTTCGAACTGAACGCCAAACAGCGTGAAGTGCTGGCGCGTCGTTTTGGTTTACTGGGGTATGAAGCTGCAACGCTTGAGGATGTGGGCCGCGAAATTGGCCTGACTCGTGAACGCGTTCGTCAGATTCAGGTTGAAGGTCTTCGTCGTCTGCGTGAAATTTTGCAGACGCAGGGGCTGAATATCGAAGCGCTGTTCCGCGAGTAAGTGAACATTCGTCAAAAAGGCCAGTCGAGAGACTGGCCTTTTTCTTTTGTAGATGACAGGTTATTCACCCCATCATCTTTCTCACCAGTCGCGTGAACAGTTCGCGCTCTTCCTTACTTAATCGCCCCAAAAACTCCTCATCCACGGCGTTGCCGACGGTTTTTTTTGCGTTCAATAACGCTTCACCTTCTTCCGTGAGAAAAACAAAACGACGGCGTTTATCGGCGGGATCGTGCTCGCGTCGCACAAGATTGCGGCTTTCCATGCGGCTCAACATCTCAGCAAGCGTCGCCTTTGTGCTGACCGCCACTTCCGTTAATTCGACCTGCTCAATGCCCGGATGTTCGGCAATCGAGCGCATCACGGCGTACTGGGGCTTGGTCAGCTCTGGCAATTCTTGCTGCCAGCGCGCGGTGTGTTGCTGAAAAAGCTGGCGCAGCAGGTGAAATGCTTCGTTTCTTAACTCCATGAAAACCCCGTTGTAAAAACTTTTCCTCATGATAGCCGCTACGCGGCGTTTTTTTAATCCTTCATTTTTTAGCTCTGAGTGCGATCGTGTACGAACAATATTGTGCATAAGGCCATTCTGACGTAATTTAACTAAAACGTTCGTACACGAACAAATATATTGAGGTGAAGCATGAGACTGATTGTGGGGATGACAGGCGCAACAGGCGCACCGCTTGGCGTCGCGCTGCTTAAGGCGCTGCGTGAGATGCCAGATGTTGAAACGCATCTGGTGATGTCGAAATGGGCCAAAACCACCATCGAGCTGGAAACACCCTACAGTGCGCGTGATGTCGCCGCGTTAGCGGATTTCAGCCATAGCCCGGCGGATCAGGCAGCGACCATCTCATCAGGCTCATTTCAGACTGACGGCATGATTGTTATCCCATGCAGCATGAAAACGCTGGCGGGGATTCGCGCCGGCTACGCCGACGGCCTGGTGGGGCGCGCGGCGGATGTGGTGCTCAAAGAGGGGCGCAAGCTGGTGCTGGTACCGCGTGAAATGCCGCTCAGCACCATTCATCTGGAAAATATGCTCGCGCTGTCGCGCATGGGCGTGGCGATGGTGCCGCCTATGCCTGCTTTCTATAACCATCCGGAATCGGTGGGCGATATTGTCGATCACATCGTTGCCCGCGTACTGGACCAATTCGGCCTGAAGTATGACAAGGCTCGCCGCTGGAAGGGGCTTCCGTCGGCACACTCATTTTCACAGGAGAATGCATAATGGCTTTTGATGATTTACGCAGCTTTTTACAGGCGCTCGACGACCAGGGGCAATTGCTGAAAATCCGCGAAGAGGTGAACGCCGAGCCGGATCTGGCCGCCGCTGCCAATGCCACCGGGCGTATTGGCGACGGCGCACCGGCGCTGTGGTTCGATAATATTCGCGGTTTTACCGATGCGCGCGTGGCGATGAACACCATCGGTTCCTGGCAGAATCACGCCATCTCCCTCGGCCTGCCGCCAAATACGCCGGTTAAAAAACAGATTGATGAGTTTATCCGCCGCTGGGATAACTTCCCGATCGCACCGGAACGCCGCGCGGATCCCGCGTGGGCGCAGAACACCGTTGATGGCGAAGAGATTAACCTGTTCGATATCCTGCCGCTGTTTCGTTTAAACGATGGCGATGGCGGTTTCTATCTCGACAAAGCCTGCGTGGTTTCCCGCGATCCGCTTGATCCGGATAACTTCGGCAAGCAGAACGTCGGCATCTACCGTATGGAAGTGAAGGGTAAGCGTAAGCTCGGTCTGCAACCGGTGCCGATGCATGATATCGCCCTCCATCTGCATAAAGCGGAAGAGCGCGGTGAAGATCTGCCGATTGCGATCACGCTCGGTAACGATCCGATCATCACGCTGATGGGGGCCACGCCGCTGAAATACGATCAGTCCGAGTATGAAATGGCAGGCGCGCTGCGCGAAAGCCCGTATCCAATAGCCACTGCGCCATTGACCGGTTTTGACGTGCCGTGGGGTTCTGAAGTGATCCTCGAAGGGGTCATCGAAAGCCGCAAACGTGAAATTGAAGGGCCGTTCGGTGAGTTTACCGGCCACTACTCTGGCGGGCGCAATATGACCGTGGTGCGCATCGATAAAGTCTCTTACCGCACGAAACCGATTTTTGAATCACTCTATCTCGGTATGCCGTGGACGGAGATCGACTACTTGATGGGGCCTGCTACCTGTGTGCCGCTGTATCAGCAACTGAAAGCCGAGTTCCCGGAAGTGCAGGCGGTAAACGCCATGTACACCCACGGCCTGCTGGCGATTATCTCCACCAAAAAACGCTACGGCGGTTTTGCCCGCGCGGTGGGCCTGCGTGCGATGACCACGCCGCATGGACTGGGATACGTGAAGATGGTGATTATGGTTGATGAAGACGTTGACCCGTTCAACCTGCCGCAGGTGATGTGGGCGCTCTCGTCGAAAGTGAACCCGGCAGGGGATTTGGTGCAATTGCCGAATATGTCCGTGCTGGAACTCGACCCTGGCTCAAGCCCGGCGGGGATCACCGACAAACTGATTATCGACGCCACCACGCCTGTTGCGCCAGACAACCGTGGTCACTACAGCCAGCCGGTGGTGGATTTACCTGAAACCAAAGCCTGGGCTGAAAAACTGACCGCTATGCTGGCCGCACGTCAATAAGGAGAAGAAGATGATTTGTCCACGTTGTGCCGATGAACAGATTGAAGTGATGGCGAAATCGCCGGTGAAAGAGGTCTGGACGGTCTACCAGTGCCAGCATTGCCTTTATACCTGGCGCGATACCGAACCGCTACGCCGCACCAGCCGCGAACATTACCCGGAAGCGTTTCGTATGACGCAAAAGGATATTGATGACGCACCAATGGTGCCGAGCATTCCGCCGCTGCTGGCGGAAGATAAGCGTTAAGCACACAATGGCGGGTGGCGACTACGCCTTACCCGGCCTGTGCTTCCCAGGCCGGATAAGCGTAGCGCCATCAGGCTACACCAGACTCTTTAACCGATAAATCCACTCCAGCGCCTGACGCGGGGTGAGTGAATCCGGGTCGAGATTTTCCAGTGCTTCGACCGCAGGCGACGTTTCTTCCGCTACTGACAGCAAAGACATCTGGGTGCCATCGACTTGCGTTGCGGCGGCATTTGGCGAAATGCTCTCCAGCTCGCGCAGCTTCTGCCGCGCACGTTTGATCACCTCTTTCGGCACACCCGCCAGCGCCGCGACCGCCAGGCCGTAGCTTTTACTCGCCGCACCATCTTGTACGCTGTGCATAAAGGCGATGGTGTCGCCGTGCTCCAGCGCATCAAGGTGCACGTTAGCCACGCCTTCCATCTTCTCCGGTAACTGAGTCAACTCGAAGTAGTGGGTGGCAAACAGCGTTAATGCTTTGATCTTATTCGCCAGATTTTCCGCACACGCCCAGGCCAGCGACAGACCGTCGTAGGTCGATGTACCACGACCAATCTCGTCCATCAGCACCAGGCTGTTTTCGGTGGCGTTATGCAGAATATTAGCCGTTTCGGTCATCTCCACCATAAAGGTTGAGCGCCCGGACGCCAGGTCATCCGCCGCGCCAACGCGCGTAAAGATACGGTCAATCGGGCCAATCTCCACGCTTTGCGCAGGCACGTAGCTGCCGATGTAAGCCAACAGGGCAATCAGCGCGGTCTGACGCATGTAGGTACTCTTACCGCCCATATTCGGGCCGGTGATGATTAACATGCGACGCTGCGGTGACAGATTCAGCGGGTTGGCGATAAATGGCTCGTTCAGTACCTGTTCAACCACCGGGTGACGGCCATCAGTGATGCGAATCCCCGGTTTGTCGATAAAGGTCGGACAGGTATAGTTCAGCGTATAGGCGCGCTCGGCAAGGTTCACCAGCACATCCAGCTCCGCCAGGGCGCTTGCGCTCTGTTGCAGATCGGCCAGATGCGGCAGCAGCAGGTCGAACAGTTCGTCGTAAAGCTGTTTTTCCAGCGCCAGCGCTTTGCCTTTGGAGGTGAGGACTTTGTCTTCGTACTCTTTCAGCTCAGGAATGATATAGCGCTCGGCATTTTTCAGCGTCTGGCGGCGAACATAGTTGATGGGGGCAAGATGGCTCTGCCCGCGACTAATCTGGATGTAATAGCCGTGTACGGCGTTAAAGCCGACTTTCAGGGTATCCAGACCGGTACGTTCGCGTTCACGAATTTCGAGGCGATCGAGGTAGTCGGTTGCGCCGTCTGCCAGCGCCCGCCACTCATCCAGCTCTTCATGATAGCCTGGCGCGATGACACCGCCGTCGCGCACCAGCACCGGAGGCGCGTCGATAATCGCGCGTTCGAGCAGTTCCCGCAGTTCGGTGAACTCGCCCATTTTTTCGCGCAGCATCTGCACCGGAGCGCTATCAACGTTTTCGAGTTGGGCGCGCAGTTCAGGCAGTTGCTGGAAGGCGTGACGCATACGAGCAAGGTCACGCGGGCGCGCGGTACGCAGCGCAAGACGCGCCAGAATACGTTCGAGATCGCCCACCTGACGCAGTACCGGTTGCAGCTCGCCGGTTGCATCCTGCAGCGCGCCGATGGTTTGCTGGCGCTCGATCAGAACTTTCGTATCCCGCACTGGCATATGCAACCAGCGTTTGAGCATACGGCTGCCCATCGGCGTGACGGTGCAATCCAGTACCGACGCCAGCGTATTTTCCACGCCTCCGCCCAGATTCTGGGTGATCTCCAGATTGCGGCGGGTGGCCGCATCCATGATGATGCTGTCCTGCTGACGCTCCATGGTGATGGAACGGATATGCGGCAGGGACGTGCGCTGGGTGTCTTTCACGTACTGCAACAGACAACCGGCGGCGCACAGGCCGCGCGGGGCGTTTTCCACACCAAAACCGATGAGATCGCGCGTACCGAATTGAAGATTAAGCTGTTGTCGCGCGGTGTCGATTTCAAATTCCCACAGCGGGCGACGGCGCAGGCCGCGACGGCCTTCAATCAACGCCATCTCAGCAAAGTCTTCTGCATACAGCAGTTCCGCAGGATTAGTGCGTTGCAGCTCTGCCGCCATTGTTTCCCGGTCAGCCGGTTCGCTCAGGCGAAAACGCCCGGAGCTGATATCCAGCGTCGCGTAGCCGTAGCCTTTGCTGTCCTGCCAGACAGCCGCCAGCAGGTTGTCCTGGCGCTCCTGCAGTAGGGCTTCATCGCTGATGGTGCCCGGCGTGACGATGCGCACAACCTTGCGTTCGACCGGGCCTTTACTGGTTGCCGGGTCGCCAATCTGTTCGCAAATAGCAACGGATTCGCCCTGATTCACCAGCTTCGCGAGATAGTTTTCCACGGCGTGATGCGGAATGCCCGCCATCGGAATCGGTTCGCCTGCAGAAGCGCCGCGTTTGGTAAGCGAAATATCCAGCAGTTGCGATGCGCGTTTGGCGTCATCGTAGAACAGCTCGTAAAAGTCGCCCATACGGTAGAACAGCAGAATTTCCGGATGCTGGGCTTTCAGCTTGAGATACTGCTGCATCATGGGTGTGTGGGCGTCTAAATTGTCAAGTGTACTCATCGATTTCTGATGTCCATTTTCTTAATTTTTAATGAGTTAGTGATTTTTATGGTTATCATTAAGTTTCACGGTGTCTCATCGAATATCATGACATCCTACATTTAAGTGTAGGTTAAAGTGTAGCTTGCCAACCTATAGCCTGGTAAAATATGGGCACATACAGAGCAACCTACATTTATATTCATGACTGCATAAGGTGCATGATAACGGAGTCTTTATGGCAGGAAAACAAGAGGGAAAGCCACTTTCGTTTAAAGCGGTAGAAATGATGAAGCCTGGCGACAAAGATAAGGCTGATGTAGGCGAAAATCGTGGCTTACGTGTCTCCTGCGGTGCAACCGGGGTTAAGTCTTTTTTCTATCGTTACACAAGTCCTCTGACTGGCAAGCTTGCTCAGGTTAAAATTGGTAACTTCCCGCAGACTTCTCTCGCCGCTGCACGTCTTAAACTTCACGAATTAAAGCTTCTCCGACAGGAAGGTCGGTGTCCTGCGTCAGAGCTTAAGCAAGATAAGCTCCAGCGTGCGATTGAAGCTGAACAGGCTAAGATCCCTGAATTGACCGTACAGGGATTAGTTGAACTGTATCTTACCGAACGTATTGAGGATCGTAAAACGAAGGACGGGAAGGTCATTCCCGGTGCCAGAAAGCCGAAAGGGCAGGCTGAGGTTCGTCGTACTCTCTATGGTGACGCTGTTAAAAGCTTAGGAACCCGGAATGCTGCTGAGATTACACGCCAGGATGTCATTAATTTAATCAATAACATTGTAGCTCGAGGTGCAACCGTACAGGCTGGGAATGTACTGAGGGAGCTTTCACTCGCATATGAATTTGCTATTGGCCTTGGGCGCTTTGATGACAGTTTTGCGAATCCAGCGTTGTTAGCAAAATCCAGCTTACGACAGACCAGAATCAAGCTCACAAACGGACGTGGAACACGAGTACTGAGCGAGGACGAGCTAGCAAAATTCCTTAAATGGCTTCCGGGTTCGGCTTATACGCCAACGATCAAAAACGTGTTACGTCTGACCCTCTGGACCGGGTGTCGTACCGGTGAAGTCTGCAATATGGCATGGAAGGATGTTGATCTTGAAAAAGGGACTATTCATCTAAGAGAAACCAAAACAGGAATTGAGCGCTATGTGCAATTATCCACTCAAGCCATCAACTTTTTGAAAGTTCTGCGGCTGAACTCTGATACCTATCTTTTCCCTTCTTCTCGCACAAAGTTGCCTATACAGCAGAAATATCTTACCGAGAATGCCTGGCGTATGCGTGAGCAGGGGCAAATGCTGGATATACCGAGTTGGACGCCTCATGATCTAAGACGGACCGTACGGACAGGGCTATCACGGTTACAATGTCCCAATGAAGTAGCAGAGGCTGTTCTTGGGCATACAAAAGGCGGGGTTGAAGGTATTTATAACCTATATAAATATGACGCTGAGTGCGAAAAATGGTTGCAGATATGGGCTGATTATCTAGATAGCCTTCTGGAGCAATTACATTAAGGTCGTTGTAGCATATTGGCCATGTTGTAACAGGTGAAACACCGCCGTGACCAGCAGATACAGCAATATTGTAGATGCCGTTCTGTCCAGAAAACATATCAATAAAACCCGGGCCAGGCGCCACAGCTTCCTAGACGGCATTAGTCTGGAGGCCTTTGAACAGGCCTCGTCGTGATGACAGAATTTATCTATGGGCGTGGGGTCAGTCCAACTACAGGGCAGTAGCGTCTACCAGTGCGGGGTCAATCCACAACTATCCGGATTTACTGACACATAAAAGTGATGGTGAAAAAATGTTGCCTATCAAATACGCATTTTGAAGTTTTGATACATGCATTCGTTTCTCTGGTTCAGAGCTATCGTAGATGGCTTTAGTAAAAAAATCATCAGGCATTGTGTCAGTTGATTTCTTTCTTAATCGTGCTTCAGAAAGCTTTATGGTGTCAGAATTTAGCATCACGTATTCAAACGCAATGGCACGCTGGACGCTACTTTTCCCAACGCCATGCTCTCCTGTTTCCGTAACGACACCTGAAAAATCAACCTCACCGGACCCGTCTTTATAAATCTGAACGTATACACTGCCATTGAATTTCGCCCCATTAGGTAATTCTGGCATCGAGATCGTCGATACACAATTGATGCTTAAGCCATTATTGGGTGCCCAGTCAGCGATTCCTGTCGCGCGAACAGCAATTGCTGAAACAAACGCAATTGCTGACACGCTTATCAGAGCTTTTTTCTTATTAATTTTCATGGATATAGATATCCTTGCAACCTGCAAACTTAGTTTGTTCTTTGTTGCTCCAGGTGCAGCGGGACAAAAATACGCGTCCGTTTTCACCGTAGGTGTAAAGATCGTCAGGCTGGAAAAAGTAGGTCGCACCCTGAATGCACGGAAGGTAAGTGTTTGTTAACAATCTGGCTTTTTCGAGTTTGACTGACATCATTTCTGGGGAGTTGTTATAAAAAGTATACACAGGACACTGATCAATCTTACCGAGTTTCCAAGTCTTTATAGCTGAAATCATATCAGAAGCACCATTTTGTGATGGGTAAAAGGCTATAACCAGTGAACTCAGCAACAAAGTCATTACAAAAATCCAGATTTTTGCCGATACTTGCGTTTTTTTAATTTGTACCGTTGACTGAACATTTAATGAATTGATTTCACTGTAGTTATCAGCCTCACTGATAGATATAGAGTCATCAGGAACCAAGAAGCCCACCCGGGGTATAGTCTGTATGATTTCCTGATTACAGCCGAGATCGTGCAGCCCTCTTCGTATAAGTGAAATGTACTGGCTCAGAGAGCTATTCGAGGCCTGAAACCCATTCTTATCCCAAACATTAACTAAAATATCCTCACGGGAAACGACCTTACCTCGTTGCTCAAGCAGGAACGAAAAAATACGATTCGCCGTGATGGAAAGTACAACCGAATTTTCGGGTGATGAAAGACTTGCTAGGACACCATCATCAGTCCTGAATGTTACTTCATTGTTAATTTGGTAAAGCATATGTGTATTCATCTGCATATGAGTATTCCTCTCTATTTTAGCTGATGTTTAATGTGTTGACATTGCGCCCTGTCACGCACACGCATTTTGCAGATAGATATTTTATAAAACCATTCCTTCTATTGCTTTATCAGAATATCTACCTAAATGACATGACATTACTTCTATAGATTCTTGGGTAAGGTGTTGTTGTATTACTATTTTCATCTCAAACCCCCTCAGTAACGAGACTCTTCGTGAAGATTCTTTCAATTAATTTTGAGAACACCATGAAGGGCATTAACAGGATTTACTCATGATGGATAGTCAAACATTCATGGTCATCACGCATGATACTTTTCTTCGTCAGTCTATTTCCGCTTTAATGAAACAAATTTGTTATGAACATAGAATATGCTTCATTGATGTCGATTCATTTAACTCGCTTGGAGAACTGAATGACACTCTATATCATATTTCCAAAGAGGATAAAATTCGAACGATTTTGATCTCTCGCGGGTTATGGATCTCTAAGGTTATCTCATCTCAAATTGATTTATCTGTGTATGATGACTTAAATAAATGGCGATACCTTATAACGATACCAAAACTAAAATCGGTAAGTAATGTAATTGAAAAAATTGAATCCTTCAAGGACTTCAAAGGAATGAGCCAATATGAAGTTAAAACAATTCAATCACTAAAACTTTCAGAGAGTATTTTCTTGGCTGCACAAAAATCTGGCGTAAGTTATAAAAACTTTTTGAGAAATACACTCACCATAGCAAAGAGGTATAATCTTAAAAACACCGCCAACCTGCACTTCTTTGTTTACAGATTTAATAGATAGGATTACTCTTAAAAAAGTTTTCCAGGGGGGGGGAATTTACCACCCCCTGGAGCTTTTTAATCATGAAGCTATTAGTTAACGACATGCTGAAAATACTATCGATAATATGTACTCACCAGAAAGTATACTTCCGCTAACCAATAAAATGTTATGTAACACCAGTCATAACTCAGCACAATAAGCTTCAAATTTCAAGTATAATAGATAATTCATCTATAAATAACGCATTATTCATTATATGTACCCCTAAATGAGGGGCGGAAAGTAAAATCACTCACGAAACGCCTGAGCTAAAAATCAGGTACTGATAATTTTGGCCCAAATCACCTGTGAAGTAGTCGCAAAATGGGCTGTTAAAAGCGAGTGAGATGATGAACAAAGTATTTAAAGTTATCTGGAGCGTAGCGCGCTCGTGTGCCGTTGTTGTTTCCGAACTGGCACGTGGAAACGTACAATCAAGCAGTTCTGCGCTTGTTACGGAAGAACACTACATCGCAGAATTTCAGCATGCATATGTTTTTCGAATGACACCTGTCGCTTTATTAATGCTTGCACTTTTTCCAGTGAAATCACAGGCAACAGATTATGTAGTCGACTCCATGACCCCACAAGATGCCATAGAGATAACAGTGAGTGGACGAAATAATACATTGTCAGGTAGCTTTTCGAATGTTTCGTATGGTAATAGCGGTTACACCAATATGACATTGGGTGAGGCTTATGATAAAGGTCTTTTAGGGGCTAATAGTGAGTATGTTAAGAATAACAACATATTTAACGTCGGCTCGCAAAGCAAAGTCATTAACTTTGTAGACCCAGTCACCGGGAATACCGCCTCAATAGTGGTATATGATAATGATGCAATGACAGTCAAACCCCTCGCTGACTTTAATGTTACGATTTCAAATGCAGTAGGCGCAAACGGCCAGTATATCGATCGTAATCTCTATAATGTTGATGGCGGTTCCACTCTTGATGTCAATGTTGGAAGTCAGGACGTGGGCTGGGCTAATGATACTGCCAATTTATTTAGCGCTGTTTTCAAAAGTTCAAATACGAGTAGCGTAAATAAAGCCTCGGTTTTTAAAGTTTCCAGTGAATCGGGTGATAAAGCGGAGCTTAATTACCATTCTAAAACGATCGCCCAGTTAGGTAATTCTTACAACAATCACAGTGGCGGCACGGCAATTGCCTACCCAGTGATTGATGAATTTACAGGTGAGTTCAACAGCAAACTTGGTCCACAAAATGTGACAAATGTGGAGGAGTTTAAAGCTTACAACGCTGCGTTAATCGCTGCGATTGAAAAAGGTGAGCTCTCAATGACTAGTGCAGAGTATAACGCTGAACTGAATTTGGCACGAACTACCGGGTCTATCCCTATTTATGCCAATGAGGATGGGATTGCGTCTGATGATGCAGTTAGAGGAACAGTTAATCGCGATACCGTCTCCTACATCCACGGAAACGGCAAAGATGCCGTTATTAATATTGATAAAGACGCTAGTCTGCAACTTTTTTGGTCTGATGCATCGCTGGTTAACCTGGAAAATGGTGCAACCTTAATCAATGAAGGCACACTAGGGACGAATAACAACACGCTTCGTGGGGCCTATGTCGTTGCCGTACGTAGTGGTTCTGTATTTGAGAACAACGGGGTTGTTGATGCAGGGACTAACCCTGACATGGCTGAAAAATCGAATTCGAGCGCAACATTAGTCGCAGCAGGCCAGCACACGGCAATCCTGGCAAACGGCACATCCACCGTTAATAACAATGCCAGTGGCGTGATTAACCTGGCAACGAGCTCTTCTCAATACAGTAATAAAGGCGTCCTACTCTCTTCGTCTGCGGTGCTGACAAATGACGGCACGATTAATGTCGCATCAACAGCGCAGACGAGTACCACTGGCACACCGGCCACAACAGGTGTTGAGGCCGGCCAGCAATCAACATTTAACCATAACGGCATGTTGTACATTGGTCGGGAGGCTCAACGTGAGGGTTCGGATGCGACTAACGATCTTCGTATTTCGGGAGACTCCATCGGTGTTCTGTTATCAGGTAGTGCGACTTATAACGGCGACACGGCCTCAAAAATCGTAATTGGTTCTCAGACAACGAACGCAACAGCCATTGTTGTTAAAAATACCGCGACGTTGAATCAAAATGGCACGATAGAGATCAACGGCGAACTGCCTGGCGAATCCTCGATTGCTAACGTGGGGATCAACGTAAAATCAGGTACCAGTGAAAACCGGGTCGTGAACAACGGCGTTATCAATCAGAACGGGCAAAACAGTGTTGGTATTGATGTGGAAGCCGGGGGGAAAATCACGCACGCTGGTGTCATTAACGTCAACTCCGGTGTTGATGAGGGCACGCATTATGCTAACTACGGTATCCGGGCAAGCGGTGAGGATGCCCTCGCGGTGGTATCAGGAGAAGTCAATCTCAATGGCGATTATGCCATCGGTGTGCATGCGCGTGATAAAGGCACTATCACCCTGGTGGATGACGGAACGGTCACTTTCAATGCCGGGAGTCACCAGACAGGGTATTACATCTATGGTGCCGGATCGTCAATAATCGATAATTCCACTAGTAATCAGACGGTTTCGACCACAGATTCGACACTTTATCGCGTCGATGGCGGCGCTGCGTTTGATGGTTCTAGTACCAATAAGTCACAAATGAATGCAACGGGTGATAACTCCACCATTATCCTTACGACGGATACAGGCAGCAGTTTTAACTCCGGCAAGCTGGCGTTAAGCATTATGGGGGAAGGCTCGACTGGCGTTCGTATTGAAGGCGGTGCTACGGGGACAATCACGGCGGATGCCGATATTGTTAAAGTCGCCGGTAAGGGCACAACGGCGGGCATTGTTGACGGAAACTACTATGGCCTGGATGGTGAAGTCGTTGAAGCCAAAAAAGGTGAGTCGGTATTAACCAGCTATGCCACCCTTGAAACGGCCAACACCGCTGACGGCGCTTTCGGCTATATCGCTCGTAATGGTGGTACGCTGAACCATAAAGGCACTATTGATTTTGATCAGCCGGACAGTACCGGAGTGCTGATTTCCGGCGGTACGCTGAACAACGACGGCGATATTCAGGTGAATGGCGTGGCGGTCAATATTCAGGGCGCAGATTCCGTAGTGAACAATAGCGCGACCGTTTCTGCCACCGATGGCACCGCGGCGTATCTGGTCGGGAGCGACGCGTCGCTTAAACTGACCGGTGAAGGGCAAACCACCGCTGACGGTACGGCGCACGCCATTCTGCTCGCAAGCAGGGCGAAAGGGCTGGTCGTTGATGGCGCAACCATCACAATGGCCGCGGGCGGCAGCGGTAACGCCATTGAAAACCAGGCTAACCTTGTCGGTATTCAGCTCAAAGAGACCCACATTACCGTCGGCAACGGCATTGGGGTACATACCGGGGCTTCCATGGCGCAGACCAACTCTGGCACCATCAACGTTACCGGTAGTGGAACCGGCATCCTGTTTGAAAGTATGGACGGTTCGCAAACCGATCAGACCCTGGATATGTCCGACTCGCGCGATCTGGTCATCAACGTCCAGCAGGCGGGTGGTAAAGGGATAGTCACCAATTCCTCCGCAGACCTGAAAACAGGTGCCAGCGTCAACGTGCTGGACAGCGATGGCGCAGAGGCGCTGGTTGTCGGCGGGACCACGAAAAATATTGAACAGTCGGGCGAGCTGACGTCGGTTTCCACTTCGCATGCGGTGGTCGATGCAGATAACGGCTCTCTGGAAAGCTTCCTTAATAAAGGGGTGATCCGCGCGCTGGATGCTTCGCAAAAAGCGCTGGAAATCGTTAAAGGGAAGGGCATTGCCTTTACCAATGCCGCGGAAGCCAGCATCACCGGGATTGTAAATTTACTGAGTGGCGATAACACCGTCACGCTGGAGTCCGGTAGTACGGCAACCGATATCACCACCGGTAACGGCAGCGATCTCTTCTTGCTGAAAGACATCAAGGCGACGGAAACCTCGCTCTTCACCAGCCTGAATGGTGGAGAAGGTGAAGACACGCTCCGGTTGCAGAACGCACAGTACACTCTGAACAGTGCCGACGCCATTACCGGCATGGAGCATATCGATCTGACCAGCAACTCCGTGTTTACAGTCAATAACGTCGACTTCGTCCTGGGTGACGCAAAAGATGATGCAGCGAATACGGGTTACAGCATTGATACGAACAGTACGCTGCAACTGAACGCGACCGGCGATATGGCGTTCAACAGCCACCTCTCGGGAACCGGGACCGTGTCTGTGGATGCGTCCGGCAAGGCGTTTGATTTTACCGCCAACAATGCCGCAGACGGTTTCCAGGGCACGCTTGCGCTGCAAAACAGCACCTTTGAACTGGCCGGGTTAAATACTCAGGCCCTGGCTAAAGCGACGCTGAGCGCGGGTGAAGGCAGCCTCATGCATGTCGGCAAGGGCGAACAGAATATCGGCGGGCTGGCGTTTAACGGGGGCACGGTGAGTTTCGACGGTGTTACGCCGGGCAAAACGCAAGCGGATGGTACGATCCATGCGGGTAAAATGGATCTGAGTGGTCGCGGGACCGTTCAGGTGGATACCGGCAGCGTCAGCAATGATCGTCCACAGGCGGATACGACGCTCTCCCTGCTTGAGCAGGACGACGCACAGGAGTTGATCAAACTGGCCACCTCTGACTCCGCTGTGCAGGGTGGCGCGGGCAACCTGACGTTAACCGACAAAGACGGCAACGTCATCAGCGATGGCGTGGTGGCCGACATCGAGCAGAATGATGAAGTGGTGGCCAAAGGCACTTATGACTACCGCCTGACCGGTGGAGAAAACGACGACGGGTTGTATATCAGCTACGGGCTGACGCAGGTTGAACTGCTAGCGTCCGGCAGTAACGCGCTGGTGCTGGATGCCAACGATAAAACAGGTAATGCCGCTGACCTCAGCGCCCGCGTCACTGGCACCGGCGACCTGGCATTCGACAGCGCCAAAGGCCAGACCGTGTCACTTTCCAATATGGATAACGACTACACCGGCATCACCGATGTGCGTAGCGGCAACCTGCTGATGAATAACAACGACGTGCTGGGGCAGACCAGCGAACTGCGTCTGGCATCTGACACTGGTTTTGATATGAACGGCTACAGCCAGACGGTCGGTAAACTGACGGCCGCTGTCGATTCTTTGCTGAATATCCATGGTGGCAGCCTGACGATTGCGGATGGCGGTGAGGCGAACGGCACCTTAACAGGTAGCGGCGCGCTCAACCTGAACGGCGGAACGCTGACTGTCACGGGTGAAAACAGCACTATGACCGCGAAAACCACGATTGCCGAAGGGGCCACGGCGTTGCTGAACTCTACGCTGGGCCTCGGTACTGGTGACATCGTGGCGGCCGGTACGCTGGCGTTAAGTAATGCCGCAGGCGTGCTGTACAACGCCATCAGCGATAACGGCAGTGTCGAACTGACCGACAGCGATGTGGTGCTGGCCGGTAACAACAGCGAGTTTACCGGAACCTTTGACATTGATGGTGGATCGCAGCTTACCGCGTCCGTGGCTGAACATCTGGGCGATGCGGCGGTGAAAAACGCCGGTTCCCTGGTGCTCAACAGCGCCAGTAGCTGGGAGCTGAACAACAGCATTACCGGCGCAGGCAGTGTCACCAAACTCGGCAGCGGCACCATCACCGTGGGCGACAATGCCGCGTGGACCGGTAGCACACACATTGAGCAGGGCGGACTGCAACTGGGCAGCGAGAGCGCTTCAGTGGTGCTGAGCAGCACGCAGGTCACTATCGCAGATCAGGGGAAATTATCCGGGTTCGGCGGCGTGACGGGTGATATCGACAACGCCGGTCTGCTTCAGGTTGGCACCGCTGAAAGCACAGGCACTCACACCTTTACGGTGGGTGGAAACGTCACTAACAGCGGCACGATGGCTACCGGGGTTTCCGGGAAGCAGGCCGGAAACCAACTGGTGATTAAGGGTAACTATGCGGGTAACGACGGGCTGCTTTCGCTTAACACCGCGCTCGGCGACGATAAATCCGTCACCGATAAGCTGGTGGTGGAAGGCGATACCTCCGGCAACACGTATGTCACGGTGACAAACGCCGGGGGCAAAGGGGCGGCGACCATCAACGGTATTGAAGTTATTACCGTTGAGGGGGCGTCCGACGGTGATTTCACCCAGAAAGGCCGTATTGTTGCCGGGGCGTATGACTACACCCTGAACCGCGGTACCGGTGAAAACAGCAGTAACTGGTATCTGAACAGCAGCAAAACGGACCCGGGCACGGATCCGGGTGATAAAGAAACGCCGGATCTGCGTCCAGAAGGCGGCAGCTACACCGCAAACCTGGCGGCGGCTAACACTCTGTTTGTGACCCGTCTGCACGATCGCCTGGGTGAAACACAGTTCATCGACGCGTTAACCGGTGAGCAAAAAGTCACCAGCATGTGGATGCGCCATGTGGGCGGCCACAACAACTGGCGTGATGGCAGCGGTCAGCTCAAAACGCAGAGCAACCGCTACGCCGTTCAGCTGGGCGGTGATGTGGCGCAGTGGAGCCAGAGTGGTCTCGACCGCTGGCACCTGGGGCTAATGGCCGGTTACGGCAACGACCACAGCAATACTCATTCGTCACGCACGCAGTATGGTTCGAAAGGGTCGGTGAACGGCTATTCCGCCGGAGTTTACTCAACCTGGTATGCCAACGATGAGACGCACAGCGGGCTGTATGTTGATACTTGGGCGCAGTACAACTGGTTTAACAACAGCGTGAAGGGTGAAGGCCTGCAGGGCGAATCCTATAAATCGAAAGGCGTGAACGCCTCGGTGGAAACCGGCTACACCTGGAAAATGGGGGAATACCAGACGCGTGAAGGTTCGACCAACGAATGGTATATCCAGCCGCAGGCGCAGGCCGTGTGGATGGGCGTGAAAGCCGATGATCACCGTGAAAGCAACGGCACCCGCATTACCAGCAGCGGTGACGGTAATGTGCAAACGCGCCTTGGGGTGAAAACCTGGATCAAAGGCCACAGCCAGCTCGATAACGGCAAAGAGCGTGAGTTCCAGCCGTTTGCCGAAGTTAACTGGCTGCACAACACTCGTGATTTTAGCACCCGGATGGACGGCGTAAACGTCAGCCAGGCAGGAGCGAAAAACTTGGGTGAGGTGAAAGTGGGTGTCGAAGGGCAGGTCAGCCCGCGTCTCAACCTGTGGGGCAACGTTGGCGTGCAGGTGGGTGATAAAGGCTATAATGACAGTGCGGCGATGATCGGCGCGAAATGGAACTTCTGATAATCATCTCCTGACCTTTTTGCCAGGCAACCAGTTTGCCTGGCAAATTCTGACGGTGTAATAAATATGCGCCTCTCAGAGGCGCATCATAAATATCTAGGATGACATATGTCTCTTCGTAGAAAAGTGCTACCCCTATTGCTGGCACTACTGGTTCTGTTATCTGGAGTGTTGTCTTCACTCATTCAGTGGAAACAAGATGAAAAAAAAGTCAGAGAAAATTCACTTAATGATCTCATTAGTGTTATTGATGCTGAGTTCGAATCCGCACAGGCGATGGCCGCTATCGCGGGAAGTTATATTGGAAAAACCTGTACCGATGAAGTCGTTCGCTCGCTTAGCAGAATTAATGCCTCTGTTGAACACATTCGCTCGGTTAATATTATTGAGAATGGTGAATGGTCATGTTCTTCGTTAGAAGGACGTCAGTCTTTAGGGATTGACTCCGAGGGCACAACGACACGCACATTGATGACGCAGTACGTTAATCGTCAGGGAACTGAAATGTACATGACCTACTTCCCTGTTAAAGAGCAAGTCGTGGCCGTTGCCATCTACAAAGCTGCAATAGATAAAATTCTTTATGATTTCTCACGCGATGAGGATATTGAAGCCCAGTTTCTACTGGAACCAAAAAGTAACCCCCTCATGCAGGCTGGATCTTCAAACTTTCCTTTCTGGGTTGTCTTTAACACCCAAGAAAGTTGGGTGGATTATCTGAAAGATAACCGCTATATAATCGCAATTTTTGTTGCACTCGCAGCAGGTCTCTTTTTCCACCTGAAGACTTTACAGAAACGTTCTCCCATTAAAGAACTCAAATCGGCTATTAATGATGATCAGTTTGTTCCTTATTACCAGCCAGTGGTTGAACTCAGTAGCGGTGAGATTGTGGGCGCAGAGGCACTTATTCGCTGGGTACATCCGGAGCAGGGAATTATACCTCCGAATGAATTTATCAACGCAGCTGAGCAAAGTGGTCTGATCAATAAAATGACGCTTGGCCTCATGAAACACATCGAAAAGGACATGCAGGCATTAAGCAATGTAGTGTGCAAAAGTTTTCATATCGGGCTGAATGTTCCCCCCGGAGCGTTCAGTGATGACGGATTTACAAAAAACTGCATTGAATTTATTACCCGAATGAATCTGAAAAGTATTCGGGTGATGCTGGAGATCACAGAGCGCCAGCAAAATGTTGTAAGCGAAGATGTTCGGGATCGCTTAAAAAATGCAGGGGCCGATTTGGCGCTGGATGACTTCGGCACTGGTTTTTCAAATTATGAGGCGCTGCAGAAAATTGCGCCGAAGTTTTTAAAAATTGACAAGATGTTTATTGACACGCTTACTCATGGGGGCGTTAGCGAGCATATTGTTGATAACATTATTCATCTTTCTAAATCAACTGGAATACCGCTGATTGCAGAAGGAATTGAAGATAGTGAACAAGCAGTGAAACTAATTTCTAAAGGGGTCACATTGGGACAGGGATATTTGTATAGCAAACCAATACCGTATCAAGATTTTCGGCGGTTACTTTAAAATATGAGGGCTCATCTCTTTCAAAGAGGAGTCTTCATATTCGCACGAGAGTTATTGATAAAACTCTGTATCAATAGGATGAAGTTCCTGGTTCCTCCAGGTTAGTTTCTCACAGTATTATAACCAGTATTAGTATATGTAGAGTGCTGATATGTCCCGTAAATCATGGGGAGCCTCAATTTGAATTAGATGTATATTAAATATTTAACTGATATCGAAGATTTACTGCGTTAATTTGTAAGGTGTATTTGTTTAATTAAAATAGCATTAATACATATCTGCATGATAAATACTAAATAATGATAGCTAAGCGTCGGGTGTCCACTATATACTATACCATTAACCAATGGTAATACGTCAGTAATAAAAAATAAAATGCAAACCTTAGAATTGGTAAATTAATGACCCCTCTGGGTCCAATAAATTGAGGTGAACATAATTCCTTTCTTATATCGATATCAGAAAGAGGGGGGGCATATGTGGGTTCCATAAATTGGGCTGAATTAACGTAATTACATGGTCTATTTTAATTTGTTGAAATAAAATCGATGTGGTTGTAATCACTCCGTATAAGTTATAGTTCGGTTTTTACATTGCATCTGTTATTTGATCATAAAAGGCGCGATTGAAATAATCGTGCCTTTTATGGATGCACATCGTTATGTATATATCAATTGATGCATATTGGTTTTGTTAAGTTAAGCTTGGTTTATAGACCCTTTTCCCCGTCGAGTAAATCAATCATAATAGGATAAATTTTGTCAGATCTTATCTTTGGATTCTGTATCGCGAAACTCCAACCCTCATCCATTGCAGCTGCAACTTCGGTTGTTGAGGCTATGGGCCAGTCAACCACAGTATTGTAGACTTTACTGATCGCCTTGTTTTTATCGACGCCCGCACGCTGCTGCTGACACATCCTGACCATCACCTCCGCTGCCTGAGCGGGTTGACTGGTTGGATAAGCAGCTAGAATTGAAGCTGGTGTTATTGTGATGAGCAATGCGGCAACAATACGCTTTTGCATGTGTACCCCTCAGTGTACCTGAATGCCCTGTACCGGGCTGTTGTCCCATGTCATCGCGCGTTCTTCTGACACTGCGGGGGCAGGAACTGGGGATTCGGTTCGAGAAGAGATTGCGGCTGAGATTTTCTCCTCCAGCTCATCGAACCGGTCAGTGAAATCTTTCAGCACTTTATTGCATACTGCAGAGGCCTGCTCCTGCTGTCCAAGCATTCGTGCATTCTGAACATCCATATCCGCACGATTGTGGTATTCCTGCTCCATTTCAGGAGTGATACGGGTTTTGGTTCCTGAGGCATCCTCGTATTCAAAACGTTTGATGAGATTATCCAGTCGCTTAAGTACCGCAGTATCGACAATATATCCTTCAGATCTGCATGTGTTTAGCATACTGAATTGCTGCGTCAGAATATTATATGACTGGATTGGTAATACTTTGGCTTCTGTTGATAATATAAGCAGGGCGACAAATGGTAGTAAAGTCATCAATGTTTTTTTCATTATTTCCTATCCTTAACACGCAAAAAAATCATGTAGTTGTCAGTCAGTTTCTGGTTTGTGATATCAGAATCTGTCAGTTTTACTTCTTTCTTTCCCCGTATAACGTTGAGGCCAGATGGATTCAGGTGTGGTCCCCAGAGCATCTGCAATAATTTTTTCAGCCCGTGGATAATGGCGTTCGAAAGCATTGTTTAATGTTCGTGAAGCCAGCCCATACTGTCGTGAGAGGGAAGACAGGGATAGCCCCTGTTTGTGCAGGGCTGCGATAATATCTGCCCGGTGCCAGTTAACAGCACTTCCCTTACTTCGCTTTTTTTGCGAATCTGTTGAGTTACTCAATGTATTCACTCCGGGTTGTTAGTACTGGAGATATTAAAAGCGAACAAAGGGAACTTATCAAGTTCCTTTTGTGGTTATTTGCGCTCATTTAACTAACGCTTTGATAAGAGGTGAAATTTTTATGAGCAGTGAACAGATGACTGAGCCCTGTGATGGCGGAATGGCGAACAGTGGGGAGTGGCTTACAGCAGAGCAGTTTGCCGGAATGGAAGGAATGCCGGGCACAGCGAAAGGGGCCCGACTGCGACTGGAAAAGCTCACAACCCTACATCCGGAAATCCGCCGCAAACGCACCAGTGGGAAGGGGTTTCTGTACCATATCAGCGCTGCAGGGATGGCGCTGAAAAGTGAGCGGGATGCGGCAGATACCTCAACAGACGAGCAGCTTAACCTGTTGATACAGCTGTTTCGCACTATGAAACCAGCCTCCAGGGATAAACTTTTGCAGCAGGCTCTGGCTCAGGTTGCGAGGGATCTGGCTGAAGGGGACGTTAACCAGTAACAAATGATGGAAGCCCTGGTTGCGCTGGATAAGTGATAATAGGAATTGTTTGCAATAACTGATTGATTTTGTTATAATTAATACAGTGGCAGTCATTGCGTACCCAGCCACTGTATTAACCCATCCTGGCTGGTTCACAGCCATCACTTTTCCTGGAATAGCAACAATGACACTTCCCCGAGACGTTCATGCGTCCCGTCAGGGCCAGCATGACTACTTGTGTGGCATCTACAGTCTGATTAACACCCTCAGTTACCTTTATGACGGCAGAGTACGGCGGGAAAAATTAATGTACCGTCTGCTAAGCAGCTATAAGCGACGATGGGACTTATTTGATCTCCTGACACTCGGCCTCGACGAAGAGCAAATGGACCACCTGATTGGTGATGTTCTCCTAAAAGGGCATTACGCCCGGCATTATCCCCTGAATTTTCATACCCCCTTCCGTTACCGCTCCCTGCGCTGCCGACAGATACTCAGCGACATCAGCGACTGGCTGGCGTTGCCGGAGAACCAGGCGCAGCGCGTGGTGATTCTGGGCACATCCTGGCACTGGTCTGTGGTAGTCCGAACCGATGCCACCCGGCTGTTCCTGTTTGACAGCCTGGGAATACGCAGCCAGCGCAGGGATACATTCTCCGTACAGCCGGAGCTGAAGCGCCACACGCTGCTGCCGGACGCTATCTATTTCGTCGAACGTGAGTTCTGACCCCTGCAGAAGGAGACTGACCATGACTTTTACCGCCTGCGACCAGAGCGGTCTTTACCGGACCACCGGGCCGGTGTCCCGTGAGGATATTATCCGCTTTGCCCATACGCTGCTCTCCCGCCGGTTTCGCAATCGCCGAAAAATTACGTCCTCTGATGATGTTCACCAGTGGCTGGTGCTGAAGCTGGCAGAGGACACCCGGGAGAGCTTCGGAATGATACTGCTCTCGCAGCAGCACCATCTTCTGGGCTACCACACCCTGTTCACTGGGACGCTGAACCAGACCATGGTGTACCCCCGCGAAATTGTCGCTCTGGCGCTGACGCATCATGCAGCCGCAGTGATACTGGTCCATAACCACCCAAGCGGTGAGCCTGAGCCGAGCAAGGCCGATAAACTCATTACCCAAAAAATTACCGATGCGCTTTCACTACTTGATATCCGCGTCGTGGACCACCTTATTGTGGGTGGTGATGATGCATACTCTTTTGCAGAGCATGGCCTGCTTTGAGTTACCTGGTTTAATACACATTAACCACGGTAATCCACGTTCGCCTTATCCCTTCATTTTTAACCTGTAAATACCGAGGTTTTACCCATGAACATCAATGCCGTTATTCAGCCGGCAGGCTTTGTGCTGCCTGTCAGTCTGCAACTGTTCGACATGCTGATGGCAGAGGCGGGCGAAATACCCGTTCATAAGCATTTTGTCACCGCCGTTACGCTCAACTTCCGGGACCTGGACTACAGCGCGGAGCGGGGCGGCTACCACCCGGTGGAAATCCGGCTGATTCACCAGGGGGACGAGTGGTGCCTGGACTACGCCACCGATTTTGGCTATGTCGGCAACGTTTACCCCGAGCTTGAGAAAATCATCGATATCAGTTGGTCGCAGGGCTACGTCTGGCACTGGCGGACAGGGGATTTGACCCCATCTGAGGCCCGGGCGCTCTACGCCCTGTGGGAGCACAACTTTCTGAGCTATCACGCCAGTGGGGTCTACACCACCCGAGTGCTGTGGGAAAGCTGAACTACTGACCTGAGCTGCCGGGCACACCGGTAAACATCCGTTCTCCCTTCTGGCGGGCGGATTTCCATAAGCGCGAATCGGGTTGCCTTCATGTTCGCGCCTTCTTTTCAATACCATTCACATTACCCACGAGAATACTGTCATGAAAAAACAACCTGTCTCACCGACACGGGTAGCATCGTGCAGCCTGTCGCCTGCTTATGTCTGGCGCACCCTGCTGACTCACCTGCTGGCACAACACTATGGGCTTGCCCTCAACGATACGGCCGTTTGGTGAGGAAGGCACCATTCAGGCGCATATTGACGCTGGTGTTTCCATGATGGAAGCCCTGAATACCGTCGTTGAGAAGTATGACCTGGTACGCACAGATCGGGGCCATACGAGCTTTCACCCTGGCTCCCCATTGATTATTGCTATTGATGTTCTCCGGGCACGAAAAGCCACCGGGCTCCTGAAGCGGGGAGCATATCAGGTCGTGAGCCACATCACGCAGGGGCGCAGGCCCGCCCCGGACAGTGCAGTAACCGCCGGGCCCTCCACGTCGTTGCCGTTGCTGCCATTGGACACATTCACCCGACAGGACGCGGAGTCTGTTATGGCGGCGTATGACTGTGTGGCTATTGAGGATGACCAGCATACCCATTTCCGTCTGGCAGTACGCGATGCTGAAGGTCAGCTTATCTGGCGTGCCTGGAACTTTGAGTCCGGAGCCGGGCAGGGGCTTAACCACTACCTGCAACGTTATGGTGTGAAAAAGTGACCACACAGGACTGAATGGCATCACCAGATGAATTGACTGCTCCCCCGGTCTACATGGCCGGGATACTCCATTTTTAAGTATTGAGGATGATGTTATGACCTCGAACCGCAAGGGCAGGCGTGCGGAAACTGTGCGCCTACAAAACGTCCCCACCATCAACCCGGCACAGCTTTGGCTGTCAGGTCTGACACCTGCCGAGCGCAAGGGGATGCAAAGCCAGCTTCGGCGCTGTGCCGGTATCCTGCTTCCGGGCTCGGATACCAACAGCTATCCTTGGCAGATGCTGAACTACACGGGGGTGATGCAGATCCGTGCGCACATGCTGGATGCTGGCTATGCTGTCGCGACTGTCAACATGGCACTGTCGGCGCTGAAATCGGTTGCCCTGAGCGCGTTCAGTATGGATCTGATGGATGCTGACACGCTTGCGCGCATACGCAACGTCAGGCGGGTCAGTGGTGACGGTTGTCGGCTGGGGCGTGCGCTGGCCCGCCATGAAATCCGGTCAATGCTGGCGGCAGCAGCGACGCTCTCCACTGTGCGCTGTCAGCGCGAACGGGCCATTTTGTTGCTTCTGTGTGGGGCCGGGCTGCGTGCGGGTGAGCTGGTTGCCCTGAATGCGGAGGATATTGACGTTGCCGCAGGGATTGTCTGGATCAGGGAGGGGAAAGGACGCAAAAGTCGTGATATTCACCTTGCCGTAAAGGTTTGGACACAGCTGCGGCGCTGGCTAAAGTGCCGGGGAGGGCACGAGGGGCCGTTATTCAGTCGTATCAGCTTGGCAGACCGGCCTGGGCCACGCAGGCTTACCACTACCGGAATGACGGGGCTGTTGGCACAGCTACGCGATGCCGCTGGCGTGGACTATTTTACCCCGTACGACCTCAGACGAACGTTCATTACACAACTGCTGGAGCAGGGAACCGACCTCAAAGTGGTACGCCAACTGGCAGGTCATGCCGATATCGCCACAACCACCCGCTATGACTACAGGGGCCGAGGTATGCTGGACAGGGCCTCCCGAGCGTTCTGTTGCTGGTAAATCGTAATGGGGGGGATGGCCTTCGTTACCTACTGGCTAAAACCATCAAACGGGGCCAGGGACTATTTTTGATGACTCACAGGCGTGTCCAGGGCGAGTTTAGAACATCGGGTTGCCGGTAAAGCACGACCAACTCACTACCCCTGATGAATGACACTGTCGAGCCACCCGACGCGGGGTATTCTAGAGATACTTGCAGTGTACAGTCCAGCCTGGCGCACTGGCCGGATCATCATTTCTCAAGCATTATGTCACTGCTGACATACTGACCGATATCATTTTCTTTCCATCCCCCCTTCCTACTGTTAGGCGCTCTATAGCTGCTTTCATTCATGATTTCAGCAACCTCGACAAGCCTGCGTCTATGTGTATTACGCAGACCTTTCTCGTAAAGCTGGTTAATCATCGTCCGGAGAAAGAACTTATGAGGATTGTCTGTCGCTTCGCTGGCTCTGCACTCAGTGCCCAGATTTTTAGCCACAATGTCTGATACCACTTTTTCCCCTAAGCGTGCTGCTGCGTGACTGTGGATACCGGCAGTGACAGCTATACTGCGGAACATATTGATCTCATCGCCCTTCATTTTACCTTCTGACAAGTTTTCCTGAAGTAACGCCAGTAGCTCCAGCGTGGTTTCGTCAAGATAAACCTTCACCTGGGTCAGTCCCGCATCAGTCCTCATTTTTGTCGACCGTTGTTGGCGGCTCGGTTGTTTTTTTCCAGCCATGTATGTTCCCTTCTTTAGCCATTTAAACCAGTCTAACATCTCCCGTGTCGGCCCGACAATGGAACGTCTAATGTGCTTGCAGACATCCCAAAACGTAGCCGCAGCTCCCGAATTTCGATCTTGTGAATAAGGCGTTCTTTGAACTGCTCAGGAATGCAGAAATATGAACGAGATGAAATTGATTAAAATTCAGGTCGTACTGGAGCGCTGTGCAGTAAGCCGCGCCACGCTGTACCGGATGATTGAGAAGGGGACTTTCCCACGCCCGAAATCCCTGACTGGAGGGCGAGCGGTCGCGTGGCTGGAAAGTGACGTCAGTGAGTGGATTGCTTCCCGCGTCACCACAGGAGGCTGCTGATATGTTTGGTGCAAAACACCGCATTGCGCGTTCAGTATACGTATTGCTGACAGAAGAGGAGCGCCAACTGGAAGAGCTGGCTCTCACCATTCCGGGGTTTGAAAACTGGGGGCAAATGGAGAAGGAACGCCTGTACCGCATTAAAGCATTACTAAAGGCTGTGCGGCAGAACAGGAATGATAATCAGGATGAGAGCAAAGAAATCAGAAAAGCACACAAAAAGTGGCGAAGACAGGCTCGCCAGCTAAAGAGAAAACTGGAAGCCTGCACGCCAGAACATCAATGTGGCAGTGCGGCCTGCCCACAGTGCTTCCGTCAGCACAGGTTACGTAAACTGGCTGAGCTGGTCCCACTAAGAGGCTCTATGGGCGCGTACAGAGTGGTTACGCTGGTTTATTACGATGCAATGCTGGAAGAATCTGAGATCAGCAGCTGGGAGCATAAGAAATTCCGGGAGCGGGTCTACAGGATGATAAAAAGAGCCGGATTTAGGGGCAAAATAGTGGGGGGCTATGAGCTGGATTTTCATACCGATATCCAGCGCTGGATGCCTCATTTGCATCTGCTGATGCCGAGAGAGCCTGGAGCACTCAAAATGCTAAGAAAGGCGATGACGAGGCGTAAAAATATGCGGGCCAGAGAAGGGATAATTAGTCGACCAATGAAAAGCCAAAAATTAAGGGATTTTGATGCTCAGGTTACTTACTGTTTTAAGGGGATGTGGCAGGAAGTTAGACCCTACCCTGATGAGGCCGGAAAACGGCAGACCCGCAAGCACAGGCTGCCACCTGTTCTGCTGGCACGGGCGTTATGTAAGCAGGATGAGATGGGGTTTACGGGGCTGACATTTACTTCTGGGGTGAGAACCCGTAAGTAGTTTGTCCATAAGAAAGGATGTCCATAAGCGTTTAGACACATGTAAGCCATCAGTTGATACACTCAATGGGTATGTATATCTATATGGGTGTATCAACACTATATGGGGGTATCAACTCTATTCAGTGAATATCGATGGATCTCGGTCATGGTGATGGGCGTGGCAGATATGTAGCACGTGTGTATAATAAGCTTGCTCTTGAGTGAGCGTAATCCGGTGATACTTTCGTGGGCAAAACCCTGTGCAGCGTGAAAAATGCTATAAAAAACAGGTTCCAGCTTGTTCTTTTAACCACATGATTATGTGATGATTGTTTTAATTCATGCTAGGATTGTCTCCAATTTATGAATTTAATATTCGTGATTGTGAGGACACTCAATGGCGCTGTCTTTCGAGCTGAAAACGGCCACAGACTGGTTACATAAAATAGTCGCAAAAATTCAGGTTGCTTCAGACTATGATTCCGGAACGGAAAATCAACCGGAAACGCAATCGTCGAATGCCGGGGCCGAAACTGTAGTAACGGAAAATGAATTCCAAACACTAACCCCGATTGTCGATCCTGATAAAGAGGGTTATCAACCCTATTTTAAGGCGCTGGATTATGCCCTCAGCCGGGATGATGTGAAGAACATCGCTATCACAGGCCCCTACGGTGCGGGCAAAAGCTCGGTTATTCTCTCATACCTTAAAAAAATTGAAGGGCGAAAGCGGTTGTGGCACCGCCTGAAATATTGGCTCGGGTTTACAAGTTTAAAGCCAGCGGATGAGCACGTGACTATTTCACTTGCAAACTTTGAAACGGATGAGACGTTAAAGGGTTCCGAGTCTTTATCAAAAGAACAAAGCATTGAATACAGCATTTTACAGCAGATTTTATACAAAGTTGATAAAAGTACGCTGCCAGATTCGCGAGTAGAGCGCATTCACACCCGAAGTGTTGGGCAAATACTAACAACATCCTGTTTGCTGTTTTTTGTTCTCGCACTGGCAATTGTTGTCACAACATTGTTGTTTCCTCAAAAAATCGTTAGCACGTTTTCATTATCGCCAGCGGTGAGTCACTTCATCACGATACATCCAGTATGGCGTTGGGGATGTATTGGTTCACTATCGTTTATCATTTGTTGGTATTTGCTGTCCCGTTTTTATCGGATAGGATTTTTTGACAGGAAAATTGCCCTTGATAAAGTAAATCTCCTAAAGGCGGAAATTGCAGCTGAAAAACAGAATACGGCTTCACTGCTAAATCTGTATATTGATGAGATTGTTTATTTCTTCCTTAAAACAAAATATAGAGTTGTCGTATTTGAAGACCTAGATCGTTTAAATAATGGTCATATCTTTATTAAACTTCGAGAAATAAATCAAGTGGTAAATAATTCCAGGCTCTTGGAAAAGAAACCGATTAGGTTTATTTTCGCAGTCAGAGAGGATTTATTAAAGGATGCTGAATCACAAACCAAATTTTTTGATTTTATTGTGCCAATTATACCCGCGGTAGATAGTGAGAATGCTTACGATATATTAAGTAGTAAAGTTATAAACTTTAATGCGGTAGATAAAGAACAGTTTTTCAAGAAGGTATCCCTTTACCTGACTGATATGCGGGTAATGAATAATGTTATAAATGAGTTCAATATTTTTAAAAAATTAATCACGGGTGAGCTTTCTGATGTGAAGTTATTTTCTTTGATAATGTATAAAAACTTATGTACCAAAGATTTTACTCTGCTTGATAATCAGGATGGTTTTTTATACAGAGTGGTTAATGCTTACTCCAAGAGAACGCTACATGATCTGTATTTTAAAGATTTGGAAATAAAGGTTTCTCAACTGAAAGAAAAGTTAGACAAAGCACAAGAGGAATTGCAAACATCCAGTTTAAATCTGAGGGCTGAAATCCTTAGACGTTATCTTCCTGAACATATTGAGTCGCATGCGGTGTTTTATGTAAGCCATAATAAATATGGGCACATCGGGAGTAGCTGGAGTTTTGCTGTACTATGCGAAGATGAAACGTTGTTCACAGCTTTTTTAACTTGTGAGTTTCCATCCGGAACATTAATCACATATGAAAGAAACGGAAATCGTTACCAGGATTCTTTTAATATTCCACGTGATAAACGGTCTGAAAGTTTACGCGAATACAACAAACGTTCACTTGTTATTTTAGATAAAAACCAGAAAGGTATTGAGAAATTATCTAAAAATATTTTAAACTTACAACGTGTTCTTTATCAACGGAATGGTATATCCCTTCATGAATTATGCGAGAAAATTACTTTAACAAAGTTGCGTGAATGGTTGAACAAGGTTTCATTAGTCGACGATAGGCTAAATAAAAATACAGCCAATTCTTCGGCGATCAATTTCAATATGGAATTTTTGTTTTTCATGTTATCAAATGGATACATAGAGCAGGATTATATGCAGTATCGCTCTATCTTCCATGCAGGTGCATTAAGTAAATCAGATAACGTTTATATCCAGAAGGTCGCTGCGAAGGTGGATTTTGAGGAATTGAAAGATATTCATCTTAATAACATTTCCAATGTTGTGGACAAAATGGAGTCGCTATCATTTAAATATCACGAAGGGGTTTTCCATCCACATATAATTAGTTTTTTGATCAATTACCGAGTTGATTTTGTCCGAGATGTATTTATTCACTTATTCAATCATTGCTCACATGGGCTGATCATTCGCACCATACGGACGTATTTTTATGAGTTCAGTAAAGATGATTACCAGGATTTGATTAATATAATTTTAAACGATGAAAAGACATTGGGTAAATTGATGGAGGCAATGAGCACTAACCGTGACATTGACTCTGATGATGATTTTTATCAGCAGTTATCCGTGTCATTTATTCGTTTCGGTCTGATAGAAAACATTGCCCGACAAAGTGCTGTTCAGGATTATCTGTGTGAATTAAAAACAGATACCACGGTGTTTAAATACATACAGCCCGATGAGATTGCGTCATTCAGCATGAAATTAAAAGAGCTTAATGTTGTATTCGATAGTGTCAATGAGGCTAGTGATGAGAGTGAACGTGCGTTGGTAAAATTTATCGCAGAGAATTTTCTGTATGTGTTTAATATTGATAACATCACTGCATTGTTTAATGCTTACTCTGTTAACAGAAAGAATGTTGAGGAGCTATCACGCAATCCGTATACCTTAATCATGAGTGAAAAAGTCCCATGCTTAGCTGAGGCTGTAAATAAAAACATTGAGATGTTTATCCTGGAATATTTCATTCATTCTGAGGAAAACGTTGAATCTGTTATTTCACTCATTAATTCAGATGTTACGGAGCATTCCAAAGAAATTATAATTGAAAGCATGGATTTTGAAGTTCGGCAGCTGTCGAAAGTTGAAAATATCAGGCTATCGGTAGTTGATGGAGCATCATTCACTGTTTATGACCTCTTGTTTAAACATGGACGTGTCGCTGCCAACTGGGATAACATCTTTGACTACATGTATACCGATGTCGACGATGAGATATTATGGACGTTTTTTGCTCACCATCCAGAGGCGCTTTCAGGCCATATGGTCAGTGTTCCTGAGGAGTCTGTTGATAATGTTGTGAATCACATCATTTCAGCAGCGGATAAGCCAGACGCGTTGTATGCAAAGTTGATTAGCGTGCTGCCTGTGAGCATCAACCAGGTAATCAGTGACCTGCCACTGACAAAATTTAAAGCACTTTGTGACAGCAACAGAGTTTTGCTGTCAGAAGCGCTCTATGAAGACGTACTCAGTATTTATGAAGGGCAACGTCGCAAGGGGCTCAATGAGTGTCTGTCGCTTATGATTAGAAACAACCTTGCTGTTTTTGAAAGTAATATTGAGTTTTACCTGCAAGATGACGAAGATTTCGATAATGAACTTATTGAGCTTGTGCTCAATGATGACGATATATCGTTGACGACTAAAGTTTCAATCATCGACATTATCTGGCCGCACTATACCAATAGTTTCTTCGACCATATAAGTGTGAATAGTAAGATCAGTATGGCACTTCTTCTTAATGTTTCGGAAGATGACGCCCGGCTTGTGTTCTTGAATCATCTTTTAGAGTTTGAAGAACTGCCTTTTGAATACATCAATCGTGCACTTATGGCCTTCATGTCTGAAGAATACAATTTGATTGCGGATAAAACCAAACGAGCAAAAGTACTCAAAACTGAAGGTAATGAGATCCTTTTAAAGTATTTAAAGCATTGCTACTTTATCAGCAGTTATAAAGACAAGGAGAAATACTTTGAAGTGTATCATTACCGTAAGATGTTTCAGGACGAATCACCAGAGGATGATTAACTCGCCACTTGAAAAACCCAACAGATGGATTGAATTGCCTTCATATGATCAGTCGTATTGACGGGCAGTCATTTTGAGGTGTTAAAGTTCATTTATCGAAGGCGTTTATTTTATTGTTTGTCAGAATGCAGAAGCATTATGAAAGGTCCCCCTTAAAAGGTGGCCTTTTCTCTTTCAGAAGAGATGAAAACGTCATTCGTTTTGTCAGCCCTGTATTATTTGAGTGATGGAGAAATAGGGGGATTATAGTGCTGGACGAGTACAGCAAACAATATTCTTAAAATCATATAGTTACAAAAGTGTAGGTTAAAATATAGTTTTTAATTTATGGTGGAAAATAACCTTTAATAATCAGCTTTGACACACCAATGCATCATCGGCGTGTGGGCGTCAAGGTTATCAATCGTACTCATCGAATTCGTTATTCCATTCTCTTTACTTTTAATGCGTTAGTGAGAATTTCGCATCTCATGCGCGACCACGAAAGTGGACAGGTTCGCGTCAACGCCGCCGATGAAATTCAGCTTATTGGAGGGGCGATTGTACCATCAATACGATGTTGATTTAACAATCTGCGCGGTTGTGCGTTGTGCCTTCCAATTGTGGTTTAAGATCGGTTTCCTGTGACAGGGTGATGGTAATGCATTCACAGGTTGTAAGGTGTATTATCTATGCAACTTATTTAGGGGGGCGGGGATGTCAGGCAAACGCATTGAACGAGAAAAACAGACTATCCGTTGCATGATTTCGCTTTATCAGCGGCAATGCCCGGATGCACAAGCTGATGAGGAACACTATCAGGCGCTGAACCGTTATGCCGATAAACGCCTCGACAAATGCGTATTCGGTGAAGAAAAGCCGGCCTGCAAACAGTGCCCGGTGCACTGTTATCAGCCGGCGAAGCGCGAAGAGATGAAGCAGATAATGCGCTGGGCCGGGCCACGAATGCTCTGGCGTCATCCGATTCTCACCGTCCGCCATCTGATTGATGACAAACGCCCTGTACCGGAACTGCCTGAAAAATATCGCAAGAAACCCAGTACGAAATAGTTATCCGCCCATCACCACCCGATAGCCAGCGCGTTCCACTTTTTCCCGCAGCGGGGCGATATCCTGCTCCGCGGGGGCGGGGATGCCTGCCATCTGCCAGACTTTATCGAGCTGGTGGTATTTGGGTTCACCATACTGATGGAACGGTAACAGATGCACTTCCGCGATGGGAAGCGGGGCGAGAAACGCCAGGATTTGCGCCACATTTTCGTCGGTTAACGTAAAACCGGGGATCAGCGGTAAACGCGGCGTCACCCGCATGCCTTCCTCCAGCAGTCGCTGGAAATTATCCAGCACGCGCGGTTGATTGATATTCAGCACCTCGCGGGCGCGTTCGGCATCCATGATTTTGAGATCAAACAACACCTCATCACAGGCTTGAGCCAGCGGCAGCAAACGGCTGAATGCGGTATCGCCTGCGGTTTCAATCGCGGTGCGAATGCCTAACTGACGCAATCGCTGTAAAAAGCGCGTCGCAAATTCTGCCTGCATCAATACTTCTCCACCGGACAGCGTGACACCGCCGCCTGATGCGCGAAAGAAGATTTCATCTTTCAGCACGTCACGCTCAAGCTGTTCCAGCGTGACGTCGCGGCCAATATGTTCCCATGCGCCAGACGGGCACTCATCCGCATCCTGGCGGCAGCGCACGCAGCGCAGGCATTTACTCTCGCGGCGCACGGTTTCGATTCTGGGCGACAGAGATTCCGGGTTGGCGCACCACGGGCAGCGATGCGGGCAGCCTTTAAAAAAGACCACCGTGCGGATGCCCTGACCGTCGTTCAGCGAATAGCGCTGGATATTGAAGATGCGCGCCTTGTCGGCACGCATTTCAGTGACCTCACAGCTGATGCGCGGTGCGGCGGATGATGTCATCCTGAATCTCCTTCGACAGCTCAACAAAGAAGGCGCTGTATCCGGCCACGCGCACCACCAGCCCGGCAAAATCCTGCGGGCGCTGCTGGGCTTCGCGCAACATATCGGCGTTGACCACGTTGAACTGCACGTGCTGCAACTTCAGTTTGGTGAAGGCGAGAAGGAAATCAGAAAGTTTGCTCAGGCCGCCTTCGCCTTCCAGCGTTGCCGGGGTAAATTTCACGTTCAGCAGTGTTCCGTTAGAGAGCAAATAGTTATCCAGTTTACTCACCGATTTCAGCACCGCCGTTGGCCCCTGACAATCCTGGCCCAACATGGGTGACAATCCGCCATCCGCCAGTTGCTCTCCGGCAAAACGGCCATCCGGCGTTGCGCCAACGACTGAACCCAGCGGCACGTGTGCGGAAACCGTATAGGAACCCGGTGTAAACTGACCGCCGCGCGGGTTGCGGTATTTTTCCACCTCTTTGCAGTAAAAACGCAGCAAATCGGCGCTGATATTGTCCACTTTATCAATATCGTTGCCGTATTTATCGAAACGGTTAATCAGGCGTGCGCGAACTTCTTTCCCTTCTGGTGTTTCGAAGTTGGCTTTAAGCACCGCCAGCAGTTCATCGAAGCTCATGCGTTGCTGGTCAAATACCATGCCTTTTAACGCGTGCAGCGAATCGCTCAGGTTGGCGATACCGATGCCCTGCACGCCGGAGAAGTTGTAGCGCGCACCGCCTTCAGTGATATCTTTGCCATTGACCATGCAGTCGCTGATAAACGATGAAAGCAGCGGCACAGGAGCCCAGTCGCGATGACCGATATCGCAAATATTGCTGCCTTCAACCATTAACTTGATGTAATGGCGGATCTTGTCGCGGATCTGCGCCTGCAAGCCCTCCCAGTCGATATCCGGATTGCCCTCATTTTCATGCAGCACGATTTCCATCACCTTCAACAGGTTAAACATGGCGATATCGTGCAGCCCGTAGGTGCGCCCTGGGATCGACAGCTCAACGCAGCCGACCACCGCGTAATCGCGCGCATCTTCCAGCGACACGCCACGGTTTAAAAACGCCGGAACCACCACTTCATCGTTAAAAATTTGCGGAATACCGGTTCCAAGGCGAATGGTCTCGGCGGTTTTACGCAGGAACGGGCGATCGATCAGTTCATTGATGCGCACGCCAAGGTTTGGCTGTGGCAGGCGCACGCTCTGGTAAGCATCCAGACACATAAACGAAAGGGCGTTAACGGCGCTGCGGCCATTCTCGGTTAAACCACCGAGCAGTGCGGTATAGCCCGTCGGGAAACCAGCAAAATAGCGGGCGCTGCTGGTGGAACGTAGCAGCACGATGTCGTTACATTTCACCCACAGGGATTCCAGCAATTCGCGCAGCGTTTGCGCGTCAACGCCACGGTTGAGCGACGCCTGCCAGAAGGGCAGCATGTACTGATCGAAACGGCCCAGGGAAATGGAACTGGCGTTAGATTCGTATTGCAGAATGATGTTCATATACCAGAACAACTGGCACGCCTGATGGAAATCTTCCGGGCGCTGTTCGGCGTTATGGCGTGATGTCGCAGCGATAGAGAGCAGTTCCTGACGGCGCATGGCATCCTGGCACGCTGCGGCCAGCGTTTCGGCCAGTTCGGCATAGCGCAGGATATGACGTTGCGCGGCCTCCAGCACAATCAATACCGCGGCATAAAAATGATTTTCGGGCTGCCGATCGCAGTGCGTTTTCATCTCTGAAACCAGCGCGGCGAGGCCGTTATTCAGCAAGCGCGGGTAGTCGATAATGATATGACCCTGGCCTTTATCGGTCTGGTTAACGCTGAAAATCTGCGTACCAACAGCGGCTTTCACGTCATCGGTCATCTGGGCGTTAATGAAATCTTTCATCGAGCGCTTTTCCCAGTAGGGGAAAAGTTCTTCGCGATAGCAACGCTTGTCGTCGTCGCTGATGGCAAACCGATCCTGCGGACGCGTCGGGAACTGATCCAGCTCTTTGAGCAACCAGTAAGGATCCATTTCCGGTGACATAATCCCGGCGCGCGGCTTAATCGTGCGGTTACCGGCAATCAGTTCATCATCGCGAATGCTAATGGCGACATTGTCCAGAATGTGCGCGGTGGCTTTGGCGCGGCGAATCATCACCGGCTCGCCTTCTGTCTGGCGATGGCTTTCGGTGTAGAGCAGGGCGCGCTCAAGTGAAATTTCACGTGGGTGAGCGAAAAGGGCGTCTTTCAGGCGTTCAATGCGATGGGTCATGTGGGTTGCTCCTCAGAACAGGTGATGCGTCTAAGGTAGGCAAATCAGGGGGGCGAAGACAGGAGACAATCTGGCGAAATACTGGATTATTGTACGCAGATTTTGAAAGTGAGATCTCTGTTTTGTCCTGTATTAAAAACAACAGCGCCATTGATTTGGCGCTGTGTATGTTTGCGTGTTTAGGGGATCAGAGCGTCTTTATCAATGCCCAAACGCTTCATGCGCGACAGCAGCGTGGTGCGCTTCAGCCCCAGTCTTTGCGCCGCGCCTTTTGGCCCGGCGACGACGCCGTTGGTCTCTTTCAGCACGCGCGTGATCAGCTGGAATTCGTCTTCCCCTTCCATTGCACACGTCGCGGCTGGCGCGACAGGCTCATCAGGCTTGAAGGCCAGTTCCGGCAGCGACAGTTGCAGCACGCTGCCGCGCGTCAGCAGCACGGCGCGCTCAATCACGTTTTCCAGTTCACGGACGTTACCCGGCCACTCCATACGTTCCAGGGTGCGCAGAGTTTCCGCCGGAATGCTGTCGATATTGCGCCCCAGACGGCGGGCGATTTTAAAGGTGAAGGCTTTCACCAGCAGCGGAATATCTTCCGGGCGCTCGCGCAGCGGCGGCAGGTGGATCGGGAAGACGTTCAGGCGATAGTAGAGATCGCTACGGAATTCGCGATCGGTCACCATCTGTTTCAGATCGCGATTGGTGGCGGCGATCAGACGCACATCGGTGCGGATCAATTTATTGCTGCCGAGACGCTCAAACTCCTGCTCCTGTAATACGCGCAGCAGTTTTGGCTGAAGTTCCAGCGGCATGTCGCCGACTTCATCAAGGAACAGCGAGCTTTTATCGGCCAGTTCAAATCGGCCAATGCGTTGCGTATTCGCCCCGGTAAACGCACCGCGCTCGTGGCCAAAGAGATCGCTTTCCAGCAGCCCGGCAGGCATGGCGGCGCAATTCATTTTCACCATCCGGCGACCGTTACGGTTGCTGAGGTTGTGGATCGCGCGGGCAATCAGCTCTTTCCCGGTGCCGGTTTCCCCGAGGATCAGCACCGTGCTGTCGCTTTGCGCCACCATTTCAACCTGCTTGAGCACGCTGTACATGGCTTCGCTGCGACCAATGATTTCGCCGAACTCGCTTTCAACGTTGTTAAGCTGCTCGGTTAGCGCCAGGTTCTCATCCACCAGCCGCTCTTTCAGTCGATGAATTTCCTGATAGGCGAGAGCGTTATCTACCGCGATGGCCACGCGTTCGGCAATCTGACGCAATAGCTTAAGGTTGGTAGCGGTAAAGACTTTTTCATCGCACTGGGCAAGTTTCAGCACACCCAGCATGGTATTACCCGACATCAGCGGCAGCAGGCACAGAGTCTGGATCTGGTTATCCCACATGTCGAACAGCATGCGTTCATAGGGCGCGAGATTATCCTGCTCACGCAGGTTGAGCATCAGCATCTCTTTGCTTTTGAATACACGCTCGGTCAGCGTACCGGCTTCACTCACTTCGCTCTGATCGTGAACCGGATCGTTCACATCCAGATAGTGTGTGGAGTAGATGTTCAGTTTGCCCTTGCGATTGCTGCGCAGCACGATGCTGATGGCGTCGATGCGAAAGTAGTAGTGGATCTCTTTGGCTACCGCACTCACCAGGTCATCCATATCCAGACGCGAGAGGACGGCGTTGGTAATGGCAACCAGAATGCGGAAGTTATCGCGCTCATGGCACAGCAAATCGTAATCGACATTGTTGGTGACCCGAGTCTGAATTTGCTCGGTCACCACGGCGACTATCTGGGTGAAAGTTTGCAGCCGTTGGTACTCTTTTTCCGTCCATGGCTGGTCGGTGTCGCGAATAAATTCGCAGCCGCCGAAAATACGACCCTCTGCGGCGAGTGGCAACAGGCTGTAATGACCAAAAGGCGTATAGAGTTCGCTTGCGGCGAGCTGCGGCCAGGTTTCGCTGAATTCATGATAGTCGCAGTGCAGCGCGTCCGGGCGCGAGAGCAATCGACGCACCGGGCCGTTCGCCAGCAGGCTGTCGTCGTCCCAGGCAATGGGTTTCCCTGCTTCATGCGTCGCATGGTAGCTGGCGCGGTTGTTGCCCGGGTGCAGCAATACGATAGCTGCCCGATCTGCCAGTGCAGATTGCTTCACCAGTCGCGTTAGCGTTTCGCTAAGCGCCGCCAGATCGGGTTGTTGCAGAAGTGTCCGGGTGATATCGAACAGCCCTTGCTGACCGAGATCGCCCATCGGTGTATACGACATTGATTAGCCCACAAACGTACCGTGAGGGTACGGAAAAAGAAAAAAAGAGTAATGGCAGGGCGGAACCTGCTTTTTTGTCGGGTAGCGCTACGCTTACCCGACCTACAACGGCCAAACCGTCATGCCGGTACATGGTGTCGGGGGCGCTACGCTTACCCGACCTACAATGGCCAAACTGTCATGTCCGGCCAACGGTGCCGTGTGGCGCGGTGTTTACCCGTAGGCCGGGCAAGCGTAGCGCCCCCGGCATAATATTGGCACTCAGCAAATCCGCGGCAGCGGCTCGGCGTGCGGAAGATCGAGCGTGCGTTTCACGCCGTACAGCCCGGCGACGCGTACGCCTTTGCGTTCGGTCACTTCGCCAATGATCGCCGCATCGCGCCCCAAAGGATGCGCACGCAGTGCTTCCAGCACGGCGTCAGCGGCTTCGCGTGCCACGCCGATCACCAGTTTGCCTTCGTTGGCGAAATTAAGCGCATCCAGCCCCAGCAGTTCGCACACGCCGCGCACCGCCTCTTTCAGCGGCAGTTTTTGCTCGTGCAATTCAATACCGAAACCGCTGGTGGCGGCATACTCATGCGCCACGGCGTTCACGCCGCCACGGGTGGCATCGCGCAGGGCCTTCACGCCAGGAATATGACGCAGCGCCTGAATCAGTGGTGTCAGTACCGCACAGTCGCTTGCCAGTTCGCCATCCAGCCCCATCTGCTCGCGAAGGTTAAGGATAGTCGCTCCGTGGTCGCCCAGGGTACCGCTCACCAATAATTGGTCGCCCGGCTGCAATTGCGCCGCACCCCAGTGAATATCCGCCGGAATAGCCCCCATACCGGCGGTATTGATAAACAGTTTATCCGCCGCGCCGCGCGGCACCACTTTGGTATCGCCGGTCACGATAGCGATATCCGCCGCTTTCGCCGTCGCCGCCATGCTGTTCACCACTGCTTCCAGCGTCTCCATCGGCAGGCCTTCTTCGAGGATAAAACCGCAGGAGAGAAAGCGTGGGATCGCGCCGCTGACTGCGACATCATTCGCCGTACCGCACACCGCCAGTTTGCCGATGTTGCCGCCGGGGAAGAAGAGCGGGTCGATAACGTAGCTGTCGGTGGAAAAGGCCAGGCGGTCGCCCTGCGCGGTCAATGTTGCCAGCGAAAGGCGCGCCTGATCTTCCTGCTCCGCCAGCCACGGGTTGGCGAATGCCTGCATAAACAGGTCGCCAATCAACTGCTGCATTGCCTGGCCGCCACTGCCGTGAGCGAGCTGAATACTTTTCATGCTTCTGATTCCTGACTGCGATATTGATACCAGGCAGCGCAGGCTCCCTCGGAGGAAACCATCAGTGCGCCGAAGGCACTTTGTGGATTACAGGTGTTGCCGAAAAGCGGGCATTGATGCGGTTTGCAGCGCCCGGTTAGCACGTCGCCGCAGCGCGCGCGCGGATCATCACTCACGTTTTGCGGCGCAGGTTTGAAGTGCGCTTCTGCATCAAAGGATTGATATTTTTCGGTTAACTGCACGCCAGAGTCATTAATAAGCCCCAGACCGCGCCATTCGCTGTCGCCTTTCACGGTAAACACGTCGGCGATAGCCACCTGTGCCAGCCGGTTGCCTTCATCGGGCACGACCCGGCGGTATTGATTCTCTACCTGAATGTTATCCGCTATTTTCTGCTCAACCAGCATGTTCACGCCTTGCAGTAGATCAATCGGTTCGAATCCAGCGACCACTAAGGGACGATGAAAATCGCTGGCGATGAATCCGTAGGCGTCAGTGCCGATGACCATACTGACGTGGCCCGGCGCGAGGAACGCGTCAATGCCGTTGTCCGGTTGCTCCAGCAGGCTACGCAACGTAGGGATGAGCGTGATGTGCTGACAGAAAAAGAAGAAGTTATCGATTTGCTGGATACGCGCCTGTTGCAGCGTAATGGCGGTCGCCGGCATGGTGGTTTCGAAGCCGAGGCCAAAGAACACTACTTTGCGATCCGGGTTCTGCTGTGCCAGTTTCAACGCGTCCATCGGCGAATAGATAATGCGCACGTCCGCGCCGCGCGATTTCGCCTGCATCAGCGAGCCATTTTTCCCCGGCACGCGCATCGCATCGCCAAAGGTGCAGAAAATCACTTCCGGATGACTGGCGATTTCGATACAGCTATCAATGCGCCCCATCGGCAGCACGCATACCGGGCAGCCCGGCCCGTGGATAAACTCGATGTTATCCGGCAGAAGCTGATCGAGGCCGAATTTGAAAATGGCGTGGGTGTGGCCGCCGCACACTTCCATAATGCGCAGCGGGCGCGCGGCGGTGTAGTTCAGAAGCGCCGCACGAGATTTCAGGTGCGCGATAAGCTGCATTACCTGCTCAGGGGCGCGATATTCATCAACGAAACGCATCAGTGCTCCTCGCCATACAGCAGCGCGCCGACGTCCGGCTCGACTTCAAACATGTTGTGTAGCGCCGCGAGCGTGTCGCGGGCTTCTTCTTCATTAATCACGCTCATGGCGAAACCGACGTGCACCAGCACCCACTGGCCGATGCGCGACTGGCCCTGTTCATCCACCGCGCCAACCAGCGTCAGGTCAACGTCGCGCTTTACGCCGCTGACTTCCACTTTCGCCTGCACGCCATCAATGGCGCAGATTTGCCCCGGAATGCCTATGCACATCGCTGTGCCTCCAGCCAGTTTAGCCAGGTGTCCATGCCTTCGCCGCTGGTGGCGGAAATCAGCAGCACTTCAATGTTCGGATTCACTTCACGGGCGTAAGCGATGCACTTTTCAACGTCGAAGTTGAGGTACGGCAACAGGTCAACTTTATTGAGCAGCATGATAGACGCGGCGGCAAACATATGCGGATATTTGAGCGGTTTGTCTTCGCCTTCAGTAACCGACAGTACGGCGACTTTGTGTTTTTCACCCAGATCAAAACTTGCCGGGCACACCAGGTTGCCGACGTTTTCGATAAACAGAATACCGTGATTATCCAGCGGCAGACGCGGCGCAGCATCGGCGATCATCTGCGCGTCGAGGTGGCAACCTTTCCCGGTGTTGACCTGAATGGCCGGTGTGCCGGTGGCGCGAATACGGGCGGCATCGTTCACCGTTTGCTGATCGCCTTCAATAACGGCGCAAGGCACCTTGTCTTTCAGGCGTATCAGGGTTTCGGTGAGCAGAGTGGTTTTACCGGAGCCAGGGCTGGATACCAGGTTCAGCACCAGCAGTTCACGGGCGGCAAAGCGAGCGCGGTTACGCGCGGCGAGCTGATTGTTTTTGTCCAGCACGTCAATTTCGACTTCCAGCATGCGACGCTGGCTCATGCCCGGCGCGTGGGTTCCCGCTTCGCCGTGACCGTAATGCAGGTCGCCGTTGTCGGCACGCGTTGGTTCGAATTGCTGGGTTTTCACGCCCGTAATGGTCATTGCTGGCCGTGCAGCAGAGGCGAAAGGCGCACTGCGAAACGGCGAGTGCGGGTTATGTTCGTCTCCCTCTATATAGAGGTTACCTTCTCCACAACCACAGGTGGTACACATAGCTTACTCCTGGTCTATTTCAATTCGCTGAATCTGTAAACCGTCATCCGCCACAATGTGCAGGTCGTTACTTTGGCATTGCGGGCAGCGGCGCACGTGAACGGAGAGTAACTGAACATATTGCTGGCACTTTTCGCACCAGCACTCCGCCTCTTGTTCTTCGACGTGTAATTTACATCCTTCAGCTAACGTGCCGCGGCATACCAGATCAAAACAAAAGGTCATTGCGCTGGTTTCGACGCAGGAAAATGCGCCAACTTTGAGCCAGACCCCGGTTACGCGTTTTGCGCCGTGCTGGGTGGCCTGCTGTTCGACGATTTCCAGCGCCCGCTGGCAGAGCGTAATTTCGTGCATAACGCCTCCGACATTTCATTGACCCGGTTAATGCAATAACGATGCCAGAGATGAGAACTGATGCATTTGTACTGTCGATGACAGTGTCAAACTGACGAAATGACATGTCACTATTTAATATATGGATATTAAAATCCCTTATCTATCAATGAATTAAAAATTGGCATGGAACGTGCTTATCAGGGTGAGTCTCTATCAACCGGGTAACCTGACATGACAATTTGGGAAATTAGCGAAAAAGCTGACTTCATCGCCGATCGACACCATCGCCAACAGGAACAGTGGCGTATTTACTGCAACTCGCTGGTTCAGGGGATCACGCTTTCCAAAGCGCGCCTGCATCATGCGGTGAATTGCGCGCCGGATAAGGACCTCAGCTTCGTGCTGTTCGAACACTTCGTGCTTTCTGTGAGCCTGGTCGGCGGCTTCAACAGCCACACCATCGAATACACCGTCGAAACGCGTGATGGACAAGACAAAAAATGTATTGCCCGCGCGGAGTTAAACACCGACGGCACCGTGGATAACGGCATCAAATGCCGCGACCGCGAGCAGGTGCTGGAACACTATCTGGAAAAAATCGCCCCGGTTTATGACGCCCTGTATGCCGCGCTGGAAAGCGACAGCCCGGTGACGTTCAACCCGCTGGCGCAAAGCGCGAATACGGCCAAAGTAGCCTGAAGTACCGGTGTGTCGACAGGTGTCGAAATGACACCTGCTCTGCATGATTTCGTCAAAAATGACTGTCACCTGAGGAAGACCTGGTGAACCGTTTTGTAATTGCTGACTCAAGCGTCTGTATTGGCTGCCGCACCTGCGAAGCCGCCTGTTCCGAGACGCATCGCCAGCATGGATTGCAGTCCATGCCGCGTCTGCGCGTGATGCGCAATGAAAAAGAATCTGCCCCGCAGATGTGCCACCACTGTGAGGACGCGCCGTGCGCCACCGTTTGCCCGGTGAACGCCATCAACCGCGTCGACGGTGCGGTGCAGCTCAACGAGAGCCTGTGTGTAAGCTGCAAACTGTGCGGCATCGCTTGCCCGTTTGGCGCCATTGAATTCTCCGGCAGCCGCCCGCTGGATATTCCGGCCAATGCCAATACCCCGAAAGCACTGCCTGCACCGCCTGCGCCTGCACGCGTGAGCACGCTGCTCGACTGGGTGCCAGGCGTACGTGCCATCGCCGTGAAATGCGATTTGTGTAACTTCGACGAAGAAGGCCCGGCCTGCGTACGCACCTGCCCGACCAAAGCGCTGCATCTGGTCAATAACATGGATATTGCTCGCGTCAGCAAACGCAAACGCGAACTGACCTTTAATACCGACTTAGGCGATCTGTCGCTGTTGCAGAGCATGCAGGAAGGAGAGGCGAAATGAGCGTGATGTCGTTAATTGATAGTGCGGTCGCCTGGTTTGCCGCGGCGGCGGTGTTCGCTTTTCTGTTGTCGTTCAATAAACCGCTGAGTGGCTGGGTTGCCGGTATTGGTGGCGCGGTCGGCAGTGCCTGCACAGCGCTGGCGGGGTTTAGCGTGTTAACGCACGCGCAGCCGATTGCCGGGGTGCTCCCGCTGGTCGGTCATCGCGTGCTGGCAACGCCGCTGAATTCCATCTGGCTGATTGCTTTTGGCCTGTGTGGTCTGTTTATCAGCCTGTTTAATATTACCTGGCACCGTCATCCGCAGGCGAAAGCCAACGGCTGGCTGATGAACATTCTTATGGCCGCGGCGGTGTGTGCGACGGTGGCAGATAACCTGGGGTCGATGGTTGTCATGGCGGAAATCATGGCCCTGTGTGGCGCGTTCCTGACCGGTTGCGCCACCTCCGGCAAACTGTGGTTTGCACTGGGGCGTCTGGGCACGATTCTGCTGGCGGTCGCCTGCTGGCTGCTGTGGCAGCGTTACGGCTCGCTGGAATTCTCGGTACTGAATGAACGGACTCAACTTCTGCCGCTGAGCTCGGATATCTGGGTACTCAGCGTACTGGGCTTCGGCCTGCTGGCAGGGATTATTCCGCTGCACGGTTGGGTGCCGCAGGCACATGCCAATGCCAGCGCACCGGCTGCGGCGCTGTTCTCCGCCGTGGTGATGAAAGTCGGTTTACTCGGCATTCTGACCGTCTCGTTGATTGGCGTGAATCAACCGCTGTGGTGGGGTATTGCCCTGCTGGTGCTGGGAATGATCACCGCATTTGTTGGCGGCCTTTATGCGCTGATAGAACACAATATTCAGCGTCTGCTGGCGTACCACACGCTGGAAAATATCGGCATCATTCTGCTCGGCCTTGGCGCTGGCGTCACCGGTATTGCGCTGCAACAGCCGGTGCTGGTGGCGCTGGGCTTAACCGGTGGTCTCTATCACCTGGTGAACCACAGCCTGTTTAAAACCACGCTGTTTCTCGGCGCAGGCGCGGTGTGGTATCGCACCGGGCATCGCGATATCGAAAAACTGGGCGGTATCGGCAAAAAAATGCCGGTTATCTCCATTGCCATGCTGGTTGGCCTGATGGCGATGGCTGCGCTGCCGCCGCTGAACGGCTTCGCGGGCGAATGGGTTATCTATCAATCCTTCTTCAAACTGAGCACCAGCGACCTGTTTATTGCTCGTCTGTTAGGGCCGCTGCTGGCGGTGGGCCTCGCCATTACCGGCGCGCTGGCGGTGATGTGTATGGCGAAAGTCTATGGTGTCACCTTCCTTGGCGCACCGCGTACGAAAGAGGCGGAAAACGCCTGCTGCGCGCCGCTGCTGATGGGCGTGAGCACCGCTGCGATGGCGCTGCTGTGTGTCGTGGGTGGCGTTGCGGCACCGTGGTTGCTGCCGCTGCTGACCTCTGCCGTGCCGCTGCCGTTGCAGACCGCGAGCACCGTGGTGTCTCAGCCGATGATCACCTTGCTGCTGATTGCCTGCCCGCTGCTGCCCTTCATCATCATGCTTATCTTCAAAGGCGACCGCCTGCCGAACCGTTCACGCGGCGCGGCGTGGGTGTGTGGCTATGACCATGAACAATCGATGGTAGTGACCGCGCACGGTTTTGCTATGCCGGTGAAAGAAGCGTTTGCCGTGGTGCTGAAACTGCGCGACTGGCTGAACCCGGTGCGTCTGGTGCCTGGCTGGCAGAGCGCCAGTGCGCCTGCGCTGCTGCGCGGTGTGGCCTTTATTGAGCTTGCCGTGCTGGTGGTGATTGTGATTTCGCGAGGAGCCTGAGAATGACCGTTTTCTTTGCATTACTGCAGGCGCTGGTGCTGTTTGCCGCTGCGCCGCTGCTGTCCGGCATTGCCCGCGTGGCCCGCGCGCGTATGCATAACCGCCGTGGGCCGGGGGTGTTGCAGGAGTATCGCGACATTATCAAACTGCTGGGCCGCCAGAGCGTCGGGCCGGATGCGTCCGGTTGGGTCTTCCGCCTGACGCCGTTTGTGATGGTGGGCGTGATGCTGACCATTGCCACCGCGTTGCCAGTGGTAACGGTGGGCTCGCTGATGCCGTCTCTGGGCGATCTCATCACCCTGATTTATCTGTTCGCCATTGCCCGTTTCTTCTTTGCCATCGCTGGGCTGGATACCGGTAGTCCGTTCACCGCTATCGGCGCAAGCCGTGAAGCGATGCTCGGCGTGCTGGTGGAGCCGATTCTGCTGCTTGGCCTGTGGGTTGCCGCGCTGGTGGCAGGGTCTACGCACATCAGCAATATCGCGAACACCGTTTATCACTGGCCTGTTTCTCACACCCTGCCGCTGCTGCTGGCCCTGTGCGCCTGCGCATTTGCCACCTTTATCGAAATGGGCAAATTGCCGTTCGACCTGGCTGAAGCAGAGCAGGAGTTGCAGGAAGGGCCGTTGACCGAGTACAGCGGTAGCGGATTTGCGGTGCTGAAGTGGGGCATCAGCCTGAAACAACTGGTGGTGCTGCAAATGTTTGTTGGCGTCTTTATCCCATGGGGCCAGATGACCAGCTTCAGCGTTGGCGGCCTTGTGCTGGCACTGGTGGCGGCGGTCGTCAAACTGGTGGTCGGCGTACTGGTTATCGCCCTGTTCGAAAACAGCATGGCGCGTCTGCGTTTTTGTGCCACGTCTCGCGTTACCTGGGCGGGTTTTGGTTTTGCGTTTTTAGCTTTCGTCTCCTTGCTGGCGGCGTGATTAAGAGAGTTTGAGCATGTCTGAAGAAAAAATCGGTCAACACTATCTCGCTGCACTGCATCAGGCTTTCCCCGGCGTGGTGCTGGATGAAGCCTGGCAGACGAAAGATCAGCTCACTGTTACGGTGAAGGTGAACTACCTGCCGGAAGTGGTAGAGTTTCTTTACTACAAACAGGGCGGCTGGCTGTCGGTGCTGTTCGGCAACGATGAACGTAAGCTGAACGGTCACTATGCGGTTTACTACGTGCTGTCGATGGAGCAGGGCACTAAGTGCTGGGTCACCGTGCGCGTCGAAGTCGACCCCAACACGCTGGAATATCCGTCCGTGACGCCGCGCGTGCCTGCCGCCGTGTGGGGCGAGCGTGAAGTGCGCGACATGTACGGGTTGATTCCGGTTGGCCTGCCGGATGAACGCCGCCTGGTCCTGCCCGATGACTGGCCGGATGAACTCTATCCGTTGCGTAAAGACAGCATGGATTACCGTCAGCGCCCGGCCCCGACCACGGATGCGGAAACCTACGAGTTCATCAACGAACTGGGCAGCAAGAAAAATAACGTGGTGCCGATTGGCCCGCTGCATGTGACCTCCGATGAACCGGGCCATTTCCGCCTGTTCGTTGACGGCGAAAACATTATTGACGCCGACTACCGCCTTTTCTATGTCCACCGTGGCATGGAGAAACTGGCGGAAACACGTATGGGCTACAACGAAGTCACCTTCCTGTCGGATCGTGTATGCGGTATCTGCGGCTTTGCTCACAGCACGGCGTACACCACCTCCGTTGAGAATGCGATGGGCATCGTGGTGCCGGAACGTGCGCAGATGATCCGCGCCATTCTGCTGGAAGTGGAACGCCTGCACTCGCACCTGCTGAACCTCGGCCTGGCCTGCCACTTCACCGGGTTTGACTCCGGCTTTATGCAGTTCTTCCGCGTGCGTGAAACCTCCATGAAAATGGCGGAAATCCTCACCGGCGCGCGCAAAACCTACGGCCTGAACCTGATTGGCGGTATTCGTCGCGATCTGCTGAAAGATGACATGATCCAGACCCGTCAGCTCGCGCAGCAGATGCGTCGCGACGTGCAGGAGCTTGTGGATATGCTCCTCAGCACACCGAACATGGAACAGCGCACCGTGGGCATTGGTCGTCTTGACCCGGAGATCGCCCGCGACTTTAGTAACGTTGGCCCGATGGTTCGTGCCAGCGGACACGCCCGCGACACCCGCGCCGATCACCCGTTTGTCGGTTACGGCCTGCTGCCAATGGAAGTGCACAGTGAGCAGGGTTGTGACGTGATTTCGCGCCTGAAAGTGCGTATCAACGAAGTCTTCACCGCACTGAACATGATTGACTACGGTCTGGATAACCTGCCGGGTGGCGCGCTGGCGGTGGAAGGTTTTACCTACATTCCACACCGCTTCGCCCTTGGCTTTGCCGAAGCGCCGCGCGGCGATGATATCCACTGGAGCATGACCGGTGACAACCAGAAACTCTACCGCTGGCGCTGCCGTGCCGCGACCTACGCGAACTGGCCGACCCTGCGCTACATGCTGCGCGGTAACACCGTTTCCGATGCGCCGCTGATCATCGGTAGCCTCGACCCTTGCTATTCCTGCACTGACCGCATGACCGTGGTTGATGTACGTAAGAAGAAAAGCAAAGTGGTGCCGTACAAAGAACTTGAGCGCTACAGCATCGAGCGTAAAAACTCGCCGCTGAAATAAGGAATCGCCATGTTTACCTTTATCAAAAAAGTGATCAAAACCGGTACGACCACCTCGTCGTATCCGCTGGAGCCGCTGCCGGTTGATAAAAACTTCCGTGGCAAACCGGAACATAATCCGCAGCAGTGCGTAGGCTGTGCGGCCTGCGTGAACGCGTGCCCATCTAACGCGCTGACCGTGGAAACGGATTTAGCCACCAACCAACTGGCGTGGCAATTCAACCTGGGACGCTGCATTTTCTGTGGACGCTGTGAAGAAGTGTGCCCAACGGCGGCGATTAAACTGTCGCAGGAGTACGAACTAGCGGTATGGAAAAAAGAGGACTTCTTACAGCAGTCCCGCTTCGACATCTGTAACTGCCGCGTTTGCCAGCGTCCGTTCGCGGTGCAAAAAGAGATCGACTACGCCATTGCTATCCTCAAGCACAACGGCGACAGCCGCGCGGAGAAACATCGCGAAAGCTTCGAAACCTGCCCGGAATGCAAACGCCAGAAATGTCTGGTGCCGTCCGACCGTATTGAACTGACTCGCCATATGAAAGAGGCCAGCTGATGAGTGCTTTATTAGGCCCACGTGATGATAACGGCATGCCGGTGCCGATGACGGTGGAAGAGTCCATCGCCAGTATGAAAACGGCGTTACTGAAAAACATCAAACGTTCCGCGTATGTTTACCGCGTCGACTGCGGTGGCTGTAACGGCTGCGAAATCGAGATTTTCGCTACGCTTTCACCGCTGTTCGACGCAGAACGCTTCGGCATTAAAGTTGTGCCGTCACCGCGTCATGCGGACATCCTGCTGTTTACTGGCGCAGTCACCCGCGCTATGCGTTCCCCGGCACTGCGCGCCTGGCAATCGGCGCCGGACCCGAAAATCTGTATCTCTTACGGTGCCTGCGGCAACAGCGGCGGTATCTTCCACGACCTGTACTGCGTCTGGGGCGGCACCGACAAAATCGTGCCCGTGGATGTTTACATCCCTGGCTGCCCGCCGACGCCTGCTGCCACGCTGTATGGCTTCGCGATGGCGCTCGGTCTGCTTGAGCAAAAAATCCACGCCCGCGCACCGGGTGAACTGGATGCACAACCGGCGGAACTGCTGCACGCGGATATGAACCAGCCGCTGCGCGTACGAATCGATCGTGCCGCGCGCCGTCTGGCAGGCTATCGCTATGGCCGCCAGATTGCAGACGATTATATGCGTCTGCTGGGGCAGGGCGATCACCAGGTACAACGCTGGCTGGAAGCCGAAAGCGACCCACGCCTGACCGAAATTGTCGGCCAGCTTAATCATGTTGTGGAAGAGGCGCGTATCCGATGAGCGAAACGGTGGTGTTCAGTCAACTGAGCCGTAAATTTATTGATGAGAACGATGCAACGCCGTCTGAGGCGCAGCAGGTTGTCTATTACAGCCTGGCGATTGGCCACCACCTCGGGGTGATCGACTGCCTCGAAGCCGCGCTGACCTGCCCGTGGGATCAATACCTGGCATGGATTGCTACCCTTGAAGAGGGCAGCGTCGCGCGGCGCAAAATGGAAGGTGTGCCGAAGTACGGTGAAATCGTTATCGACAGTAATCACGTCTCTATGCTCGCGAACGCGTTTGATAAAGCGCGCGCGGTGCAAACGGCGCAGCAGAAGGAATGGAGCGAAGCGATGCTCGGTATGCTGCACGCGATTTATCAGGAAAGTGCGATTTATTTGATGGTCCGGAGGCTTCGTGACTGACGTATTACTTTGCGTAGGCAACAGCATGATGGGCGACGATGGCGCAGGCCCGCTGCTCGCCGAAATGTGCGCCGCAGCGCCGAAAGGCAACTGGGTGGTGATTGACGGCGGCAGTGCGCCGGAAAACGACGTCTTCGCCATTCGCGAACTGCACCCGGAACGTCTGCTGATTGTCGATGCCACCGACATGGGGCTCAACCCTGGAGAAATTCGCATTATAGACCCGGACGACATCGCCGAGATGTTTATGATGACCACCCACAATATGCCTCTGAACTACCTGGTCGATCAGCTCAAAGAGGATGTTGGCGAGGTGATTTTCCTCGGCATTCAACCGGATATTGTTGGTTTCTATTACCCAATGACTCAGGCGATAAAAGACGCGGTAGAAATGGTTTATCAGCGGCTGGAGGGCTGGGAAGGCAACGGCGGATTTGCGCAGTTAGAGGCTGAAGCCTAGCCAGTTTCTCCCCTCACCCTAACCCTCTCCCACAGGGAGAGGGGAACGATACTCCCTCTCCCTGTGGGAGAGGGCCGGGGTGAGGGGTTACCCCAAATCTTCCCCGTTACTCGCAATCACCTTCTTATACCACCAGAATGATTTTTTGCGCGTGCGGGCCAGCGTGCCGTTGCCTGCGTCGTCGCGGTCGACATAGACAAAACCGTACCGTTTGCTCATCTCGCCCGTTGAGGCCGCCACCAGGTCGATACAGCCCCAACTGGTATAGCCAATAACCGGAATGCCGTCGCCAATTGCCTCGCCCATCGCGCGGATATGTTCGCGCAGATAGCTGATGCGATAGTCGTCGTTAATCTCACCCTGCGCGTTCACTTCATCTTTCGCGCCCAGCCCGTTTTCCACCAGGAACAGCGGCTTCTGGTAGCGGTCGTACATCATGTTCATGGTGATGCGCAGCCCCAGCGGGTCGATACCCCAGCCCCATTCGCTGGCCTGGATGTACGGGTTTTTCAGCGATTTCACAATGTTCGCCGCGTTGGTGTTATTGGCGTTCATGTCGGCAGACGCGCAGCGAGAGGCGTAGTAGCTGAACGACACGAAATCGACGGTATTTTTCAGGATCGCGTCATCGCCCTCGGCTTTCTCAATTACCACGCCTTTTTCGCGGAACACGCGGGCAGAGTAGGAGGGATACGCGCCACGCGCCTGTACATCAATAAAGAACAGGTTTTCGCGGTCTTTTTCCAGCGCCATCCACACATCTTCTGGCTTGCAGGAGTAGGGGTAAAAATTGCCGCCCGCCAGCATGCAGCCCACCTGGTTTTGCGGGTTAACCTCATGGGCGATTTTGGTTGCCAGCGCGCTGGCGATAAGCTCATGGTGTGCCGCCTGATACTTCACCTGATCCTGATTTTCACCTTCTTCAAACACCAGCCCGGCACCGGAGAAGGGGCTGTGCAGCATAATGTTGATTTCATTGAAGGTGAGCCAGTATTTTACCAGCCCGTCAAACGCTTCAAAGCAGGTGCGCGCGTAGCGAGTGAAGAACTCGACCATTTTGCGGTTGCGCCACGAGCCGTACTCTGTCACCAGATGCATCGGCACATCGAAGTGGCACAAGGTAACCAGCGGTTCGATGCCGTACTTTTTGCACTCTTTAAATACCGCGCGATAAAACGCAATGCCTTCCGCGTTGGGTGTTAGCTCATCGCCGTTGGGGTAAAGACGCGCCCAGGCAATGGAGGTGCGAAACACGGTAAAGCCCATTTCCGCCATCAGGGCGATATCTTCTTTGTAGCGATGATAAAAATCGGTCGCCTGATGGCTGGGGTAAAACTCATCGTCACGCAGAGTAAAGCGTTTTTCCAGGCCCAGTTTGACCGGCAGGCGATTCGCGCCATGCGGGATCATATCCACCGTCGTCAGGCCTTTACCGCCTTCAAGATAGGCCCCTTCACACTGGTTGGCGGCCAGTGCGCCGCCCCATAAAAATCCTTGCGGAAATGTCGACATGCGTTTCCTCGTTAAATGTTATGTGATTCAGACGGATGCTGGTGCTGCGGACTGACGCGTGCGGGCATCGGCGGCGGCCTCTTCGACCGGGATATCTTCAAAGCCGAGGAGCAGGGTCAGAATAAAGGAGAGCACCACTGCCAGCGCCATCACGCCAAAGACCCACACAATGGTCATCGGATTCGCGGGGTCAAAGAACTGCACGCTGGTGAACAGGCCAGGAGCCGCCATTGAGTGGCTGGCAAGCCCGGCAATGCCTGCAACGGCACCGCAGATAAAGCCGCTGATCAGGCTGGCAATTAACGGACGCTTCAGCCTGACCGCCACGCCGTACAGCGCCGGTTCAGAGATGCCCGCCAGAATGGCAGACGCCGCCGCAGCCAGTGCCGTCTGGCGCAGCTCCGGATTTTTGGTTTTCCACGCCACCGCCAGCGATGAGCCGCCCAGCGACAGGTTCGCGCCGATTTCCGACGGCATCACCATGCCCTCTTTACCCGTTTCAGCGATGGTTTGAATAATGGTGGGCGTAAAGACGCGGTGCATCCCGGTCATCACCAGCAGCGGCCAGAGCGCACCCATAATGGCGACCGACAGCCAGCCCAGATAACCGTGAATGGTGTAAACCAGCGCAGAAATGCCGCTGCCGATCCAGATACCAATCGGGCCGATAAGCAGGATCGCCAGCGGGGCGGCAATCAGCACAATCAGCATCGGTTTGAGGAAGTTTTTCGTTACCGCCGGGGTGATGCGATCCACCCAGCGCTCGATGTACGACAGGCACCAGGTCATCACCAGCGCCGGAATAACCGTATAGGTATATTTCACCGCCGTGACCGGCACGAAGGCGAATTCTACGTGCTCGCCCTGCGCGGCTTTCGCCATCAGTTCGATAAAGCTTGGGTGCACCAGCACGCCTGCAATGGCGATGGCCAGCGACATGTTGGTTTTGAATTTCACGGCGGCAGAGGCGGCGACCATCAGCGGCAGGAAGAAGAACGCGCCGTCGCCGATCACCGTCAGGATAGTCAACGTCGGCGTACCTTTGGTCAGCACGCCGGACATTTCGAGGATCATCGCCAGCAGCTTGACCATCGATCCGCCAATAATCGCCGGGATCAGTGGCGACATAGTGCCGATCAGCGCGTCGAGGATCCCCGCGCCGATGCGCTTGAGGGTGACCTTCGGTTTTCCCGCGGGTTCGGCGGGTTGCATGTTCTCCGGCAGCAAACTCACGACTTCCCGATATGCCTGAGAAACGGTGTTGCCGATGATCACCTGGCACTGGTTATCGCTGCGCACCACGCCGAGTACGCCGCTCAGGCTTTTCAGCGCGGGACTATCGACCAATGCGTCGTCTTTCAGTACAAAGCGCAAACGCGTCATGCAGTGGGTCACCGCGCTGATGTTATTGACGCCGCCCAGTAAATCGACGATGGACTTCGCCAGTGCCGCATAGTTTTTGGACATCGGAATCTATCCTGTTTTTATCTGTAGGGGACTCATCGCCAGGCGATGAAACGTTGCATAGGAAACCGGTTCCACAAAATCATGAAGAGTTTCATTATCACTGGCAAGAGAGTAAAAATTCATTTTTTAAATTTGTGATTGAGATCGCCATGAACGGCAAAAGCTGAAAAAGGGCGGTGGCTGAAGTACACTGCTGCCCATCATTTTTGACGAGGGAAGCGAAATGGCGACGATGCTGGAGGTGGCAAAGCTGGCTGGCGTGTCGAAAGCGACGGTCTCACGCGTGCTGACCGGCAACGGCTATGTAGGGCAGGAAACCAAAGACCGGGTCTGGCAGGCGATTGAAGAGTGCGGCTATCGGCCTAATCTGCTGGCGCGTAATCTGGCGACCAAACGCACGCAAACGCTGGGGCTGGTGGTCACCAATACCCTGTATCACGGCGTCTATTTCAGCGAGCTGCTGTTTCACGCTGCGCGGATGACGGAAAATCAGGGCCGCCAGTTGATCCTCGCTGATGGTAAACACAGCGCGGAAGAGGAGCGGGCGGCGATTCAGTATCTGCTTGATATGCGCTGCGACGGCATCATTATCTACCCGCGTTTTCTCAGCGTTGACGAAATCGACGAACTTATTCAGCAGCATGAACAACCGGTGCTGGTGCTCAACCGTCGCCTGCGTCGTAACCTCAGCCACTGCGTTTACTGCGACCAGGCGCGTACCAGCCAGAATGCGGTGGAAAAGCTGATTCAACAGGGGCATCGCGATATCGCGTTTATCACCGGGTCGCTTGATTCGCCAACCGGCATTGAACGCTTGTCAGGCTACAAAGCTGCTCTGGCTGAACACCATATTCCACTGCGTGATGCGCTGATTGTCGAAGGGAAATGGACGCCAGCGACCGGTTCGGCGGGTGTCGATAGGCTGCTTGAGCGCGGCGTTAACTTTAGCGCGCTGGTTGCCAGCAACGATGACATGGCCATCGGGGCGATGAAACAGCTTCAGTCGCGCGGTTTACGCGTGCCGGAGCAGGTTTCCGTCGTCGGTTTTGATGATATCGCGCTCGCGCCTTACATGATGCCTTCGCTCTCCAGCGTTAAAATCCCGGTGACAGAGATGATTCAGGAGATTATCCATCGCCTGATTTTCATGCTCGACGGCGGCGAGTTCAAACCTCAACCTTCCTTCCTCGGCGAGCTTATCGCGCGCGACTCTCTGGGCGCAGGCCCGCAGGGTTAATCTCGTCACCTGTCATCGTCACTCGTGACGATGACAGGGTTAGACACCTGGCTTCAAATAAAAAATCCTTAATAAACAGTAAAATAAAAGTTGGCGCGAATAATGCATTCTCCGGCTCATTCATTGTCATTGCTGGAGAATTTGATGAACCGTTTCATCATTGCAGATGCGAGTAAATGTATAGGCTGCCGGACATGCGAAGTGGCGTGCGTGGTCAGCCACCAGGCCGAACAGGATTGCGCCGCGCTGACGCCGGAATCTTTCCTGCCGCGTATTCATGTCATTAAAGGCGTCAATGTCTCGACCGCGACCGCGTGCCGCCAGTGCGAAGACGCGCCATGCGCGAACGTCTGCCCGAACGGGGCAATTCGCCGCGAAAAAGGTTTTGTGCATGTGATGCAGGAACGCTGCATCGGCTGCAAAACCTGCGTCGTGGCCTGCCCGTATGGTGCGATGGAAGTGGTGGTGCGCCCGGTTGTACGCAACAGCGGCGCGGGCCTCAACGTGCGTGCCGAAAAAGCGGAAGCCAACAAGTGTGACCTTTGCTTCCACCGCGAGCAAGGCCCGGCCTGTATGGAAGCCTGCCCGACCCACGCTATTTTCTGCGTTGACCGCGACAAGCTTGAGCAAATCAGCGCCGAGAAACGTCGCCGCGCTGCGCTCGATACGTCGATTTCCCTGTCGTTTTAATGATCCTCCGTTTCACTTTTAACAGGTCTGTTACTGATGAAAAAAATTACAAGTGTTTGTCCGTATTGTGGTGCTGGCTGCAAACTGAAGCTGGTTGTCGATAACAATAAAATCATCCGCGCGGAAGCGGCCGATGGAAAAACTAACCAGCATGAACTGTGCCTGAAAGGCTATTACGGCTGGGATTTCCTGAACGACACCAAACTGCTGACGCCGCGCCTGACGCAGCCGATGATCCGCTATGAAAAAGGCGGCAAACTGACGCCAGTAAGCTGGGATGAAGCCATCAGCTATACGGCAAAACGCTTAGGCGAGATCAAAGCGAAATACGGCCCGCGCGCCATTATGACCACCGGGTCATCGCGCGGTACCGGGAATGAAACCAACTATGTGATGCAAAAATTTGCGCGCGGCGTGCTCAATACCAATAACGTCGATTGCTGCGCACGTGTCTGCCACGGCCCTTCCGTCGCTGGCTTGCAGGAAGCGCTCGGCAACGGCGCGATGAGTAACTCCATCGAAGACATTGAAAACTCAAGCTGTCTGCTGGTCTTTGGCTACAACTGCGCCGATTCGCACCCTATCGTGGCGCGTCGCGTGATTAAAGCAAAAGAGAAAGGCGCGAAAATTATCGTCTGCGACCCGCGTCGCATTGAAACCGCGCGTATCGCCGATCAACATCTGCAAATCAATAACGGCTGCAACATGGCGCTGGTGAATGCGTTTTCCCATGTGCTGCTGGAAGAAAATCTCTACGACAAAGAATACGTTGCGCGCTACACCACCGGTATCGACGAGCTGCGTGATATCGTGAAAGATTACGCGCCGGAAGCGGTGGAAGCGCTGACCGGCGTGACGGCACAACAGATTCGTCAGGCGATGCGTACCTACGCGGCGGCACCCAGCGCCACCATTATGTGGGGCATGGGCGTCACCCAGTTTGGTCAGGCCGTGGATGTGGTTAAAGGGCTGGCGACGCTTGCGTTACTCACCGGCAACCTGGGTCGTGAACATGTCGGCGTCGGCCCGGTGCGCGGTCAGAATAACGTGCAGGGCGCGTGCGATATGGGCGTGATCCCCAACCAGTTCCCTGGTTATCAGGACGTGGTGGATGCCGAGGTGCGGGCGAAATTCGCCAAAGCCTGGGGCATTGACGCCAGCCTGATGGACGACAAAGTGGGCGTGCGCATTACCGAAGTGCCGCATCTGGCGCTGGAAGGGAAGGTGAAAGCCTACTACATCATGGGCGAAGATCCGCTGCAAACCGAAGCCGATTTAGGCCTGGTGCGCAAAGGGTTTGAAGCGCTTGATTTCGTGGTGGTGCAGGACATCTTTATGACCAAAACCGCCGAGCAGGCTGATGTGCTGCTGCCCGCCACCTCCTGGGGTGAACACGGCGGCGTCTTCACCTGCGCTGACCGCGGCTTCCAGCGTTTCGAAAAAGCCATTGAGCCAAAATATAACGTCAAACGTGACTGGGAAATTATCAGCCTGATTGCCCAGAAAATGGGCTATCCGATGCATTACGACAATAACCAGCAAATCTGGGACGAAATGCGTGAGCTTTGCCCGCTCTTCTTTGGCGTGACTTACGATAAAATGGGCGACATGGGGCACGTTCAGTGGCCGTGCCCGACGCTCGATCATCCAGGCACGCCGTATCTGTACGCAGGCAATCAGTTCGATACCCCGGATGGCAAAGGTCATCTGTTTGCTGCACCGTGGCGTGCGCCCGCCGAACGCCCGGATGACAACTATCCGCTGGTGCTGTGCACCGTTCGCGAAGTGGGGCACTACTCCTGCCGTTCGATGACCGGTAACTGCGCGGCGCTGCAATCGTTGGCCGATGAGCCAGGCTTTGTGCAGATTAACCCGCAGGATGCGCAGAAACTGGGGATCAAAGATAAGCAACTGGTGTGGGTGGCGTCGCGCCGCGGTAAAGTCATTACGCGTGCCAACGTCAACGAGCGTATTAATCACGGCAGCGTCTATATGACCTACCAGTGGTGGATTGGTGCCTGTAACGAACTGACCCAGGACAACCTCGATCCTATCTCCAAAACGCCGGAAACCAAGTATTGTGCGGTGAATATCAGTGCGATTGAGGATCAGAACTGGGCGGAAAACTACGCGCTGGAAAGCTACCAGTCGATGAAATCCCGCCTGCGCGAGGCGGTAGCAGGGTAATGAATGACGATAACGCATAACGGCGTCGAAATCCGCATCCGCGGTAAAGTACAGGGGGTGGGCTTCCGCCCCTTTGTCTGGCAACTGGCTCAGCAGCAGGCACGCTTTGGTGATGTCTGCAACGACGGTGCGGGGGTGCTCGTTCGTTTGCTGGGCGAAGAAGCGGATTTCCTTGCCGCGCTTCATCAACACTGCCCGCCGCTGGCGCGCATTGATGAAACGCAGGTGCAGCCGTATGTGTGGCAACACGTGCCTGACGACTTTGTGATCCGCGAGAGCGGCGCGGGGGCGATGAGCACGCAGATTGTCCCGGATGCGGCCACCTGCCCGGCGTGTCTTGCGGAGATGAATGATCCGCAGGAGCGTCGTTATCGTTATCCCTTTATTAACTGTACCCACTGTGGCCCACGTTTCACCATTATCAACGCCATGCCGTACGACCGTCCGCTGACGGTGATGGCGGCGTTTCCACTGTGTTCCGCCTGCGAGGCGGAGTACCGCAATCCTTACGATCGTCGTTTTCACGCCCAGCCCGTGGCCTGCGCCGAGTGCGGCCCGTGGCTGTCATGGTATGCCGGGGGCGAACCGCTGCATCACGAGGCGGCGCTGCAGGCGGCGATCGCGCTTCTCACGTCGGGTGGCATTGTGGCGATCAAGGGGCTGGGTGGTTTTCATCTGGCCTGTGATGCGGGTAATGCCCGCGCGGTGGCGACACTGCGCACCCGGAAACATCGCCCGGCGAAACCGCTGGCGGTGATGATCCCCGACACCTCCCATTTACCTGATGACGCCAGCCGATTACTGCGCACGCCCGCAGCACCGATTGTGCTGGTGGAGAAAAGCTGCGTCAGCGGCCTGTGCGATGATATTGCGCCGGGGCTGGCGGAAGTTGGCGTCATGCTCCCGGCTAACCCTGTTCAGCATTTGCTGATGCAGGCGTTGAATCGCCCGCTGGTGATGACCTCCGGTAATCTCAGCGGTAAACCACCGGCGCTGACCAATGCGCTGGCGCTGGCGGATCTCGCGGATATCGCCGACGGATTTTTACTGCATAATCGCGATATTGTGCAGCGGATGGATGACTCGGTGGTGCGGCAAAGCGGTGAAATGCTGCGCCGGTCGCGCGGCTATGTGCCGGATGCGATTCCACTGCCGCCAGGTTTTCATGATATTCCGCCAATGCTTTGTCTGGGTGCGGATATGAAAAATACCTTCTGCCTGGTGCGCGGCGAGCAGGCGGTATTAAGCCAGCATTTTGGCGACCTCACTGATGAAGGTGTCGAAGCGCAATGGCAGCAGTCGTTGCGTTTGATGCAGGCTATCTACGATTTTACCCCGCAGGCAGTGGTGGCGGATGCGCATCCCGGCTATCACTCCTCTCAGTGGGCTGCGGCCCGCGATTTACCCCATCAAACGGTGCTCCATCACCATGCGCATATCGCCGCGTGCCTGGCGGAACACAACTGGCCGCTGGACGGTGGTGATGTGATTGGACTGGCGCTGGACGGCATTGGCATGGGGGAAGAGGGCGCGTTGTGGGGCGGTGAATGTCTACGTGTGAACTACCGCGAGTGTGAACATCTTGGCGGCCTGCCTGCGGTAGCGTTGCCGGGGGGCGACCTGGCGGCACGTCAGCCGTGGCGTAACCTGCTGGCGCACTGCCTGGCGTTTGTGCCGGAGTGGGAACGTTATCCGGAAACCGCCTCTGTGCGCGAGCAAAACTGGCCGCTGCTGGCGCGGGCGATTGAACGCGGTATTAATGCGCCGCGCGCGTCATCGTGCGGGCGATTGTTTGATGCAGTGGCCTGTGCGCTGGGCTGTGCGCCGCTGACGTTGAGTTATGAAGGTGAGGCGGCCTGTCGTCTGGAAGCGCTGGCGGCGACGTGTGCTGGCGTTGAACATCCGCTGCAAAGTGCACGGTTTGACCTGGCAGAATTCTGGCCGCAGTGGCTGGCGTGGCGGGCCAGCCCGGCGGAAAAAGCGTGGGCGTTTCACGATGCGCTGGCGCAGGGGCTGGGCGGTGTGATGCGCCGTGAAGCGCAGATGCGCGGGATAACCACGCTGGCATTTGGTGGCGGTGTGCTGCATAACGCGCTGCTGCGTGCGCGGTTGCAACACCATCTGGCTGATTTCACACTGCTTTTTCCACACAGTTTGCCCGCAGGTGATGGAGCTATTGCGTTCGGGCAGGCGGTGGTTGCAGCGGCCAGGTGCGCGTGATGCCGGATGGTATGGGGGTGTCTGATGGTGCAAAAGGTAGGTCGGGTAAGGCGTAGCCGCCATCCGACAATAATGTGCGCACGGAGCCAAAAAAAAGCCCCGGCGACCGGGGCAAAAATCAGACGCGATACGTCCGTGTATCTGAGGTTAAGAAGGGCTCTGCAAACTTCGCGAGCAAGGTTAAGTTCAGCAATGGCGTAGCAAATCAGTTCGGCAATAATTTCAACAGGCTAAACGCCTCCTTCATTCTCTCTTCACTCACCACAAAGGCGCGAAGCTGCTGGCTTTCATCATAGCCCTGGGCAAGCATACCCTGCGCGCTGGTGGCGATAGTCCAGTTCAGATCCTGACGGCGCGTTTCCCCCGCCAGATGCAGCGGCAGATCCGGCGTTTTTACTTTCACCAGCATGTGCGGCAATTTCAGTTCACCGCTCTGGCCGAGCAGATTCTTCGCCAGACACATCGCACTTAGCAGAATTGGTTGCAGGAAGGGCAGCACGGCGCCGTTGATCTCCGCGCAGTCGCCCAGTGCGTAGATATCCGGGTTACTGGTTTGCATCGCGCTGTTGACCTTCACGCCGCGATTGATCTCTACACCCGCGTGTCGCGCCAGCGCGGTTTCCGGGCGCAAACCCGTTGCGGCGACGACCGCATCCACTTCAACCTGACGATTGCGGTCAAACTGCGCCACAATCCCGGTGGAAGTTTGCGCCAGCGATTGTAACTGGGTTTTCAGCAGCAAATGTACGCCCATGTCGGTCAGGCGATGTTGCAGGCGGCTGCTCACTTCCGGCGGCATCAGTGACGCCAGAATGCAGGCGGAGTTATCCACTACCGTCACCGCTTTGCCTGCGCGACTGAAGTCCATCGCCAGTTCGGTGCCAATCAGCCCGCCGCCGATAATCAGTACGCGCTGCGCATCACGCAGGGTACTCTGCGCGGCCCCGAATTCCTGCTGGCTGTTGAGGGTCAGCATCAGCTCTTTTCCGGGAACCGGCGGTACGATGGTCGATGCGCCTGTCGCCAGCACCAGTTTGTCGTAGCGCCACTCTCTGTCCTGACTTTTCACCACTTTGGCCTGTGCATCAATGTCGCTCACCCAGGTTTGCGGAAACAGATTCAGGTTGTACTGCTCGGCAAACTCGCCCGCAGTTTGCAACGTCAGGTCGGCGGCGGTTTGCCCCCGGCTGACAACGTGGCTGAGATCCGGCTTGTTGTATTCATCAATGCTGTCGGCGGCGATCAAAGTCAGCGGCACGGTGGCATCCTGTTTGCGAATGTTTTTCACCAACTGGCGGGCCGCAAAGCCCGAGCCGATGAGCACGATGCCATTATTCATTTTGCCTCCGTTGCCAGTACGTCGAAGACGTCTTTACCCAGTGAGCATTCCGGGCACAGGAAGTTGTCCGGTACCTCGCTCCAGGGCGTGCCCGGCTGGACATCCTGGTTCGGCTCGCCTTTTGCCGGATCGTAAATCCACTGGCAGACGCTGCACTGCATACTTGGGCCGAGGTCGGCGGCAGCGGCGGCTGCACAGGCACATTCTTCCTGCGCGGTTGTCACTTTCGCGCTCACCTCTGGCAGCGGCGCAAGCGCCCACTGGCGGGCGATTTCACGACCGTGTTCGCGACACACTTCCAGTGCGTCGAAGTCAGGACGCCATTTGGCTTTCAGGCTCAGCGACATTTCAAAACCGGCATCCTGCAAGCGGGTAGAGAGACGGTCAACCGCGCCGCCGCTCCAGCCATGTGAACCGAATGCGCTGGCACGTTTGTTACGGAAACGCAGACCGGTCATCTCTTCGACCAGACCGGCGATTTTCGGCATCATCACGTTGTTCATGGTTGATGTCCCGACCAGCACGCCCTTAGAACGGAAAACGTTGGTCAGGATTTCGTTTTTATCGCTGCGGGCGACGTTGAAGATTTTCACCGCCACGCGTGGGTCAACTTCATTGATGCCCTGAGCAATTGCGTCCGCCATCATACGGGTGTTGTTCGACATGGTGTCGTAGAAAATCGTGATGCGGTCTTCCTGATAATCGGCCGCCCATTTCAGATACAGCTCAACGATTTGCGTCGGGTTGTCACGCCATACCACACCGTGGGAGGTGGCAATCATATCGACCGGCAGGTTGAAGCCGAGGATCTCGGTAATTTTTGGCGTCACCAGACGGCTGAACGGCGTCAGGATATTGGCGTAGTAGCGCTGGCACTGTTCGAACAGTTCGGTCTGATCCACTTCGTCGTTGAACAGACGTTCGTCGCAGTAGTGCTGACCAAAGGCGTCGTTACTGAACAATACCGCATCGCCAGTCATGTAAGTCATCATACTGTCCGGCCAGTGCAGCATCGGAGTTTCAACGAAGATCAATTGTTTGCCGTTGCCGATATCCAGGCTGTCGCCGGTTTTCACCGTATGGAAATTCCATTCCGGGTGGTGGTGGTGGCCGTTGATGGAATCAATGGCGTTGGTGGTGCAGTAAATCGGGGTGTTCGGGATGTAAGACATCAGCTCCGTCAGCGCACCGGCGTGGTCTTCTTCCGCGTGGTTGATGATGATGTAGTCGATGTCGTTCAGGTCGATTTCGCTGCGCAGGTTCTGCACGAATTCGCGGCTGAATTTATGGTCAACAGTGTCGATCAGGACATTTTTACCTTCACGGATCAGATAGCTGTTATAGCTGCTGCCGCGCAGCGTTTTATATTCGGTACCGTGAAAATCACGCACTTCCCAGTCACGTTGGCCAACCCAATGAATGTTATTTTTAACCAGAATAGACATAGCAACCTCAATCAAATGCAATGTTTTTAAAAAGATGTATTGCTTATTGCAGGTTGTGTGCCAACTTTTTAAGTTGTTGTTTTATCTGTATTTAATATTTTTTCGTGCATGGTTGTTGTCAAAATGACTGTTATTGATACAGTCAATATGACAACATGCATTGTCAAAAAGACAATGAGGTTACGATGAGTTTCTCGGTCGATGTACTGGCGAATATCGCCATCGAACTACAACGCGGTGTTGGCCATCAGGATCGCTTTCAGCGCTTAATCACCACGCTGCGTCAGGTGCTGGAGTGCGACGCGTCGGCGCTACTGCGCTATGAAGCACGGCAGTTTGTTCCGCTGGCGATCGACGGGCTGGCGCAGGATGTGCTGGGCCGCCGCTTTACGCTGGAAGGGCATCCTCGTCTTGAAGCCATTGCCCGCGCGGGGGATGTCGTCCGCTTCCCCGCAGACAGTGATTTGCCCGACCCCTACGATGGATTAATTCCCGGTCAGGAGAGCCTGAAAGTGCATGCCTGCGTTGGCTTGCCGCTGTTTGCCGGGCAGAACCTGATTGGCGCGTTGACGCTTGATGCGATGGTGCCGGAGCAGTTCGATGTCTTCAGCGATGAAGAGTTGCGTTTGATCTCCGCGCTGGCCGCCGGGGCGCTGAGTAACGCCCTGCTGATTGAACAACTGGAAAGTCAGAATATGTTGCCGGGGGCACCTGCCGCGTTTGAACACGTCGCCTGTACCGACATGATTGGCCTGTCGCCGAACATGATGCAGCTGAAAAAAGAGATAGAGATTGTCGCGGCGTCCGATCTCAACGTACTGATCAGCGGTGAAACAGGCACCGGGAAAGAGCTGGTGGCGAAATCGATTCATGAAGGTTCCCCGCGAGCGGCTAATCCGCTGGTCTATCTTAACTGCGCGGCGCTGCCAGAAAGCGTGGCGGAAAGTGAACTCTTCGGTCATGTAAAGGGGGCGTTTACCGGGGCTATCAGCAACCGTAGCGGTAAGTTTGAAATGGCCGATAACGGCACGCTGTTCCTTGATGAAATTGGTGAGCTGTCGCTGGCGTTGCAGGCCAAGCTGCTGCGCGTATTGCAGTATGGCGACATTCAGCGTGTGGGGGATGACCGCAGTCTGCGGGTCGATGTGCGCGTGTTGGCGGCCACCAACCGCGACCTGCGTGAAGAGGTGCTGGCCGGGCGTTTTCGCGCCGATCTGTTCCATCGTCTGAGCGTCTTTCCACTCTCCGTGCCACCGCTGCGCGAACGCGGCGATGATGTAGTGCTGCTGGCAGGCTATTTCTGCGAACAGTGCCGGTTGCGTTTGGGGTTATCGCGGGTGATTTTAAGCGCCGGAGCGAGGGCGCATTTGCTGAGTTACGCCTGGCCGGGCAACGTGCGTGAGCTGGAACATGCGGTGCACCGCGCGGTCGTGCTGGCGCGCGCAACGCGGAGCGGTGGCGATGTGATCCTTGAAGCGCAGCATTTTGCGTTTGAGGAGAGCGCGGTTGCGCCAGTCATGGAAAGTGAAGCGCCAGCGTTACCAGCGTGTCACAACCTGCGTGACGCCACCGAACATTTTCAGCGTGAGATGATTCGTCAGGCGCTGGCGCAAAACAGTAACAACTGGGCGGCCAGCGCACGGGCGCTGGAGACAGACGTCGCCAACCTGCATCGGCTGGCGAAACGTCTGGGGATGAAGGATTAAAGAATACCGGCCTGATAGAAGTTTTGCAGGTTGATCGCGCCGACCAGTTGGCCGTTGTCATCCACCACCGGCGCGGCGCTGATTTTTTTCTTCATCAGCTGCTCTTTGGCATCAATAGCGCGGCTCTGCGCATTCAGCGTAGTGCCGTTCACCGTCATCGCCAGGCTGACGTTATCCGCCAGTGCGCCACCGCCAACCAGCCAGCGGCGCAGGTCGCCATCGGTAAACACGCCTTTCACCTGCAACAGCTCATCACAGACGGCAACCAGGCCCAGCCCGGTGCGGCTCAGTTCGAGCATGGCGTCCATAATACTGGCGTGGATGCTCACCTGCGGTACGTCGGCATCGCGGCGCATCAGATGATGCACTTTATTCAGTAAGCGTGCGCCCAGCGCGCCAGCCGGATGTGAACGGGCAAAATCTTCCTCATTGAAACCTCGCGCCTGCATCACGGCCATCGCCAGCGCATCGCCCATCATTAGCGTGTTCACAGTGCTGGAGGTGGGGGCAAGACGCATCGGGCAGGCTTCACGCTCAACGGAAATATCCAGAACGGCTTTTGCGGCTAAACCTAACGGTGAGTGCGATTTGCCGGTCATCGCCAGCAGGACAACGGACTTTTCTTCCAGCCGCGGGATAATTAAATCCAGCTCTTTCGCGCCGCCGGAGTAGGAGATAAACAGCATCACATCCTGACTTTCCACCATACCCAGATCGCCGTGCAGCGCTTCAGCCGGGTGAACAAAGAACGCGGGTGTGCCGGTGCTGGCGAAGGTTGCGGCAAGTTTTTTACCGATATGGCCCGATTTACCGATACCGGAAACAATCAGTTTGCCTTTGCAATGAATGATGGCTTCGGCGGCTTTGATAAAGTCATCACCCAGGCGGTCCGGCAGTTGGCTGGCTTCATGAAGTTCCAGCATCAGCGTTTGACGGCCCGCTTCCAGTAAAAAAGTGTTTTCCGCAATCATGGCGTTGCATCCTGTCATTTTTGAATATTATACGTGTAGGGCTCGGCATTCACCGAGGTGCGGCATAAGGGTACTGATTTTGTCCGGTCAATACCAATGGCGCGATCAAGGTTAAGGAGGGGGGAAGTTTTTTTATCCACGATACGTTATGGCGCTTCCTTGAGGCGTTGCGATTGCTTTACCATAATTACCTCTTGCCGATATTGTTAAATGGATGTCCCATGTTGAAGCGTCGTTATATCGCCTTACTGCCCTTGTGTGTCCTGCTCGCTGCCTGTAGCAGCAAACCGAAAACCGCCGCCGCACCGGCAACGGCTGGCACGCCATCCGGCGGTTTCCTGCTGGAGCCGCAGCACAATGCGCTGATCCCGACCGGTGATTTTGCCAATAACCCGGCGGCAGAGCAGTTCATCGATAAGATGGTGAGCAAGCACGGCTTTGACCGACAACAGTTGCACGAAATTCTCTCCCAGGCGAAGCGTCTTGATTATGTGTTGCGTCTGATGGATCGCCAGGCACCGACCGGTTTGCCGCCGAGTGGGCCAAACGGCGCGTGGCTGCGCTATCGCAAACAGTTTATTACCCCGGACAACGTGCAAAACGGCGTCGCATTCTGGAATCAACATGAAGCCGCGCTGAAACGCGCGTGGCAGGTGTACGGTGTGCCGCCGGAAATTATCGTCGGTATTATCGGCGTTGAAACCCGCTGGGGCCGCGTGATGGGTAAAACCCGTATCCTCGATGCGCTGGCGACGCTCTCCTTTAATTATCCGCGCCGTGCAGAGTACTTCTCTGGCGAACTGGAAACCTTCTTGCTGATGGCGCGCGATGAAAGCGATGACCCGCTGGATCTGAAAGGTTCCTTCGCGGGTGCAATGGGTTACGGCCAGTTTATGCCGTCCTCTTACAAACAGTACGCCGTTGATTTTAATGGTGACGGACACATTAACCTGTGGGACCCGGAAGATGCTATCGGCAGCGTGGCGAACTACTTCAAACAGCACGGTTGGGTGAAGGGCGACCAGGTGGCGGTGCAGGCGATGGGCCAGGCACCAGGGCTGGAAAACGGCTTTAAAACCAAATACAGCGTGTCGCAGCTTGCTGCCGCGGGCCTGACGCCGATGGATTCGCTGGGCAACCATCAGCAGGCCAGCCTGCTGCGTCTGGATGTCGGCACTGGTTATCAGTACTGGTACGGTTTGCCGAATTTCTACACTATCACCCGCTATAACCACAGCACGCACTATGCGATGGCTGTCTGGCAGCTTGGCCAGGCCGTCGCGCTGGCTCGCGTTCAGTAATCCCGCTTCCCCTCCCGTCCGGGAGGGGAGTTACATTTCGATACACCCTCATGTGCTGACAAGGATTTACATTTCTCTGCCTGCTGTTTATTGTTATGTTATAACATAATCATTGGGGCGGTATTCATGTCACCTTCGCTTTTTTCTCTCTCCAGCCTGAGGCGACTGGCAGGCGCATGTCTGCTGTTGGCGTTTATTTGGCTCGTCGCCTGGTGGGCGGTATCACTGCCATGATCGTGCTCGATAACCTTTGCATCGGCTATGACGGCGAGGCGATTGCGCCCCCCGTCGATGGACGCATTACGCGCGGCAACCTGATGGCGATCGTCGGGGCGAATGGCTGCGGCAAATCGACACTGTTGAAAACGCTGGCCGGATTCATTCCGCCCGTGAGCGGTAAAGTGCGCTGGCAGGTGCGGCGTCCGGTTATTGGCTGGCTGGCGCAGCGACAGGAGCTCGATCAGCAGTTTCCGTTAACGGTGCAGGATGTGGTGTCTCAGGGGGCGTGGCCGCGCCTCTCTTTGCTGTACGGCATGGGGCCGGGGATGCGCAAACGTATAGCGACAGCGCTGGAGCGCGTCGGGCTGTTGTCACTGGCGAAAGCTCCGATTAACACCCTATCCGGCGGCCAGTTCCAGCGCATGCTCTTTGCCCGCATTTTAGTGCAGCAGGCTCCGCTGGTGATGCTGGATGAACCCTTTACTGGCGTCGATGAAACGACTACGGAGATGTTGATGTCGCTCATTCTGGATATGCAGCGGCACGGGCAAACGGTGCTGGCGGTGCTGCATGACAGCGAAAAAGTGGCGCGCTTCTTTCCACAGGTGCTGGAGTTAGGCGGCGTGCGCGCAATCTCCCCGCTGTTACCCGCGAGGTCAGCATGATCTGGCACATCTTCTTTCAGCCGTTTATTGAGTTCGGCTTTATGCGTCGGGCGCTGATGGTGTGCCTCGCGCTTTCACTAAGCACAACGCTGCTTGGCGTATTTCTTCTGCTGCGGCGGATGAGCTTAATGGGCGATGCGCTGTCGCACGCCATACTTCCCGGCGTTGCTGTGGGCTATTTAATGAATGGAATGTCATTGCTGGCAATGACGATCGGCGGTTTCGTGGCAGGGATCGCCGTGGCGTTGGGGGCGGGTTGGGTAAGCCGTCGCACGCTCCTGAAAGAGGATGCCAGCTTTGCCGGATTCTACCTGGGCTCGCTGGCGCTGGGCGTCACGTTGGTGTCACTGCGCGGCTCAAACGTCGATCTGCTTCATCTGCTGTTTGGCTCCATTCTGGCGGTGGATGGCCCGTCAGCGCTGTTTGTCGCGCTGGTGGCCAGCATCACGCTGATCGCCCTGGCGGTGTGTTATCGCGGGCTGGTGGTTGAAGCGTTCGACAGCAGTTGGTTGCAGGTAAATGCGCGCTGGCTGCCGTCTGCGCTGCACGGATTGTTCCTCGCCCTGCTGGTGCTGAATCTGGTGGCCGGATTTCAGGTGTTGGGCACGTTGATGGCGGTGGGCGTAATGATGCTGCCCGCAATAGCGGCCCGCTGCTGGGCGCAAACACTGCCAGCTATGCTCTGGCTGGCGGGGCTGTGCGGCGTGCTTTGCGCTTGGATGGGGCTTAGCCTGTCGTGGGCGGCAAGCCTGCCCGCCGGGCCGTCTATCGTTCTGACCGCCAGTCTGATTTTTCTTTTTTCGCTAATTTTTGGCACGCGCAGCAGGCTGGCCTACCGCCTGCGTGCGCTTTTTAACTGAGGGGAGGGTATGAAAATGAAGAAGGTGATTCTGGCGCTGGCGTTGGGGTTAATCACGCAGGGCGCGATGGCGAAAACGCTCAATGTTGTCACCAGTTTTTCGGTGTTGGGCGATATCACGCAACAGGTTGGGGGCGATGCGGTGAAGGTGACGACGCTGGTGGGGCCGGACGGCGATCCCCATACTTTTGAGCCGTCGCCAAAAGAGAGCGCGTTGCTGAGCAAAGCGGATGTGGTGGTGGTTAACGGCCTGGGGCTGGAAGGGTGGATTGACCGATTGGTCAAAGCGTCCGGGTTTAAAGGGCAATTGGTCGTTGCCTCGCAGGGTGTCGCTACGCAAACCCTGGAAGAAGACGGACAAACGGTGACGGACCCGCACGCCTGGAATAATGTGGCGAACGGCGTCATTTATGCGCAGAACATTACCGAGGGGCTCGCCAAAGCGGACCCGCAGGACGCCAGTGCCATAAAAGCACGCGGTACGAAATATGTGGCTGAACTCAGGGCGCTCGATAGCTGGGTGAAGCAGCGCTTCAGCCCGATTCCGCGCGATAAGCGTAAGGTACTGACCAGCCACGATGCGTTCGGCTATTTCGCCAAAGCGTATCAGGTGGACTTCCTGTCGCCGCAGGGGCTGTCATCGGAAAGCGAAGCGAACGCAGCGGATGTCGGCGCGTTGATTAAACAAATCAAAGCTGATGGTGTGCACACCTGGTTTATGGAAAACCAGCTCGACCCACGTCTGGTAAAACAGATTGCATCCGCGACCGGCGCGCAGGCGGGTGGCGAGCTTTATCCGGAAGCGTTATCGAAACCGGGCGGCGTGGCGGATAGCTACGTGAATATGGTGCGACATAACGTGGAGACTATTGTTAGCAGCATGCAGTAATCTCGGTCGGCCCGTAGGGGCCGACACTTATTTCACGTTGCCTTGCCCGGCTTTAAGTGAACTCACTGTTTTGCCCAACCGCAGGGCATAAATCAGACATACCAGGCCGAGCAATGCTTCAACTGCCATATACAATGCATCAAACGGGCCCGAACTGATACTTAACCCCACTTTCACTAATGTGAACAGGCCGCAAAAAAACATAATTAAGCGTAACTGTTCCGTTTTCTTGAGTTTTTTTTCAGTCTCTGGATCGTGTGTCGACATATCCTTAGTCCTTCCATTTTCAGGGTAGTTTCCCGGTGAAATTATCTCACTGTGTTTTTCAGGCTGCTATCCGAAAAGCACCAGGGCAATGCTTGCGATCCATTTTCTGAACCCCCCTCGTAAAATCGATACCTCGCCCCCATCTGTGTTGGGAAAGTGCTATCTTGTCCGACAGATATCTACCTGACAGGAGGGATGATGACTGACAGCGAATTATTTCAACTGAGCGAAAAGGTCGGGCAGGCGCTGAAAGCGCAGGGTGCGACAGTCACCGCGGCAGAATCTTGCACCGGAGGCTGGATTGCAAAAACCCTGACCGATGTCGCGGGAAGCTCAGCGTGGTTTGAGCGCGGCTTTGTCACCTATAGCAATGAAGCTAAATCGCAAATGATTGGCGTCAGCGCGGTGACGCTGGAACAGCATGGCGCGGTGAGCGAACCGGTAGTGGTCGAAATGGCCGTGGGCGCATTGCGTGCAGCGCGCGCCTCTTATGCGGTATCGGTCAGCGGCATTGCCGGGCCGGATGGCGGCAGCGATGAGAAGCCCGTCGGCACCGTATGGTTTGGCGTGGCAAGCGCGACCGGGCAGGGTGTAACCCAGCGCGAATGCTTCTCGGGCGACCGTGAATCGGTGCGTCGGCAGGCTACGGCATTTGCCTTGCAACTGCTCTGGCAACAATTTCTACAAAATACTTGATACTGTATGACTATACAGTATAATTGCTTCAACAGAACAGAATTCATTCCCCGGGCTTGCTCGGCATGACAGGAGTAAAAATGGCTATCGACGAAAACAAACAGAAAGCGTTGGCGGCAGCACTGGGCCAAATTGAGAAACAATTTGGCAAAGGCTCCATCATGCGCCTGGGTGAAGACCGTTCCATGGACGTGGAAACCATCTCCACCGGTTCGCTTTCACTGGATATCGCACTGGGTGCAGGCGGTCTGCCGATGGGACGTATCGTCGAAATCTACGGGCCTGAATCGTCCGGTAAAACAACGCTGACCCTGCAGGTTATTGCTGCGGCACAGCGTGAAGGCAAAACCTGCGCCTTTATCGATGCAGAGCACGCGCTGGATCCCATCTATGCGCGTAAGCTGGGGGTTGATATCGACAACCTGCTGTGTTCTCAGCCAGATACTGGTGAACAGGCGCTGGAAATCTGTGATGCGCTGGCGCGCTCTGGCGCGGTTGACGTGCTGGTTGTCGACTCCGTTGCGGCACTGACACCAAAAGCGGAAATCGAAGGCGAAATCGGTGACTCTCACATGGGCCTTGCGGCACGTATGATGAGCCAGGCGATGCGTAAGCTGGCGGGTAACCTGAAACAGTCCAACACGCTGCTTATCTTCATCAACCAGATCCGTATGAAAATTGGCGTCATGTTCGGTAACCCGGAAACCACCACTGGCGGTAACGCGCTGAAATTCTATGCGTCCGTTCGTCTGGATATCCGCCGTATCGGCGCGGTGAAAGAGGGCGATAACGTCATCGGTAGTGAAACCCGCGTGAAAGTGGTGAAAAACAAAATCGCCGCACCGTTCAAACAGGCCGAATTCCAGATCCTCTACGGTGAAGGTATTAACTTCCTGGGCGAGCTGGTTGACCTGGGCGTGAAAGAGAAGCTGATCGAAAAAGCGGGTGCCTGGTATAGCTACAACGGCGACAAAATTGGTCAGGGTAAAGCGAATGCTATCTCCTGGCTGAAAGAGAACCCGGCTGCGGCGAAAGAAATCGAGAAAAAAGTGCGCGAGTTACTGCTCAGCAATCAGGATTCTACGCCGGATTTCGTGGTCGATGAAAACGACACGCACGCGAAAGAAACCAACGAAGATTTCTGATAACCTCTCATCAGAAAACAGAAGGGCTGCTAATGCAGCCCTTTTTTGCATTTAAACGATCGGGAGGGTTATGAACGAGAACGCACCACGCCGCTCCGCTTACGCGCGTTTGTTGGATCGTGCCATTCGTATTCTGGCAATGCGAGACCACAGCGAACAGGAGCTACGCCGTAAACTGACGGCCCCGGTGATGACTAAAAACGGCCCCGAACCCATTGATGCGCCGGAAGAAGAGGTCGAAAAAGTGATCGCCTGGTGTCATGAGAATCGCTATCTCGATGACCTGCGATTTGTGCAGCAGTTTATCGCCAGCCGCAGCCGCAAAGGCTACGGCCCGGCGCGTATTCGACAGGAACTCGGGCAAAAAGGCATTGCACGTAATGATATCGAGCAGGCGATGCGCGAGTGTGATATTGACTGGTGTACGCTGGCGCGTGATCAGGCCGAGCGGAAGTACGGTGAACCGTTACCGACAACATTTGCTGAAAAAGTGAAAATCCAGCGCTTTTTGCTTTACCGTGGCTATCTGATGGAAGATATCCAGGAAATATGGCGAAATTTTGCCGATTGAGCGCTCGGGGGTTTTACTTCCCTTTAAAGAAAACTTATCTTATTCCCACTTTTTCCGTCAGGTAGCAAGTTGGACAACAAATAACCTGCTACGACGGCGACCTTTCGTTAGCTTGATTTCAGGATAATTATGAGCAAGAGCACCGCTGAGATCCGTCAGGCGTTTCTCGACTTTTTCCATAGCAAGGGACATCAGGTAGTTGCCAGCAGCTCCCTGGTGCCGAATAACGACCCGACCCTGCTGTTTACCAACGCCGGGATGAACCAGTTCAAGGATGTTTTCCTTGGTCTCGACAAACGTAATTATTCTCGCGCAACTACTGCGCAGCGTTGCGTTCGTGCGGGTGGTAAACATAACGATTTGGAAAACGTCGGTTACACCGCGCGTCACCACACGTTCTTCGAAATGCTGGGCAACTTCAGCTTCGGCGACTACTTCAAACACGACGCTATTCAGTACGCGTGGGAATTACTGACCGGTGAAAACTGGTTCGCCCTGCCGAAAGAGCGTCTGTGGGTGACCGTTTACGAAACCGATGATGAAGCTTACGAAATCTGGGAAAAAGAAGTCGGTATCCCGCGTGAGCGCATCATTCGCATTGGCGACAACAAAGGCGCGCCGTATGCTTCCGATAACTTCTGGCAGATGGGCGATACCGGCCCATGCGGCCCGTGCACCGAGATCTTCTACGATCACGGCGACCACATCTGGGGTGGCCCTCCGGGAACGCCTGAAGAAGACGGCGACCGTTACATTGAAATCTGGAACATTGTCTTCATGCAGTTCAACCGTCAGGCTGACGGCACCATGGAGCCGCTGCCGAAACCGTCCGTCGACACCGGTATGGGTCTGGAACGTATCACAGCGGTACTGCAACACGTCAACTCTAACTATGAAATTGACCTGTTCCGTAAACTGATTGATTCCGTAGCAAAAGTGACCGGCGCGACTGACCTGTCTAACAAGTCACTGCGCGTGATTGCCGACCACATTCGTTCCTGTGCATTCCTGGTTGCCGATGGCGTTACACCGTCGAATGAAAACCGTGGCTACGTGCTGCGCCGCATCATTCGTCGCGCTATTCGTCATGGCAACATGCTGGGTGCGAAAGACACCTTCTTCTACAAGCTGGTTGGCCCGCTGATTGACGTGATGGGTTCTGCCGGTGAAGAACTGAAACGCCAGCAGGCGCAGGTTGAACAGATTCTGAAAACCGAAGAAGAGCAGTTTGCCCGTACGCTGGAACGCGGCCTGGCGCTGCTGGATGAAGAGTTATCTAAGCTGAAGGGCGACACGCTGGATGGCGAAACCGCTTTCCGTCTGTACGACACTTACGGCTTCCCGGTTGACCTGACGGCGGACGTTTGTCGTGAGCGTGGCCTGAAAGTTGACGAAGCAGGCTTTGAAGCTGCGATGGAAGAGCAGCGCCGTCGTGCGCGTGAATCCAGCGGTTTCGGCGCAGACTATAACGCGATGATCCGCGTTGATGGCGCGTCAGAATTCAAAGGTTACGATCATCTCGAACTGAACGGCAAAGTCACTGCACTGTTTATCGACGGTAAAGCGGTTGAAAGCGTGGCGGCCGGTCAGGAAGCGGTAGTCATTCTGGACCAGACCCCGTTCTATGCGGAATCTGGCGGTCAGGTTGGCGATAAAGGCGAGCTGAAAGGCGCGGGCTTTAGCTTCAGCGTGAATGATACGCAGAAATATGGTCAGGCGATTGGTCATCTCGGCAAGCTGACGACAGGTTCTCTGAAAGTGGGCGACGCGGTTCAGGCTGATGTTGACGAAGCGCGTCGTGCGCGTATTCGACTGAACCACTCGGCGACACACCTGATGCACGCAGCGCTGCGCCAGATTCTTGGCACGCACGTGGCGCAGAAAGGCTCTCTGGTCAATGACAAAGTGCTGCGTTTCGATTTCTCGCATTTCGAAGCGATGAAACCGGAAGAGATTCGTGCGGTCGAAGATCTGGTGAATGCCCAGATTCGTCGTAACCTGCCGATTGAGACTAACGTAATGGATCTCGACGCGGCAAAAGCGAAGGGCGCGATGGCGCTGTTCGGTGAAAAATATGATGACCGCGTTCGCGTGCTGAGCATGGGCGATTTCTCTACCGAGCTGTGCGGCGGAACTCACGCTTCACGCACCGGTGACATCGGCCTGTTCCGTATTGTGTCCGAATCCGGAACGGCGGCGGGTGTTCGTCGTATCGAAGCGGTTACCGGTGAAGGCGCGATTGCCAGCCTGCATGCAGAAAGCGATCGTTTGAGTGATATCGCCCAGTTGTTGAAAGGCGATAGCCATAACCTGACGGAAAAAGTGCGTACTGTTCTGGAACGTACCCGTCAACTGGAAAAAGAGCTGCAGCAGCTGAAAGAGCAGGCGGCAGCGCAGGAGAGTGCAAACCTTTCCAGCAAAGCAGAAAACATCAACGGCGTTAAGCTGCTGGTGAGCGAGCTTTCCGGCGTTGAGCCGAAAATGCTGCGCACAATGGTTGACGATCTGAAGAATCAGCTGGGTTCCGCCATTATTGTGCTGGCGACCGTGGCTGACGATAAGGTTTCTCTGATTGCGGGCGTCTCTAAGGATGTCACTGACCGCGTAAAAGCAGGGGAACTTATCGGCATGGTGGCTCAACAAGTTGGTGGTAAAGGCGGTGGTCGTCCGGATATGGCGCAAGCCGGTGGTACCGATGCGACGGCGCTTCCAGCGGCATTGTCCAGTGTGAAAGGCTGGGTGAGCGCGAAGCTGTAATTACGCAAGACATAAAATAAATCCTGTGTGGGCGTCTTAACGTTAATTGTTAAGACGCCTTGCATATGGAGTACTGATAACGATAAAGTCAGGTTGAAGTCATGTATATCGGCTAAACTTACGTTTAACAGAATGTGATGCCGTGAACGTTACACCAGGGTGTGAGTCACAGCGTACGTTTGGCGTTATGCACGAAGCGTTCAGGTCAAATCAAGGAAGCCTGATGTTGAGTGTGTATATGATGGATATGCCGGGATACAGAGAGACCCGACTCTTTTAATCTTTCAAGGAGCAAAGAATGCTGATTCTGACTCGTCGAGTTGGTGAGACCCTCATGATTGGAGATGAGGTCACTGTGACAGTTTTAGGGGTGAAGGGTAACCAGGTGCGTATCGGCGTTAACGCTCCGAAAGAAGTATCCGTTCACCGTGAAGAGATCTACCAGCGTATCCAAGCTGAAAAATCCCAGCAGTCCAGTTACTAAGTTCTCGCGTCTCACCTCTCCGGTGAGACGCATCCTTTCCAGAATTCCCGTTTTACCGCTTCGTTTTCTTCTCGCAATCTTCTTTTTTCTGCCCGCCGTGATTTTATCGCCACTGCTGTGCCACATTCTTTCTGTTTTGTTTTACTGTGAGTTAGGGATTTTACTGTTGAGAAAACAGGCTTTTTGCCGTTTTTACCGCCTAATTGTGCGCGAAGTGTGCAAACGATAAAAGGTCTCGAAAAATTGTTTGACTTATAAAGCCCAGAAAGTAATATGTGCGCCACGCAGCGACGAAGAGCTTTTAACGAGTTCTCCGAAGCACTCGTAAGAGGCGTGTGGTGAGGTGGCCGAGAGGCTGAAGGCGCTCCCCTGCTAAGGGAGTATGCGGTCAAAAGCTGCATCCGGGGTTCGAATCCCCGCCTCACCGCCATTTTGCATCCGTAGCTCAGCTGGATAGAGTACTCGGCTACGAACCGAGCGGTCGGAGGTTCGAATCCTCCCGGATGCACCATCTTACTTAACATTGCATTAGTGATGTTAAATCAGCGTAGTAAAGCAAGTTTACCGATGCATCCGTAGCTCAGCTGGATAGAGTACTCGGCTACGAACCGAGCGGTCGGAGGTTCGAATCCTCCCGGATGCACCATCTCTTGTTTTAACGAATAGTATTTCCCGATGCATCCGTAGCTCAGCTGGATAGAGTACTCGGCTACGAACCGAGCGGTCGGAGGTTCGAATCCTCCCGGATGCACCATCTTCTCCTGGATTACAGCTAGTCTCTTACTTCCCCGATACACTTATAAATCCTAATTTGTTCTAAACCCTCCCTCACGACATATTTCCAACGCGTCTGTCAGCGACAAAAACCGCCTTTTACGTTAAAGTAACATCTCACTTTATCTGTCTGTGAGAACGTGATGTACGAACGCTACGCGGGATTAATCTTTGATATGGATGGCACTATCCTGGATACCGAGCCTACGCACCGTAAAGCGTGGAACGAGGTGCTGGGGCGTTATGGTATGCGTTTCGACGAGCAGGCGATGGTTGCCCTTAACGGTTCTCCTACCTGGCGTATCGCCCAGGCCATCATTGAGCTTCATCAGGCCGATCTCGACCCTCATCTTCTGGCACAGGAAAAAACAGCCGCCGTTAAAGCGATGCTGCTGGATTCTGTGACGCCGTTACCGCTGATTGATGTGGTGAAAGCCTGGCACGGACGTCGCCCGATGGCGGTCGGTACAGGCAGCGAGAGCGCTATTGCTGAAGCGTTGCTTGCGCATCTGGGTCTGCGTCACTATTTTTCTGCGGTGGTCGCCGCCGATCACGTCAAAAATCACAAACCCGCGCCTGATACTTTCCTGCTTTGCGCACAACGCTTAGGCGTGGCGCCGGAAAAATGCGTCGTGTTTGAAGATGCGGATTTTGGCCTGCAGGCGGCCAGAAGCGCCGGTATGGACGCTGTTGACGTTCGTCTGCTGTGAGTGACGGGCTGGCGCTGGCATCGTTGTTCGCTAGCAGTTTCCTGAGCGCAACACTGCTGCCGGGGAACTCGGAAGCGGTGCTTGTCGCGCTCCTCGTCTCTGGCCTCAGTCACCCCTGGCTTTTAGTATTAATAGCAACAATGGGTAATAGCCTTGGTGGGGCAACAAACGTTATCCTTGGACGGTTGTTTCCCGTGCGTAAGCAATCGCGCTGGCAGGAAAAAGCAACATCCTGGTTAAAACGTTATGGCGCAGCCACACTGTTACTGAGCTGGATGCCCGTGATCGGTGATTTACTGTGTCTGCTGGCGGGATGGATGCGCATCTCCTGGGGGCCGGTGCTCTTTTTTTTATGTCTTGGAAAAGCGTTACGCTACATCGCTGTAGCGGCGGCGACGCTCCAGGGTATGACGTGGTGGCACTAATTGGATTGCTTGTGACCTTTAATCGTCAACCATTACAATTATGCTTAATAAAATGATATCGACAGGCGGGAGGTCAATTTGATCCCGGATGTATCACAGGCGCTGACCTGGCTGGAAAAACACCCTGAAGCACTGAAAGGGATAAATCGTGGTCTTGAGCGTGAGACGCTGCGCGTTAACGCTGATGGCTCACTGGCAACGACCGGGCACCCGGAATCACTCGGCTCGACGTTGACCCATAAATGGATCACTACCGATTTCGCCGAAGCGCTGCTGGAATTTATCACTCCGGTTGATGGCGACGTCAATCATATGCTCACCTTCCTGCGTGACGTGCACCGTTATACGGCGCGTCATCTTGGCGATGAACGGATGTGGCCGCTGAGTATGCCGTGCTATATCGCGCCGGGCCAGGATATCGAACTGGCGCAGTACGGCACGTCTAACGTTGGCCGTCTGAAAACGCTGTATCGCGAAGGGCTGAAGAATCGCTATGGCGCGCTGATGCAAACCATCTCTGGCGTGCATTACAACTTCTCTTTGCCGATGGCGTTCTGGCAGGCGAAGTGCGGTGTGACGGATGCTGAGAGCGGTAAAGATGCGATCTCTGCTGGCTATTTCCGCGCGATCCGCAACTATTATCGTTTTGGCTGGGTGATCCCGTATCTGTTTGGCGCCTCTCCGGCGATTTGCTCCTCTTTCCTGCAAGGGAAGGAGAGTGCGTTGCCGTTTGAGAAAACCGACTGCGGCATGTACTACCTGCCTTACGCCACGTCTCTGCGTCTGAGCGATCTCGGCTATACCAATAAATCGCAAAGCAATCTCGGAATTACGTTTAACGAATTGCATGAATACGTGGCAGGATTAAAGCGGGCGATCAAAACACCATCGGAAGAATATGCGCGTATTGGTGTTGAGAAAGACGGTAAGCGTCTGCAAATCAACAGCAATATCTTGCAGATTGAGAACGAGCTCTACGCACCGATTCGTCCTAAACGCGTGACACGTAGCGGTGAGAATCCGTCTGACGCGCTGCTGCGTGGTGGCATCGAATATATCGAAGTGCGCTCGCTGGATATTAACCCGTTCTCACCAATCGGCGTGGATGAGCAGCAGATTCGCTTCCTTGATCTGTTTATGGTCTGGTGCGTGCTGGCTGATGCGCCTGAAATGAGCAGCAAGGAGCTGCAATGCACGCGCACCAACTGGAATCGCGTGATTCTGGAAGGACGTAAGCCGGGCCTCACGCTGGGCATGGGTTGCGAAACCGCACAGTTCCCGCTGCCGAAAGTGGGTAAAGATCTGTTCCGCGATCTGAAACGTGTGGCGCAGACCATGGACAGCATTGAAGGCGGTGAAGCTTACCAGAAAGTGTGCGATGAACTGGTTGCGTGCTTTGATAATCCGGAATTAACCTTCTCAGCGCGCATTCTGCGTTCTATGCTTGATGAGGGCATTGGTGGAACCGGCAAGGCGCTGGCGGAGCAATATCGTAATATGCTGCGTGAGGAGCCGCTGGAGATCCTAACCGAAGAGGAATTTGCTGCGGAACGTGATGCATCCGTTGAGCGTCAGCGTAAGCTGGAAGCCTCGGATACGGAATCATTTGAAGCGTTGCTGGCAAAACACGCCTGACAGAAAAGAAAAAGGCCACATCACTGTGGCCAAATATACATCTCTGAATTCAGGGATGATGATAACAAATGCGCGTCTTTCATATACTCAGACTCGCACTTGAAAGAAGAGTTCAGTTTTTTTTAAAAAAAATCACTTTATCCCTAAAAATCCTGTTTGTGATGGCTTAAAAGTTATATTTTTCAGTCTATTAGGGTGAGAAATAAAATGCCTGGGATAAGGGATACACCGGAGGTTACGAAATGCCGTTGTTAGATAGCTTCACTGTCGATCACACCCGTATGGAAGCCCCAGCAGTCCGTGTAGCCAAAACGATGAACACGCCGCATGGTGACGCGATTACCGTTTTTGATCTGCGCTTTTGTGTGCCAAACAAAGAAGTGATGCCGGAAAAAGGCATTCACACGCTGGAACACCTGTTTGCCGGGTTCATGCGTAATCACCTTAACGGTAACGGCGTTGAGATCATCGACATCTCCCCGATGGGCTGCCGCACCGGCTTCTATATGAGCCTGATCGGTACGCCGGATGAGCAGCGCGTGGCGGATGCGTGGAAAGCGGCAATGGCAGACGTGCTGAAAGTTCAGGATCAGAATCAGATCCCGGAACTGAACGTGTACCAATGTGGTACATATCAGATGCACTCCCTGGCGGAAGCGCAGGAAATTGCGCGCCATATTCTCGACCGCGACGTGCGCGTGAACAGCAATGATGAGCTGGCGCTGCCGAAAGAGAAGTTACAGGAATTGCATATTTAGTCTGGCAATGCCGAATAATCCGGTCGACATGATCGTACGGAAAACGCAGGCCCGGTAAGCGAAGCGCCACCGGGCAACAAAAAAGGGCCAATGGCCCTTTTTTTACATCAACAACTTAATGCGCGCCACCGCCGCCGCCCCCGGCGCCGAATGGCGGTCTGGCAAACCACACCAGGCCCAGCAGCACGAGAAATATCCCCGCCGAGATCCAGAATATCTCGTTTGCCGAGATTATCAGCCCCTGATTGGTTATCTGCTGCGCCAGCCAGCCAGAAGCCTGCTGTTGCGACATGCCCATTCCCTCAAGCTGATTGTACATCGCCTGAGCATCCGGGTTATACGGCGTGACATACTCCGTTAACTGCGCATGGTGCAGCGATTCCCGGTTGGTCCACAGAGTGGTGGTAATGGATGTCCCGATAGAGCCTGCCAGCGTACGCGTAAAGTTCGACAAACTCGATGCCGCCGCCAGACGCTCAGGCGGTAAACCGGAGAGCGTAATGGTCGTTAGCGGCATAAAGAAGCATGCCACCGCGAAGCCCTGGATAAACTGCGGCCAGGCCGATGCGCCAAAATCCATCCCCGGCTCGAAGGTGTAAGCGCGCCAGTAGAAGCAGACCGCATACATAATAAAGCTGAAGGTGACCAGACGGCGCATATCGAGTTTATGCGCAAAGCGACCGATAATCGGTGACAGAATCACCGGTATCACGCCCACCGGCGCAGAAGCCAGCCCCGCCCACGTCGCGGTATAGCCGTAAACTTCCTGCAAAAGCTGCGGTAGCAGAACGATCGCGCCGAAGTAGAGCATATACGCCAGGCTGATACACAAACAGCCGATGGTAAAGTTTCGCGACTTGAAGAGTGAGAGATCGACTATCGGATTATCGTCCGTCAGCTCCCAGACAATCAGGAAGCTTAGCGACACCACCGCCACAATAGTCAGTACGATGATCTCGGTGGAGTTGAACCAGTCGAGTTCTTTTCCCTGGTCGAGCATGACCTGTAAACTGCCGATACCCAGCACCAACAGTGCAAGACCAATACCGTCGATGCGACGTTGCTCGGTGCGCGTTTCACGCCCACGCAGTGCCTGAAGGCTCATCAGCACCACCACGATACCAATCGGCACGTTGATGAAGAAAATCCAGCCCCAATGATAGTTATCGCTGATATAGCCGCCGAGAATTGGCCCGCAAATCGGCGCGACAATCACGGTCATCGACCACAGCGCCAGCGCAATAGAGCGTTTAGCAGGCGGATAGTTGCTGAGTAACAGACTTTGCGACAGCGGGATCAGTGGCCCGGCAACAATCCCCTGAATCACGCGGAAGAAGATAAGCATGCCCAGACTGTTGGAAACGCCGCAGGCCCACGACGCGATAGCGAAGGCCACGGTAGACCACAGGAACAGCTTCACCTCGCCGACACGCTTCGCCAGCCACCCGGTGATCGGAATGGAGATGGCGTTCGCGACACCGAACGAGGTGATAACCCAGGTCCCCTGGCTCAATGATGAGCCAAGGTTACCGGCGATCGTCGGGATCGCCACGTTTGCGATGGTGGAGTCCAGCACCTGCATGAAAGTCGCAAGCGACAACGCAATGGTCATGATGACCAGTTGCGCGCCTTCCAGCGGTTTTTGCTGTTGCATTACACTCACCCCGGGATCAGTTGGCGTTGGCCTGCACGATGTCGTTGATCAGCTTGTTGACCGGATCGAGACTGATTTCACGCGCGTTACTTTCGTAAGCCGGGCTGGTACGCACCTGACTTGCCAGGATCTGACCGTCGCGGTTCGAAGTATCGACTTTCACCAGCGTGGAGAGGCCAATACGTAGCGGATGTTCCGCCAGCTGTTTCTCATCCAGCTCAACACGAACCGGCAGACGCTGAACCACTTTGATCCAGTTCCCGGTGGCGTTCTGCGCAGGCAGCAGCGAGAAGGCGCTACCGGTGCCCATATCGAGGCCGACCACTTTGCCGTGATATTCAACGTCATCGCCATAAATATCAGAGATAACGGTAACCGGCTGGCCAATACGCATGTGCGCCAGCTGCGTCTCTTTGAAGTTCGCATCAATCCACAAATTGTTCGCCGGAACAACCGCCATCAATGCGGTGGTTGGGCTAATCTGCGCGCCAGGCTGTACCTGACGACGAGATACATAACCGGTCATCGGGCTGACGATTTTGGTTCGTTGCAGAGCGAGCCAGGCATTACGCACTTCTGTCGCCGCCTGTTTCACCGTCGGCTGGTCTTCGAGCTTCGTCCCCAGAATAATCGCCTGGTTGGCGTTATATTGCTGGATAGCGACGTCGAGTTGCGCCTGCGCGCTGGCAACCGCATCGCGCGCGTGTTGCAGCTCTTCGCGGCCAATCAGGTTGGCGCTACCCAGCGGAATACGGCGATTTAAGTCTGTCTGCGCCTGAGCCAGTGCGGTTTTTTTCACGTCGATGCTCGCCTGCAATTGCTTGCTGTTGATCATCGTTTGACGCATCTGGCGCACGGTAGAGGCCAGTGCGGTTTGCGCTTTTTCGAAGGCCTGCTGTGCATCGGTCTGATCGAGCGTAACCAGCACATCGCCTTTTTGCACAAAGTCGGTGTTATCGGCCCAGACTTTCGTCACGCTGCCGGACACCTGCGCCATAATTTGTACCTGGTTCCCTGCCACGTAGGCGTCATCGGTTTCTTCAAAATGACGCAGTACTAAAAACCAGTAAATCCCATATGCCACAGCAATAATGACAAAGAGCAAGGTCAACAGCACCAGGGCGCGCTTACGCGTGCCTTTCTTGTTGGCCGGTTGCTGCGGGGTTTGAGTCTCCGCATTTGCGCTCATGTTATTCTCCACGATCTTATTATTTCACATCGGCTGAGCCGACCTGTTTATCAGAAAGGCCAGCAGAGGGGAATCTGCTGGCCTATCAGTTTCTGTTATCAATCAGGATAATTGAGCGATATCCGGACTTAGCGCAGTGCCTCAAGGACAACGCCATCTTCATCCATCTGATCCAGACGGGTGAGGAGCTTCCGGGTGATATGCTCAAGCTGGTCTTTTTCAGCCGCGCTTAAAGAAGACCAGAGTTGATGTAAGCAATGATGTTGCGGAGGCAGAACCTCACGCAGGAATTGATGACCTTTATCGGTAAGCTGCAGGTGCAGGCAACGACGATCGTTGTCGCTTTCGCGACGCTCGATCCAGCCGCGTTTTTCCAGCTCATCGGCGATACGGGTGGCATTGGTACGAGACGAGCCCAGCGCGCAGCTCAGCTCAGAAGGCTGAATGCTGTGATTTTCCTGAGACTCCAGCGTAATTAACGCCATAAACAATGTCTCGTTAATCCCCTGAGCTTTCAGCATCTTATTGCGGTTGTCCAGCAGCTTGCCCTGCATGTGCATGCATAGACGAGTCAGAAGAATTTCCTGAAACGGAAAATCTTCATGGCGGCTGGCGCGAAATTTTAGCATTTGTTCAATGGGCGTAAACGAACTATCCATTTGGGCATAACCTCATTAATTTCAGCCGATATAGTAACGACGGTGACAAATAAAGTAAATGAATTATTGATTCGAATTTATATGACGAATCTATCAAAGTGAAAATCGGGCCGTTCCGCAGCCCGAGTCAGCAGTGCAGGGCGTTACTCCTGCGGTTGGTGTCGGTAGCCGCGCCACCACACCAACAGATTGAGCAGCGTAATGCATGCGCCAACCAGACAAACCCCATTCCAGCCTGCATGTTGCCAGGCGGAAGCGGAAATCAGCGACCCGGCCGCGCCGCCGATGAAATAGCAGGTCATGTAACCTGCCGTCAGACGGTTACGCGCATCGGGATGCACGCGATAAATCACCGTCTGATTTGTGATATGTACACCCTGAACCATCAGGTCGAGTAGCAGAATACCGACGATCAGCGCCGCCACGGAGACCTGCCCGTACCAGATAGCCAGCCAGGAGAGCAGCAGCGCCAGCAGGCTTACTGTGGTGGTCAGATGCGCTTTACCTTTATCAGCCAGCGTACCCACCGGACGCGCGCCTAACGCGCCGGCCGCACCCACCAGGCCGAACAGACCAATGGTACCTTCGGAGAAGTGATAGGGGGCGCCTGCGAGGAGGAAGGCCATGGATGTCCAGAGAATGCTGAAGCTGGCGAAGGTCAGGCAACCCAGCAGAGCGCGAGTGCGAAGAAGTTTGTTATGGGCAAACAGATGGTAAATTGAGCCAAGAATGCGCGGATAGCTCAGGTGATTGTCCTGTTTGAGCTTCGGTAAACCCCGCCACAGCGCCAGTGCCAGAATCACCATTAAGACGCTGGCGACCCAGAACACGGTGCGCCAGCCGCCGAGGTTTGCCAGCAATCCGGCAACGGTACGCGCCAGCAGGATCCCAAGCAGAAGACCGCTCATCACCGTACCGACCACTTTGCCGCGTTTTTCCGGGGCGGCGAGGGTAGCCGCCATAGGGACTAACAGCTGCGCCACGACTGAAAAGAGTCCGGTCAGCGCGGTGCCCAGAATCATCATTCCCAATGAAGTACTGCTGGCCGTGATCAGCATTCCGCCAGCGGCGAGCAGCGTCATAATGACAATCAAGCGTCGGCGCTCAAACATATCGCCGAGCGGTACCAGGAACAGCAGCCCGGCAGCATAGCCAAGCTGTGCTGCCGTGACGATAAAGCCTGCCTGGCTGGCGCTCAGGGAAAACGCGCGGGCAATGGCTTCCAGCAGCGGCTGCGCATAATAATTGCTGGCGACGGCAAGCCCGGTGGCGACAGACATCAGGACAATCAGCGCGGGACTCAGCCCGTGTGAGGTTTTGGTCATTGGGGTAAATTATTTTCGTGGTGATTATTATTGATGTTACCAATAATAACGGATGCAGGGGGAATTAAGTGAAATGAATGGTGGCGAGACGTGCGGTTTCTGTGGGGAGGCCCCTCAACCTACCCCTCTCCCACAGGGAGAGGGGACTGAGTGTGCATATCTGCACGTCCTGCACCGGTTTTCTCCCTCTCCCTGTGGGAGAGGGCAGGGATGAGGATGTTATTTCTGCGCCGCCAGCGCCTCTTTCACCCAGCCATCAAACTGCGCCTGGTGGGCTTTGATCCAGCCATCAACGTGACCCTGAATATCCCCTTCCGATGCTTTGCCTTCATGCATCATCGAGTTCTGGGCGTTAATGTCAGCAACCGGCAGTTTCATAATAGAGAATAGTTTTGCCGCCGCCGGGTTTTTCTCGGCCCAGACTTTGTTGGCAACAATATGCATGGTGCTGACCGGGAAGCCATAGTTCGCGCCGTTCGGCAGTTTGGTATCGATGTCTTTCTGCACGCCTGGCAGGGAAGAGAACGGCACCTGCAGCCATACCACATCTTTACCCGGCTTCATCACGTCGCTCACCCAGTAAGGCGTCCAGGTGTAATACAGCACCGGTTTGCCTTCTTTATAACGGGTAATGGTATCGGCCATCATCGCCGCATAGTTACCCTGGTTGTGGTTAACGGTTTTGGTCAGGCCGTAGGCATCCAGTTGATGGTTAATGGCCGCTTCACAACCCCAGCCTGGGTTACAGCCGGTTAAATCAGCTTTGCCGTCACCATTGCTGTCGAACAGTTTGGCGATTTTCGGATCTTTAAGCTGCTCAATATTGGTGATGTGATACTGATCGGCGGTTTTTTTGTCGATCAGATAACCCTGAGCCGCACCGTTCACAAATACGCCTTCACGGTAGAATTTCTTGTCGCCACCGGCAGCGGCATACATATCGTCATGCAGCGGCTGCCAGTTGACGGCGGTGAAAGTGGAATCGCCAGATGCCAGTGAAGTGTAAGCAACGTTGTAGTCAACTTCATCGGGCTTATTGACGGTATAGCCCAGTTTTTCCAGCGCGCGGCTGACCAGCAGGGTCTGGAAGGTTTCTTCGGTGATGGTGCTTTGAATTGGCTGTACGGTAACGCCTTTGCCCGGTAAGTCCGCCGCAAAGGTGCTGGTGGAAACAAGGGTGGCGAAGGCTGTGGCTAACATTACGCTATGTCGCATCGTTGTTCCTTTTTTATGATGAGTAAAGTTTGCAGATCCCGGCGCGTGATGCGCCGGGTAAAAACAGGATTACTTGCTGAAAGGACGGGTCAGCAGACCCAGAGGGCCGGTGGTGTACCAGCGGCGGTTGCCACGACTGCGGGAATCGCGGCCAACGGCTTGTGTCAGGCGGTCGAGGATAATCGCCAGAATAACGATCCCGACGCCGCCTACGGTGGCGAGGCCCATATCAAGACGGCCAATACCGCGCAGAACCATCTGGCCCAGGCCGCCCACGGCGATCATCGAGGCGATAACCACCATCGACAGCGCCAGCATCAGCGTCTGGTTCACACCCGCCATAATGGTCGGCATCGCCAACGGGAGCTGGACTTTAAACAGCATCTGACGCGGGCTGGCGCCGAATGAGCGCGACGCTTCAATCAGATCCTCAGGCACCTGGTTAATCCCAAGAATAGTCAGACGTACAATGGGCGGCAGGGCGAAGATAATTGTCACCACGACACCCGGTACGTTACCGATACCGAACAGCATCACGATAGGCACCAGATACACAAATGCTGGCGTGGTCTGCATGGCATCCAGCAATGGGCGAATGATCTTCGACGCCCGTGGGCTTCGCGCCAGCCATATCCCCAACGGTAGTCCGATGATGATACAGAACAGCAGCGCTGTCAGAACCAGTGCCAGGGTAATCATCGCCTGTGACCAGGCACCAATTGCGCCAATGGCAATCAGCGATACCAACGTGGCGACCCCCATGCCGAGGCTCGACATCTGCCAGGCAATCAGGGCGAAAACGAGAATCGCGACGGGCGCAGGCATCCCCAGCAGCAGTTGCTGGAATGCGCTGAGAATGTAATCAATCGGAACACGAATGCCCTGGAACAGCGGGCGGAAGTGCAGCACCACCCAGTCAATGCCATGCGTTACCCAACTGTCCAGCGGGATCAGCGTCTTATGGAACGGATCCAGAATATTGAAATGCTCTGGCTGTGGCGCGGGGGCGCTGGTCAGCCAGTCTGCGCCGCCACCGCCGTCGGCAGGCGCGCTGCCCCAGGCGTCGGCGGATTGTGCGGCATTATCGGCCGCCGGTGCGGTATCCCACGGATTGGTTTGATCAGCCATTGTTTGTCACCTCGCGATCTAAAGCCTGAAGAAGCATGCGTTTAGAAATAACGCCAACGTACTGTTGCTCTTCGCCAACAACCGGGACCGCACACGGGGCCTGGCCGACATGAGAGAGCAATTCGCTGAGCGGTGTTTCTGCGTCAACCACTAATGGCGGATCTAACAAGGCGCTTTCAATTCCCTGACCTGCACTCAGGGCAGCTTTCAGCGTGTCAATTGAGACAATTCCAACAAACTTATTTCCGCGCTCGATGACATAACCATATTCACGGTCATCATCCTGCAATAATTTCAGGGCAGAACGCGGGCCGAATCCTGGCGTTTTTCTGATAATTCCAGCCGGGCTACGGCGGGCAATATCTTTCGCGCTAAATACCTGGCTGATATCGACACCACGGAAGAAGGTGCGCACATAATCATTCGCCGGATTATTGAGAATTTCATCCGGTGTGCCAACCTGTACCACTTCGCCATTTTGCATAATAGCGATGCGATCGCCAATTCGCATGGCTTCGTCGAGATCGTGAGAAATAAAGACGATAGTCCGCTGATGTTTGGCCTGTAATTTTACCAGCTCATCCTGCATTTCCGTTCGAATTAATGGGTCGAGCGCCGAGAAGGCTTCATCCATTAATAAGATATCAGGGTTGATAGCCAGCGCACGGGCTAAACCAACACGCTGACGCATACCGCCAGAGAGTTCATCCGGGTAAGAGTGAGCATAATTTTCCAGCCCGACCTGACGCAGCGCGTCCAGGGCTTTCTCCTGACGCTCGGCGGTTGGAATACCCGCCAGTTCCATACCAAAAGCGGCGTTATCGACCACGGTCATATGCGGCATCAGGGCGAACGACTGGAAGACCATCGCGATTTTCTTTCTGCGCACCTCACGAAGCTCGGCGTCGGAGATTTTGGCGATGTCTACGCCGTCAATCAGCACCTGCCCGCGGGTTGGTTCAATCAGGCGATTGAGAAGGCGTACCATGGTTGATTTACCGGAACCGGATAATCCCATGATGACAAATATCTCGCCTTCTTCAATGGCCAGACTGGCGTCTTTAACGCCAAGCGATAATCCTGTTTTCTCCAGAATTTGTTCTTTGCTGAGGCCTTTTTCAATATATTTGAATGCGCGCTGTGGATGCTCACCAAATACTTTATAAAGATTCTTAACTTCTAATTTAATTGCCATGCAATAATAGAATTCCCGTTATTTATTTATATCAATATGATTCCTGATGGAAATAATTACACGGGTATACCCTAACATACTGAGATTCTATGACAACCCTTGGGAGGATTCTGCTTGCCGAAATGAGAAGGGTGAATTGCCGGGGCTTCCCATGATATAAGGGCTGAGAGCGATTTGAATTTTTATGATATTTTTGCGTTTCCCCACTGCAAATTTCACCTGAAAGCGATACATTCAGGTGAAATGAAGTGGTAAATAACAGTGTAGTAGCTCTAAGAATATTTGTGTGATTAATTGCGCTATTCGCAAAATAATCCGGTAAAAAATGAGGGTTATTTTTACCGGATGAGGTTACTAAAAATCCCAATCATCGTCGGTGGTTTCGACCGCTTTTCCCATCACATAAGAGGAACCTGAACCGGAGAAAAAATCATGATTTTCATCGGCGTTAGGGGAGAGTGCCGCGAGGATTGCCGGGTTAACCTCAGCCATTTCTGGCGGGAATAACGCCTCGTAACCGAGGTTCATCAGTGCCTTATTGGCGTTGTAGCAGAGAAACGCTTTTACCTCATCAACCCAACCGCTGTCGGCATACAGTGCTTCGGTGTAGGCCAGTTCGTTGTCATAGAGATCCATCAGCAAATCGAAGGCAAAATCTTTCAATGCTTCACGCTCCGCCTCGCTGACTTTCTCGAGCCCTTTCTGATACTTATAGCCAATATAGTAACCGTGTACCGCTTCATCGCGAATAATCAGACGGATAAGGTCTGCGGTATTGGTGAGCTTGCCGCGGCTTGACCAGTACATCGGCAACCAAAAGCCGGAATAGAAGAGGAATGATTCCAGAAACACGCTGGCAATTTTCTTCTTCAGCGGTTCATCGGCCTTATAGCGCGCCAGCATCAGGTGTGCTTTTTTCTGCAATGGCGCGTTTTCTTCGCTCCAGGCGTAAGCGGCATCCACATCTTTGGTCTGGCACAGCGTGGAGAAAATCGAACTGTAGGAGCGTGCGTGCACCGCCTCCATAAAGCTGATATTGGACATTACGGCTTCTTCATGCGGCGTGAGTGAATCCGGCATCAACGATGGCGCGCCCACCGTATTCTGAATCGTATCCAGCAGCGTCAGACCGGTAAATACGCGGATGGTTAATTGCTGCTGGGCGGGCGTCAGCCCCTGCCACGCGGGGATATCATTGGATAGCGGCACTTTTTCCGGTAGCCAGAAGTTACTGGTCAGACGGTTCCAGACCTCAAGATCTTTATCGTCCTGAATTTTGTTCCAGTTGACGGCGCTGACGTGCGATAAACGGTTCATCCTTTTCTCCTTACAGCGCGCAGGACACGCAGCCTTCAATTTCGGTGCCTTCCAGCGCAAGCTGGCGCAGGCGAATGTAGTAGAGGGTTTTAATGCCTTTCTTCCAGGCGTAAATTTGCGCTTTATTAATATCGCGCGTGGTGGCGGTATCGGGGAAGAACAGCGTCAGCGAAAGCCCCTGATCGACATGACGCGTTGCTTCTGCGTAGGTGTCGATAATCGCCTGCGGGCCAATCTCGTAGGCGTCCTGATAAAACGCCAGATTATCGTTGTTCATAAACGGCGCAGGGTAGTAAACGCGCCCGGTTTTGCCCTCTTTGCGAATCTCCACCTTCGAAACGATTGGGTGAATGCTTGAGGTGGCGTGGTTGATATAGGAAATCGACCCGGTCGGCGGCACCGCCTGCAAATTCTGGTTATAGATGCCGTAGCACATCACCGCTTCGCGCAGTTGTCGCCAGTTTTCATGGCTCGGTAAGGTAATGCCTGAGCGCTGGAAGAGGGCGCGGACTCGCGCGTGTTTTGGCTGCCAGTCACCTTCCAGATAGTGTGCAAAGTACTCGCCGCTGGCATAGCGTGATTGCTCAAAACCGGCAAAGCGTTGCCCGCGCTCGCGCGCCAGCAGCATTGAGGTATGCAGGGCATGCCAGGTGACGGTATAGAAATAGAGGTTGGTAAATTCCAGCGCTTCCGGGCTACCGTAGGCGATGCCTTCCCGCGCCAGATAACCATGCAAATTCATCTGCCCAAGCCCGATGGCATGTGAGGCGGCGTTACCCGCCTCAATCGATGGAACCGAACGGATATGGCTCATATCAGACACCGCCGTCAGCCCGCGAATGGCGGTGGCGATGGTCAGGCCAAAGTTGGGTGAGTCCATGGTGTGCGCGATGTTCAGCGAGCCGAGATTACAGGAGATATCATGCCCGGTGGCGGCATAATCGAGATTCTCATCGTAGGTCGACGCACTGTTAACCTGCAAAATTTCCGAGCACAGGTTGCTCATGTTGATGCGCCCGGCAATCGGGTTTGCACGGTTCACCGTATCTTCATACATGATGTACGGATAGCCGGATTCAAACTGGATCTCCGCCAGCGTCTGGAAGAAATCACGCGCATTAATATATTTTTTGCGTACGCGCGTGTCCGCTTCCAGCTCGGCATACATTTCGCTGATGGCGATATCGCCAAACGGTTTGCCGTACAGACGTTCGATATCATAGGGCGAAAAGAGCGCCATTTCGGCATTCTCTTTCGCTAACTGGAACGTGATATCCGGGATCACCACGCCAAGCGAGAGCGTTTTAATGCGAATTTTTTCATCAGCATTCTCCCGCTTGGTATCAAGGAAGCGCAAAATGTCCGGGTGATGCGCATGTAAGTAAACGGCGCCCGCGCCCTGACGCGCACCGAGTTGATTGGCGTAGGAGAAGGCATCCTCCAGCATTTTCATTACCGGGATCACGCCGGATGACTGATTCTCGATACGCTTAATCGGCGCACCGGATTCACGTAAATTCGACAGTAAAAAGGCCACGCCGCCGCCGCGTTTTGAAAGCTGTAATGCTGAGTTCACTGCACGGCCGATAGACTCCATATTGTCTTCTATACGCAGCAGGAAGCAGGAAACCAGCTCGCCGCGTTGCTGTTTTCCGCAGTTGAGGAAGGTCGGTGTCGCGGGCTGGAAACGACCGGAAAGCATCTCATCGGTAAGCTGGCAGGCCAGCGCTTCGTCGCCCTGAGCGAGGGTTAATGCCACCATACAAACGCGGTCGGCGAAGTGCTCCAGATAGCGTTTGCCGTCGAAGGTTTTCAATGCATAGCTGGTGTAAAACTTCCATGCACCGAGGAAGGTCTGGAAACGAAAACCGCTGGCGTGCGCGTGTTTGATAAGCGCAGTGACAAACGCGGGGGGATAACGTTTGAGGACGGCGTCATCGTAGTAGCCTTCTGCGACCAGCCAGCGTAGACGCGCGTCTGCGTTATCGAACGTGACGCTGTTCGGTTGAACATGGGCGGCCATAAACGCATCTACGGCTTCGCTGTCCTTTTCAAACTGAATCTGCCCGTTCCGGTCATACAGATTCAGCATCGCATTAAGCGCATGGTAGTCAGGCGCGGCCTGGGTTACAGGTTCTGCGGTTGTCGTTGCCAAAATTCGCTCACTCCTTTTCGCACTGTATCGATATCGTGTTGCGTGCCCATCAGCTCAAAGCGGTAGAGCCAGGGAACGTGGCATTTTTCAGCGATCACCGCGCCCGCGCGGCCATAAGCGTCGCCAAAGTTTCGGTTTCCTGCGGCAATCACGCCACGGATTAACGCCCGATTCTGCGGGTCGTTTAAGAAGCGGATCACCTGACGCGGAACCGCGCCCGCCGTACCGCCGCCGCCATAGCTGGGAACCACCAGAATGTACGGCGCCTCGACTTGAATACGCTCCCGTTCATTGAGTGGAATGCGTATCGCGGGCAACCTGAGACGCACCATAAAGCGGTGCGTGTTCTCAGAGCTGCTGGAGAAGTAGACGAGGCGGCTCATGCGTGGGCGGCAATGGCATCGGGGCGCAGGCGATTGATCATATCAGGGCGGAAGCCGGACCAGCGGGTTTCCCCTGCGATCACCACCGGAAGCTGACGAAATCCCTGTTCACGCAGGGTATCGGCCATTTCAGGGTGCTGGTCGAGATTCACCATCTCGAAATCATAGCCACGGCTCTCCATTGCCCGTTTAGTGGCGTGGCACTGGATGCAGTTATCACGAGTGTAAATAGTAATGCGCATGATTCGTATTTCCATTTAAAATGACAATAGGGCGCAGTTTAGAGCGTCAGTCCGGGAGTGGTTACCTGAGAGGAATACTAGATGTAGTTATTAAAAACTTCAACCATACAATATATGGATGTTTGAACAAAAAAAGCCCCCAGCGCGCAACGCGTTGGGGGCCGGGGATGTTTGTGTAAAAATTACATGCGCATAGCGATGGCCAGGCGGTTAAAGGCGTTCATCAGGCTGATGGCGAAGGTCAGGTCGCTGATTTGTTCGGCGCTAAAGTGCGAGAGCAGCGGTTGATAGACGCTATCTTCCGCATGATATTCGGCGATGTGCGTCACATCTTCCGCCCAGGCCAGTGCCGCGGCTTCCGCTTCAGTGAAGTGATTACTTACTCTCCAGCCAGCCAGCGCGTCCAGTTTGCTCTGATCCACACCCGCTTTGCGCAGGACTTTACTGTGCATTTCAAGGCAGAAGGCGCAGCCGTTAATCTGCGAAACGCGCAGGTAGACGAGCTCCAGCAAAGTGCGATCCAGGGAACTCTTTTCCAGAGCCAGGCTTGCCTGAACCATGCCTTTATACACGTCAGGGCTTAATTCGTTATAGGGTTGGCGCAGCAGGGTCATATTGTCTCTCCTTATCGTTGATGCAACAAAAATAGCACTATAATGGTCTGCATCAGATAGCCATATAATGAGTAAAAAAGCAGACCATGATGCAAAATGATGGCCCACGCTATCGGCATATAGCCAGGCAACTGAAAACCGCGATTGAGGAAGGCAAATTAACGGCAGGCAGACGGCTGCCGTCCAGCCGGGTTTATGCGCAAGAACTGGGCGTATCTCGCGCCACGGTAGAAAATGCGTATGGCGAGCTGGTGGCACAGGGTTGGCTTGAGCGGCGCGGCCAGGCCGGAACGTTTGTCAGTGAACACCTCACGCTCAAACCGGCGGTGGCGGAGCCAACATGGTTTGGCGGCGAAGAACCGCATCCGCAACCTTTTCAGCTTGGGCTACCTGCGCTGGATCTCTTTCCACGCGCATTATGGGCCAGGGTGATGGGGCGGCGATTGCGTACGCAGACGCGCTTTGACCTGGCGCTGGGCGATGTGTGTGGCGAGATGGTGCTGCGTCAGGCGATTGTCGAGTATCTGCGACTGTCGCGTAGCATTGAGTGCCAGCCGGAACAGGTTTTTATTACGTCGGGCTATGCGGCGTCGATGAGTCTGATTTTACGCGCGCTTGCGGGGCGTGGGCAGGGAATGTGGGTGGAAGACCCCGGTTTTCCGTTAATTCGCCCGGTGATTGCGCAGGAAGGCGTGAACATGTACCCGATACCGGTGGATAATGAAGGGATGGATGTGGAGTGGGCACTTACTAATGCACCTGAAGCCCGTTTCGCGCTGCTGACACCTGCACATCAAAGTCCGTTGGGTGTCGCGCTCTCGCTGCCGCGTCGCCGCCAGCTTCTGGACTGGGCTGCACGTCAACAAGCCTGGATCATTGAAGATGATTACGACAGTGAATTTCGCTATCAGGGTAAACCGCTGCCGCCGCTTAAAAGCCTGGATGCACCGCAACGCGTCATTTACGGCGGTACCTTCAGCAAAGCGATGTTTCCGGCGCTGCGCACTGCCTGGCTGGTGGTGCCTGTGCCGCTGGTGGCGCAGTTTCGCCGCCACGTACAAAAAATTGCCTGCCCGGTACCGCTTCTGTGGCAGCAAACGTTGGGTGATTTTATCCATGAAGGTCACTTCTGGCGGCATCTGAAGAAGATGCGCGTGCATTACGCCGAGCGGCGGCGCTGGCTGGAGGAGGCGTTACAGACGCATGGTTTTGACGTGGTGGCGCAGCAAGGGGGCATTCAACTGGTGGTGAATATTTCCGGTGACGATAGGTTACAGGCGCGGCGGGCACGCGATGCAGGGCTGGCCGTACAGGCGCTGAACGACTGGCGGACTAACGGTGACGGTACATCAGGACTCATCATGAGTTTTACTAATATTACGTCGCAGTCGATGGCAAACGAGCAGGTTTCAGCGTTAAAGCTGGCTTTAAATTAAAAACCCCGGCGTAAAAGCCGGGGTACAGACGCGTAGCCGTTCAGAAGCGTTTTCTGATACGACGCATTTATTATCTTCACTGTTTCACTGCAATTATCGACGCAAACTTAATAATGCGCCAACAAATATCCCAACTGCAGCAACCGCGCCTAAGCTCTGCCAGGGTTTTTCGCGCACATAGGTGCTGGCGCAGTTCAGGTAATCGCAGGCGGCCTGCTGGGAACGGCTGCGGCCATGCAATCTGGCGCGGGACTCTTTCAGCAGCGCCTGTGCTTTACGACGCGCGGCGTCAGCTTCACCTTTTGCATCGCTACCCCAGCTTTTCAGTACATCCTCAAGACTATCGGCTAACTGATTGACTTGATCCTGAATATCCTGCGTCTCATCAACTACGTCATTGCGGCCAAATCGATTAGGCATGTGCTTCTCCTTTTTAAGTGGGGACGGAATTAAGTGTAGGCAAAAAAACTCTTCTTTGGGGCGAATCACAGTGAATCGATGCGTTTGTGGATTTTTCTGAAAGCGAGGTTAATGCTGATTACTGTAAGGTGGCGATGCAGTAAAAGATGACGAGGAAAAAATAATGTATTTACGACCTGATGAGGTGGCGCGCGTTCTTGAAAAAGTGGGCTTCACTGTGGATGTGGTAACCCAAAAAGCCTACGGCTATCGCCGTGGCGAGAATTATGTTTATGTGAATCGTGAAGCGCGGATGGGACGCACGGCGTTGATTATCCATCCGGCGTTAAAAGAGCGTAGTAATTCGTTAGCAGAACCGGCTTCTGAAATCAAAACCTGCGATCACTATCATCAATTTCCCCTCTATTTAGGTGGAGATGAACAGCAGCATTACGGAATTCCACATGGCTTCAGCTCGCGTATCGCGCTGGAGCGGTACCTGAACGGTTTATTTGGCGAGTTTCATTAATCGAGCGACTGGCATTCGCCAGTCGCTGTGCATTATGCCTTTGCCTGACTGTACTGGCTGACACGGAAAAGACGGCGGCAGAAATCGAGGAAATAGCCGTACACCGCCCCCATCACCATTGAAACCACGATATTCGAACTTACGGCGGCGGCAATCTGATGCCAGTCTGCGCCGATTGTCAGCAGAATAATCACATAGACCGGCGACTGGAACGTGACATACGCCAGCGTATCGGCAAGGTTTTTCATCCAGCCTGCCGGGCTGATACGGCGCGCCTGACGCATAATTGCATCGCGGTAAACACCATAAGGCCATGCAATAATAATGTTAACCGGTACCGCTAACAGACGAGAAGAAAGCGACTGCTCAAAGGTCATTCCGGAGAGAAAAATTTCAATCATCATGTTCACGACGGAACAGTAGACAACCATGGCGAAAGTGTCTGCTGCTGCGTGACGCAGGCGTGACTGCGCAGAGAACATCGGTATGCTCCTCGAAAAGTTACGAAAACCGTCATTATTAGGGGGTTAAAGGCGTTTTGGGTTGCCTTTGTTGATATGTATAGATTATCTGTCTGGGTTAAAACTAACAACTAGTGAAATATTTTTATTTAAAGCCTTTTTGTCAATAAAATACTCTGCCGGTAAGCGATTTTACCCATTGGCATTATTTTTTAAATATTAGTTGTTGTTTTTTATTTTAAATCAAGTGGTTATGTTTTTGCTCTCACTGTATAGCGTGAAACGGTTAGGCACTGTTGGAGCCGCTAAGCCAGAGATTAGGTGTAAAAGTGTGAACCTGGTCGATTTTGGTGTTTTTTATGCCATTAATCCAGATTTCGTAGCAGTTAGTTCTGATGATGTGATGTTGTGATTATGCACTGATAGTGGGTGATTATTCACATTGCTGTTTTGTTAACAAAACGTTATGCAGCACGGCTAATACGCATTGCTTCGGGGTATATTAATTTATAATCTGATTGCTCTATTTAAATATAATGATAGAGCTCAATGAAGATATATTCATTAATATTCGGGCGGTAGCAATATATTCTTAAATACAATATAATTAGCTACTGTCGTAATGTATTTTGTTTTGAATAAGGAATTTTTTAGCCCTATGTCTGTTATGTTACAAAAATTGAATAACATCCGTTCTTTGCGTGCAATGGCGCGAGATTTCTCCATTGACGTTCTTGAAGAAATGCTGGAAAAATTCAGGACCGTCACTGAAGAAAAGAGAAGTGAAGAGCAGTTAGCGATGCAGCAACGCGCTGAACAGCAAGAAAAAATTAATACCTGGCTGGAGTTAATGCAGGCCGATGGTATTTCGCCGGAAGAACTGGCAGATATGAAAGCGGCGATTGCCGCCGCACCGAAAAAACGTGCATCGCGTCCGGCGAAATATCGCTTTACGGATTTTAATGGTGAAGTAAAAACCTGGACTGGCCAGGGGCGTACGCCGAAACCTATCGCGCAGGCGCTGGCTAACGGTAAATCACTGGATGATTTTCTAATCTAAGTGAATGAACAAAGCGGTGAGAAGAGTCTCACCGCACAATTTTTTAGCACACGCCAAAATCACCTTCTTCAGTATAGGGCGTAACGTCTTCCAGCTTCAGGGTATATTTCTCTCCCTGCTCATTACTTGCCTGTACCGCTACAATATGATCGTTGTGCGTTTCCAGAACTTTGAGTTTTGGCCCACCCATTTTCGGTTGTACAAAATCACCTGGTGAATACATCGCGATACTCCTGCTCTACTTGTTGACGTTACCTAAGATTATGCTGATGTAACGAAATAGTAAATGCGGAGTCGGGACTTCCTTAACGACGGTTCCACGGCATGATGGCTAATAGCCTGGCCATACCACAAAATCCGCTGATTCCCGCGAAAGTGAGGCCCGCACCGACAAAGGCGCTCAACAGAAAGAATGCCTCTGATACCGTGTAACCCAAAACGCAGCCCAGGAGAATCAATCCCCCGGCCGCAATTTGCACCTGCCGCATAAGCGGTAATGGCTGCTTTTTATCTTCTACCGTTTCCAGCCCGGCCGCTTTCCACGCCTGAATGCCGCCTTCCAGCACCTTTACCTTAGCCGGCGCAGCGGCGGCAACCAGGCGGGTGAGATTGTTGCGAGTGCGGTTTCCGGACTGACAATGAAAGATAACCACGTCATCGGCGTTCACTGGCAGCGAGGCTCCCTGCTCAATGGCGCTTAATGGGAAGGGGTGAGCCTGGGCAATATGCTCGCGGGCAAATTCATCCGCATCGCGGATATCAACCAGCTTTGCGCCTTCATGAAGCTGCATTAGCGCCTGCTGGGGGGAAATCATCTCTGTTGTCATTATCCTGGTTCCTTATGCAGGGGTATTCTCATCTTAATGTATATGCAGATAAATAACGAGCGAAGGAGCCATCATCTATAGGGGGGTTAATAATTAATAACAATAG